>NZ_JBEXSX010000051.1:0-74664 GCF_040613835.1 Streptomyces sp. NPDC006207 | reverse complement strand
CCCGGCCCACCCCCCCCCCCGACCCAACGCGCTTCGAGGGGGGAGATCTGCCGTGTGCTTTACCGGGCCGCGCCTGCGCCTAGGTGCGGGGGGGCGGCGGGATTCCGCCGCGGCACGCCGTGAAGGGGTGACGGGGTGGGCCGTGCCGGCCACGGGGCTGCGGCGGCACGGCCCGGCTCGGGTGCCGGTCAGCGGCGGCCGCTCCAGGACTTGACGTCCACGACCTGGCGGTGGTCGTTGCGCAGGGTGGCGACGTCGCGGCGGTCCCAGACGGAGTTGCGGCGGTCCTGGAAGACGTCGCGCCGGCCGTCGCGGCCGAAGCCGGTGTGGACGCGCACCTTCGAGTGCCCGGCGAGCCACACGTTGTTGAAGCGGTAGCGGTTGCCGTCCCGGTCCGACAGGCTCCAGCCGCGCAGGTTGACCGAGCCGCGGCCCGTGTTCACCACTTCGATCCATTCGTCACCGCCGCGCCCGCCGCGGCCGCCGCGGCCGTGGCCGTGGCCGTCGCGGGTGTTGACGTCACCGATCACCACGGAGTGGCGGCCGTGGTCGCGGCTCTGCGCAGCGGTGGCCGGCAGGGCGGCGGCGGCCACGACCGCTCCGGAGGCGAGGACGGTGGCGATGACGCGACGGGTGATACGAGCAGACATGATGCCCCCTCAACAAAGGTGCGGTCCTGGTCCTTTCGGGCCGTTCCCGCGGTGCGGATGCTTCGGCGGTTGCCGATGACCCAACTCTGACCCAGCGGCGACGCGCACAACCGGAACAATCGCTTCGCGTTACATAATGCGGACATATCCGTAACTGTTAGCTGTAAGCGACATCTGTCAATCTCGACTGAAATATCGACTACCTGCGCGATGCATCCACCCGGCGGGCACCGCCGCCCGGGCTTTTCCGTGTCACCCACACGAGTGCCCTGATCGTCGGGCGGCCCCCGGCGGCCGGAGGGAGGCCCCCGTAACGGAGAATCGCGCCATGACGACACGCGACACGGACCACGGGGGCGGCCCGGGACACGACCACGGCTACCTGCTGGACAACCGCCGGGCCGAGGCGGGGACACGTTTCGACGCCCTCGCCGAGCTCTTCGACCCCGTGACGTTCCGGCACGTCGACGCGCTCGGCATCGGGGTGGGGATGCGCTGCTGGGAGGTGGGTGCCGGCGGCGCCTCGGTGCCCCTCGGACTGGCCGCACGGGTCGGCCCCGGCGGTGCCGTGGTCGCCACCGACATCGACGTGTCGTGGACCCGGGACGCCGCGGGCGGTGCGGTCGAGGTGCTGCGGCACGACGTCGCCGCCGACCCCGCACCGCCGGGCGGGTTCGACCTCGTCCACGCCCGGCTGGTGCTGGTGCACGTCACCGACCGGGCGGAGGCGCTGCGGCGCATGATCGGCGCCCTCCGCCCGGGCGGCCTGCTGCTGCTGGAGGACGCCGATCCCGGGCTGCAGCCGCTGCTCTGCCCGGACGAGTCCGGACCCGAGCAGCGGCTCGCCAACCGGCTGCGCTCCGGCTTCCGCACGCTGATGGCCGGGCGCGGCGCGGACCTGGCCTACGGGCGGACGCTGCCGCGGCTGCTGCGGGAGGCAGGTCTCGAGGAGGTCGGGGCCGACGCGTACTTCCCGATCACGTCACCGGCGTGCGCGGTCCTGGAGGCGGCAACGGTGCGGCACATCAGGGACGGGCTCGTGGCGGCCGGGCTGGCCACCGACGAGGAGGTCGACCGCCATCTGGCGAACGTCGCCACCGGCACGCTCGACCTGGCCACGGCGCCCATGGTCTCCGCCTGGGGTCGCCGGCCGCTCAGCGCGGCGGGCTCCAGTCCGGATCGCGGCCGGTGAGTCCGACCAGCCGGTCCAGCGCCGGCGCGGAGTCCGGGACGGGAACCGGCCGGCCGAAGGGCCCCGAGCGGTCGCCGGAGGCCGTCCGGAAGCCGGTGAGCAGGGCGATCGCGGCCTCGACGGCGGACTCGTCGGGGCGGTGGTCGAGCCCCGTCGCGCGGGCCAGGTCCCAGCCGTGGACCAGCAGCTCGTTCAGGGCGAAACGGCCCGCGGCGTCCGCGGGCAGGGTGATTCCGCCGGCCCTCGTCTCGCCCTCCCAGGCCCCGGGGTGCCGCCAGGCCGCGGACACCTCCGTCAGCAGGACGGGCAGCACGTCGCGCCAGGCGGGCGGGAGCTCGGGGACCACCGCGCCGGGATCGCCGTCCGTGGTGGGGCCGAAGTCCTTGCGGGCGGCGTCGCGGAAGCCCGCACAGAGCCCGGCGATGTGCCCGATGAGGTGGGCCACCGTGTAGTCGGGACACGGCGTGGGCGCGTCGAGCTGCTCGTCGTCGATCCGCTCCAGGAGTGCGCTCACGTCCCGGGCGGCCGGACGGAGGTCGGGATGGTGCGTCATGGGGTTCCCCCGGGTGTCGGTTGTCGTCACCGGTGAGGACCGGTGCGGTGCCGGAAACTCATCGCGGGACGCGGGGACAGCCTTCCTCCGGTCGCGTCCCGGCAGGTCACGGCGGTGAGGCACGCACCGCGTGCCTCAGATCTTGACGGCGGGCAGTATTGGTCTGTGGGAATCCTTGGGTGTGCCAGGGCCGGGTGGGCGTGACGGGTGGACATGCGCGGCACGCTGTTCGCCGACGCCCCTGACGGTTTCCCCCGGTCCAGAGGCGCCGCCTTCGCCGTCGTCGACGCACGGGGCACCGTGACGAACTGGACCCCCGGCGCGGAGCGGCTGCTCGGCTGGACGACCGCCGAGGCCTGCGGGCCGGTGTCCCGGCTGCTGTGGTCACGCCCCGACGGCGCCCGCGTCGCGGGCATCATGAACGCGGAGCACTCGGTCTTCCTCGGCCCCCTGCTGCTGCGGCACCGGGAGGGCGAGCCGGTCGCGGTGGTGCTGTGGGGACATCCCCTCGCGCCGGACCGCTGGCTGCTGCAGGCGGAGGACGCCGAGGCGGTGCGGCAGGACGACCTGCTCGGCGCGCTGCTGCGCGGCCTGTTCACCGAGTCACCGTTCATCATCGACGTCTTCGACACGGACCTGCGCTTCCTGGCCCGCAACGACTCCCAGATCCGCGCGACGGGCTTCCCCGAGGACTTCGTCGGGTGCACCATGCGCGAGGTGGCGCCGCCCGGGCTGCTGGACCCGGACGCCTTCGAGGCGCGCCAGCGGCTGGTGCTCAGCTCGGGCCGGGCGATGATCGGCAGCGAGGTGCGCGGCCGCGACCCCCGCGACCCGGACCGGGACACGGTCTGGTCGGAGACGATCCTGCCCCTGCGCGGCGCCGACGGTGACGTGGTGGCCCTGGCGCACATGGTCTTCGACCTCACCACGGAGGCCCGGGCGCGGGAACGGCTCGACCTGGTCAACGAGGCCAGCGCGCGGATCGGCAGCACCCTGGACGTGCTGCACACGGCGCAGGAGCTGACGGACGTGGCCGTGCCGCGGTTCGCCGACTTCTCCTACGTCAACCTGGTGGACTCGGTGATCGGTGGTGAGGAGCCGCTGCCCGGGCCGGTCGCCGACACGGTGCCCCTGCGCCGCGCCGCGGCGACGATGGTCCCCGGCGGCCCGGCGCGGACCGTGGTGGCGCCGGGCGACGTGGACGGCTTTGCGTCCCTGCCCGGCACCCCGGCCGCACGGGCCCTGGCCACCGGCAAGCCCGTCCTGCTCACGGGCGAGGAACTGCTGGTCGAGCTGGAGGCCGCCGATCCCGCCCGGGCGGAGCTGATCCAGGGTTTCGCCGTCCGGTCCTGGCTCCTGGTGCCGATGTTCGCGCGCGGGGCGGCGCTGGGCGTGGTGCTCTTCATCCGGTTCACCCGGGCACACTCGTTCGAGGCGGACGACGTCATGCTCGCGCAGGAGTTCGTCGCACGCGCCGCGGTGTGCATCGACAACGCGAGCCGCTACACCCGCGAACGGGCCACGGCGCTGGCGCTGCAGCGGAACCTCCTGCCGCAGCGGCTGCCGGCGCTGGCGACCGTGGAAGCCGCCGCGCGCCACCTGGCACGGGGCGGCCACGCCGGGCCCGGCGGCATCTGGTTCGACGTCATCCCGCTCTCCGGCGCGCGTACCGCCCTGGTGATCGGCGAGGCGGGCGGGCACGGGCTGCACTCGGCGGTGTCCATGGGCCGGCTGCGGACGGCCGTGCGGACGCTGGCGGACCTGGACATGGCCCCGGAGGAGCTGCTCACGCACCTGAGCGACCAGGTCAAGCGGTTCCACGAGGAACAGGGCGGGCCCACCCCCGGGATCTCCGCCCCGACGTGCCTCTACACGATCTTCGACCCGATCACCATGCGCTCCGCCGTCGCGAGCGCCGGGCACGCGATGCCGGCACGGGTGAGCCCCGACGGCGAGGTGTCGGTGGCCGGGGCCCCGGCGACGCCCGCACTGGGCACCGGCGGCGTGCCCTTCGAATGCTCGGAGGTGGCCCATGCCGACGGTGACCTCCTGGCCCTCTACACCGAGGGGCTGCTCGCCCCGGCGTCCGGGGACGCGGCGGTGCTCCGGCTCGCCGAGGCGCTGGCCGGGGCCGGTCCCGGGTGCGGGCCCGGCGAGATCGCCGACGAGGCACTGCGCCGGCTCGTGCCGGGCGGGCATCCCGGGGAGGACGTGGCACTCCTGGTGGCACGGCTGCACCGTCTGCCGCCGGACCGCCACGCCACCTGGGACCTGGCGGGCGCGCCGGAGTCGGTCGGGCGGGCGCGCGGGCTGGTGACCGGGAAACTGGCCGAGTGGGACCTCGCGGAACTGGAGTTCACCACCGAGCTGCTGGTCAGCGAGCTCGTCACGAACGCGATCCGCTACGGCGCACCGCCGGTGCGACTGCGGCTGATCCGCGACCGCCGGCTGATCTGCGAGGTCGGCGACGGCAGCAGCACCTCCCCGCACGTCCGGCGCGCCCTGGAGACGGACGAGGGCGGACGCGGGCTCTACCTGGTCTCGCAGCTCGCTTCCATGTGGGGCACGCGTTACCACGCCCGCGGCAAGACCATCTGGGCCGAGCAGCCGCTACCCGCACCGGACGGGGCCGACGGCGGCTGACCGGACCCGGGCCCGGCAGGGCCCGACCCGGCGAACTTCCCGATTCTGCAACATCGGGACGGTTCGCCGTCGATGGCGTTGACACCGTCGCGGCCGAACTCCCACCCTGGTGAATACGTGAGCGACATTTCTACTGAAAAGGGGCTAATCATGGCGATAGGCAGGGAGAAAGGCAGCCGAATCCGGCACCTCGTAGGAGCGTCGTGCGCCGCAGCGCTGCTCGCCGGAACGGTGGGCGTGGCGAGCGCCCAGGCGGCGCCTCAAACGACCAGAGCCACGACGGAGACCTCACGCCTGGCGCCCAGCGAGGACTGCACGAGCTACCACAACGACGGCGACGGCAACCCCGTCTGGGAGCCGCCGGGCTGCACCCCGCCTTGAGTTGAGCCGGCCCACCCGCACGTTCGCTAGAACGTGATCACCGACACCGAACCGGAGGTCGCGTCGGCCACGTAGACGCGGCGCTCGTCCGGCGACACCGCCACCCCCTCAGGGCTGGAGCCCACCGCGATCGCGCCGCCCACCGTGCGGTTCTCGGCGGTGTCGATCACCGACACCGAACCGGAACCCCCGTCGGCCACGTAGACGTGCCGCCCGTCCAGGGACATCGCCATCCCCGCGGGGCTGGAGCCGACGGGGATGGGATCGCCGACCGTACGGTTCTCCGCGGCGTCGATCACCGACACCGAACCCGATCCCCCGTTGGCCACGTACACCCGGCTCCCGTCCGGCGACACCGCCACCCCCTCAGGGCGTCGGCCGACGAGGACGGGATCACCCACCGTACGGTTCTCCGCGGTGTCGATCACCGACACCGAGGCCGAGCTCCTGTTGCGGCCGAAGCTGGTCACGTAGACCTTGCGCCCGTCGGGGGACACCGCCACCCCCCGCGGGAAGCGGCTGACGGGGATGGGATCGCCGACCGTGCGGTTCTCCGCGGTGTCGATCACCGACACCGAACCGGACGTCCCGTTGGCCACGTAGACCCGGCTCCCGTCCGGCGACACCGCCAGCCCCTCCGGGCTGGAGCCCACGGAGATCGCATCGCCCACCGTGCGGTTGCTCGACGTGTCGATGACCGAGACCGAGCCCGCGTAGTTGTTGGTCACGTAGACCTTGCGCCCGTCCGGTGAGACCGCCACCCCCTTCGGGAAGCGGCCCACGGGGATGGGATCGCCCACGGTGCGGTTCAGCTCGGTGTCGATCATCGACACCGACCCCGAGCTGTAGTTGGCCACGTAGCCCCGGCCCCCGTCCGGGGACATCGCCACTCCGTGCGGGGAGTCGCCGACCTTGATCGACTGCACGGATGCCGGCGTGGCGTGCTCAGGGCCCGGGGAAGGGGATTGCGCCAGGTAGATGCCGCCGCCCACCAAGGCCAGCGCCACCAGCACCACCGCGGCGACGAGCCCGGCCCGCCGGCGCCGTGGCCGGGGCGGACCGGACCGCGGTGGGCCCTCGCCGCCCTTCGGCGGCAGCGGCCCCGGGGGCGGGCCGGACCGTTCGTGTTCCTCCTGCCCGGCCGGCGGCGGGAGTTCGGCCGACGGCGGGAGTTCGGTCGTCGGGGCGGCCGACGACTGGGGGCGCGGCGGCTCCGGTGCGGGGGACCGCTCGGGCGGTGGGTTCTCGGCGGGGGCCGCCGGCTCCCCCGCAGGGGCCGGGTGGAGGTGGTACGGCTGGGCGGCGACGGCGGAGAGCCGCCGGGCGGCCTCCTCCGCGCCCATCCGGTCCGCGGGGTCCTTGGCGAGCAGTCCCACGAGGACGGGTGTCAGCCGGGTCTCCCGGCGTGGCGGGGCGGGCGGCTCGAAGAGCAGGGCGCTCAGGGTGGTGAGGGCGGTCTCGCGGTCGAAGGGCCCGGTGCCCTCCAGCGCGTAGTACAGGGTGGCGCCGAGCGAGAACAGGTCGCCCGCCGCGGTGGGCGGCCGGTTGTTGGCCCGCTCCGGCGCCATGAAGCGCGGGGTGCCGAGGATCTCCAGGGTCGCGGTGAGGCGGGTCTCGCCCGAGCTGGGCTCTAGGGCGATGCCGTAGTCGGTGAGCATCACCCGGCCGCCGCCCTCGGTGGGGTAGGAGGGCCGCGAGCCGGGATGGGTCAGCAGGATGTTGGCCGGTTTGACGTCGCGGTGCAGGATGCCCAGCCGGTGGCCCTCCAGGAGGGCGTCGAGCACGGCCAGCCCGATCCGGGCGACCTCCGCGGGCGGCAGCGGCCCGCGCTCGCGCACCACCGCCTCCAGGTCCATGGCGCCGGGGACGAACTCCATGACGATCCACGGGAGGCCGTCCTCCTCCACGATGTCGTGGACGGTGACGACGTGGGGGTGGTTCCGCAGCCGGGCGGCGTGCCGGGCCTCGCCGCGGGCCCGGGCGATGCGGGAGCTCACCTCGCGTTCGGGGACTCCGGGCGGCAGGACGATCTCCTTGACGGCGACCTCGCAGGCCAGCTCCTGGTCGTAGGCGAGCCACACCCGTCCCATGCCGCCGACGCCGAGCCGGCGCAGAAGCCGGTAGCGACCGGTGACCACGCGCCCGACGTCCTCGTGCGCTCCTGTCATGGCACTTCCTCGGCGAGCGGTGAAAGGCCCCTCCTCCACGTATCGCATATCGCCTGAAGTGCAGCAAATCGCTGAAAAAGTGCGCCACTCGTGCGCCTTCCCGCGACCGGAGGCTCAGCCGGCCTGGGCCCTGTCGGCGCCGCCGGACACGACGGGGACGGGCAGCTCGGTGACGGACGCGGCGCTGGAGGTGCTGCGCAGCAGGAGCAGCGCCGCGTCGTCGTGCAGCCTGCCCCCGACGTGGTCCAGCAGGTCGTCGTGGAGCGCGGCCAGGGTGCGCGCGGGGTCGTCGGTGAGGTGGCGCGTGACGCGCTCGTCCAGGGGGTAGAAGCGGCGGCCGCGGTCGCGGGCCTCGATGACGCCGTCGGTGTACAGCAGCAGCTGGTCGCCCTCGGAGAAGGGCAGCACCTGGAGCACCGGCTCCTCCCCGGCGAGGGCGCGCAGCCCCAGCGGCGGGACGTGGCCGGAGGACTCGACGGCCAGGACGTCGCCCCCGCGCAGCAGCAGCGGATGGGCGTGACCGCAGTTGACGACCTCCATGCGGCCCGGGCGGGGGTGCCCGACGACGACGGCGGTGACGAAGTCGTCCGGGCCGAGGTTGCGGGCCAGGCTGCGCTCGATGCGGTCGACGACGTCGAGCAGGTCGGGCTCGTCGTAGGCGGCCTCGCGGAACACGCCCAGCACCAGGGCGGCGGTGCTCACCGCCGGCAGCCCCTTGCCGCGGACGTCGCCCACGATCAGCCGCACCCCGTACGGGGTGGGCACCAGGGCGTACAGGTCGCCGCCGATCCGGGCCTCCGCCGCAGCGGCGCTGTAGCGCACGGCCACCTGGAAGGGGCCGACGGTCTCCGGCACGGGCAGCAGCAGCGCGTGCTGTGCCGCCTCGGCGACCGACCGGACGGCCGCGAGCACCCGCTCACGGCGCCCCCGGACCGCGGCTCCCAGCCCGCTCGCCAGGGTGACCGCGGCCAGCGCGGCCACCACGATGGCCAGCTTGTCGCCGTGCGTGCCCTTGTAGGCGCCGAGGACCGCGGCCAGCGCCACCGCGAGCACGCCCGCCCGCAGGACGCGCCACGGTCCCCCTACGGCGGCGGCGAGCGCCGGCCCGACGGCGAGCAGAGGCAGCCAGTCGGGGCCGCTGCCGCTGACGAAGGCGACGAGGGCCACCCCGCAGATGATCGCAAAGGGCGCTCCCGCGGCGACGTGCCAGGTCGGCCGGCCGCCATGCCGCTGGTCCGGGGCTTGACTCATGTTCGTCCGCAATCCCTGCCTGTGCGAGGCGTCACACCGCCGATGTCCGTTTCCACCAGTTAATGGGTGTATGCACCCCGACCACAAGGGCGGGAATTTCAGATAGTGAGCGACAGACCCCGGGTCACCCGGCTCGCCGTGGAGAGCAGCTTGGCGCGCACGTCTTCGAGTGCGGCGACCCGGTCCGCGCGCAGCGACACACCGAGCGAGCCCAGCGTGCTGCCGCTGTAGACGGGCACCGCGACGCAGACCGTCCCCAGGGCGTACTCCTCCAGGTCCGTGACGGCGGGAGGGGCGGGGGCGCTCTCCAGGCACCGCAGCAGCTCCGCGCGGTGGGTGATCGTGCGCGGGGTCAGATCGGCCAGCGGGTGACGGGCGAGGTAGTCGTTGCGGGCCTCCTCGTCCAGCTCGCGCAGCACGCACTTGCCGAGCGCGGTGGCGTGCCCCGCCTCCTCGAAGCCCACCCAGAGGTCGACCCGCGGGGTCCGGGGGCCGTCGACGATGTCCGCCACCCGGATCTCGCCGTCCTCGTAGAAGGTCAGGTAGGCGGCGGCGGACAGGTCGTCACGCAGCGCGGCCAGTGCCGGCCGGATACGGCTGAGCGGCATCTGCGGGCGGCTCGCGGCGTGCAGGGCCTCGAGCTTCTCGCCGAGGGCGAAGCCGCCGTCGGCGAGCTTGCGCACGTAGCCGTCGTGGGTGAGGGTCCGCAGCAGGTGGTAGGCGGTGGCGAGCGGCAGCCCCGTCTCGCGCGCCAGCTGTTTCGCCGGTACGCCACCCTCGTGTGCGCCCACCGCTTCCAGCAGGCGGAAGGCCCGCTGGACGGACGTGATGAGCGTCGGCCCGCCCTGAGCAGCCATGTTTCCAGCCTGCGCCCGCCGCCCGGCCACGGCAAGCGACGGGTGGCGCACGCCGCCGTACGTCTCGTACCGCTTTGCGCGGATGCCTGCGTCACCGCATGCGACTGTGCCAGAGTGACGGCACGGCGGTGCTCACCCAGGGGGAACGGTGCCGATGGACCTCATCGTCACGACGCAGGCGCGGGACGCCGAGGACGAGCTGCGCTCGTTCCACACCTGGCTGCTGGACGACTCCTATGTGCGGCGCAACGCCAAGGTCGCCCTCCAGGGGCGCGGGCCCGCGGTAGGCCGCATCGGCGGCGTCGGCGTCGGCGTCGGCGTCGGCGGCACCCTGGAAGGCATCCGGATCGCCCTCGACAGCGGCTTCCGGCTGGCCAACCTCGCCCTGGCCTGGCTCGCCTGGCGCGCGGCCCGCTCCTCGGCCCCCGAGATGACCTTCGAGCACGACGGCGTCACGGTCACCCTCTCCGGGCAGGACGTCGAGACGGCGACCCGCGTCCTCGAGGCACTGCGCCCCACCGACCGGTGAGCCCTGCGGCCGGCGCGGCGATGAGCTCCGGCGGCCCGCTCCGTCATCAGCCGGGAGGAACGGCTCGACCGCTGAGGGGTGTTCATGCCAAGGCGCGCACGGTGGCGGCCAGGGACCGCCAGGCCAGGTCGGAATCGGGCGTGGCGCGGTGCGGGGAGCGGAAGTCGCCGAGGAAGGAGGCGACGTCCTCCAGTCGCCAGCGCAGCCCGTACAGGGCGAGGGCGTCCGGGTCGGGGCGGCGGCCGGCCGCGTCCTGGTAGCGGTCGAGGTCCTCGGCCCCGGTGACGACCAGCCACAGATCGCGCTCGGGCGGGGCGAGACCGACGGTGTCCCAGTCGACGAGCACGTGCCCCGCGTCCTGCCGCAGCAGGTTGCCGGGGTGCGGCTCGCCATGGGTGACGACGTGTTCCCCTCCCGCGCGTTCGAGCGCGGCGGCACGCCGGTCGAACTCCCCGAGCCGCCGCCGGAGCGCCCCGGCGTGCTCGCTCGTCAGGGCCCTCGCCCGCTCGCCGTACGGGCCCCCGTGCCAGGGGTCGCGCAACCCGGCGAGCGCCGCTTCCAGGGCGGCCCGCCCGGGGAGCGCGAGTCGTGGGCGCGGGACGGGGGCCGGGGGCGGTGTCCGGTGGAGCACGGCGAGGGTGTCCAGCAGGGCGCCGCGTCCGCACGCGTCGAGACGGTCGCCGAAGTCGCCGGCGACGCCGTCCACGTAGGGGAAGACGCTGACCCCGTACCGCGCGCCGATCCTGCGTACCGTGCCGCCCCCGGCGGCGGGCAGCGGGGCGACCACGAACTCCCGGCCCGCGCGTTCCCGCAGGGCGAGTGCGGTGTCCATGGCCCGGCTCAGTCCCTCGAAGGCGGACTCGGCGTCCGCCCCGCAGTGCTGCTTGTGCGTCAGGTCGGCGACGGTGACGAACCAGCGCCGGCCGCGGGCGTCGGCCGCCGTCCAGTGGTGGTCGCCGAAGCCGACGGGCTCGTAGGTCCATGACGCGGCGTCGATCCCCCACGCGCGCAGCGCCTCGCCCAGCTCCTCCTCGCCGACTCCCTCGGGCCGTTGCCTCATGAGGCGACCCTACGGAGCGGCTCCCGCCGGGGTCCAGGGCGGGGCGGCGGCAGGGGGAAAGCGCATGCGGAATAGAGTGCTGATCTCCGTCCCCCGGAAGGACCGCGTACATGTATGACGCACTGCTCGCCGAGACGGTGACCGTCACCGGTCACGGCGGCGACCGCATCGAGGCGTACTCCGCCCGCCCCATGGCCCCCGGTCCGTACGGCGGCGTCGTGGTGATCCACCACATGCCCGGCTACGACGACCCCACCAAGGAGATCACCCGGCGATTCGCGGCGGAGGGCTTCGCCGCCGTCTGCCCGAACCTCTACAGCCGTGAGGCGCCCGGCGCGTCGCCGGACGACGCGGCCGCGGCGGCGCGGGCCCGAGGCGGCGTGCCCGACGAGCGGTTCCTGGGGGACGCCGCCGGCGCCGCCGAGTACCTGAGGGGCCTGCCGTCCTCCAACGGCAAGGTCGGCGTGATCGGTTACTGCTCCGGTGGCCGCCAGGCGTTCCTCGCCCTGGCCTCGCTGGACGTGCAGGCCGGCGTCGACTGCTACGGGGCGTTCGTCGCCGGCACGCCGCCCGAGGGCTTCCCGCTCCAGGTCGAGCCGATCGTGCACCTGACGAAGGACCTGCGCGGCCCGCTGCTGGGGCTGTTCGGCGCGGAGGACAGCTACCCCTCCCCCGAGCACGTCGCCGAACTGGAGACCGAGCTCAAGGCGCAGGGCAAGCCGTACGAGTTCCACACCTACGAGAACGCCGGCCACGCCTTCTTCGCCGTGAACCGGCCGAGCTACCGCACCGAGGCGGCGGTCGACGGCTGGTCGAAGGTCCTGGCCTTCTTCAAGGAGCACCTCTGATGTGCACGTACCTCACCGAGAAGATCCGCATCGACGGCAGCGGCAAGGGCGCCCAGGGCTACTTCGGGCTGACCGAGGCCATGGTCTACGTCGACCACCCGCAGCACGCGCCGTACGAGCACACCGTCAACATCGACTTCCTCAACCCGGCCCTGGGGCCCTCGGCCCGGGTCGCCGTCGAGCTCACCGAGGAGGCGGCGCTGGCGCTGGTCGACGCGATCCGCTCCGCGCTGGCGGCGGCCCCGCCGGGGCTGGCCTCCTCCGGGCAGGCCGCACCGACGGCGCGCTGACGGCGCGGGCCGTCACCCCGGGACCGTGACCTGGATCAGGGCGTGCGTGCCGCTGGTGCGCCACGCGGTGCCGGCGGCGTCCAGCCGGGCCACGGTCCCGGGGGTGAGCCCCGCGACGGTGTCGGACTTCAGCGTGCGCAGGGTGGCGACCGGCCCCGGGAAGTAGGCGGTGACGTCCCCGAACGGCACCGTCGGGGGCCAGAGCCGGTCGTCCACCAGGCGCCGGTAGTTGAGGTCGCCCTTCATCACCGTCAGCTGCGCGGCCGCGAAGCGTTCCCGCAGGTCGTCCGGCATGTCGCGGTAGCCGAGCGGCGCGCAGGCGAAGGGGTGCGCGGCCAGGGTGAGCCGCCCTTCGCGCAGGGCCGCGAGCAGGCGCCCGCCGATGCGGGCGGCCTCGCCGGGGGCGGCGGTCATCCGGCGCAGGCAGGACAGGACGTCCTGGGTGGTGGCGTCGGAGACGTAGTACGGGCGCGGTTTGACGAGCAGGTGGACCTCGTCGGCGCGTCCGCCCGCGAGAAGGCCGTCGACGAGGGCGAGGTCGGCCAGGACCTCACGGGCGCTGTTGTCGGTGACCACGACGACCGTGCCGCCGTCCAGCAGGGACCACAGCCGCTCCGACTCGTCGGCGACGAGGGTGCCGGACGCCTCGGGGGCGGCGGCATCGGCCACCATGGTGAAGCCGAGGTCCGCCTGGTTGCCCCACACGGCGGCCGCGAGCAGCGCGTGTTCCCGCTCGGCGGGGGCGAGCCCGGGCAGCCCGTCCAGGGCGGCGAGGTCGGCGGCGAAGCCGGGACCGTCCAGCTCGGCGTCCTTGAACGGCGCGAAAAGGTCCACGCCGTGCCACGCCCCCGCGGCGAGGTAACCGGCGGGGTCGAGCAGCCGGCGGTAGAAGTACGACTCCGACCACAGGAACGGCAGTTCGGCCCACGGCCGCCCGAAACGGCCCTCGCCCCACTCCTCCCACGCCGCCAGGTCCGGCGCGTCCCGCGGCAGCGGGGCGACCGTGCCGGACCGCGACTCCTCCAGCAGCGCCGCGAAGTCCCGGCGGCGCTCCGGGCCGTACGGGACGGCGTCGAGGATGCGCCGGACCAGCACCGGGTGCCGCTCCTGGAAGACGCTGCGGGCGAAGGAACCGGGCTCGTCGCAGGTGATCGGCGGCGCCTGCGCAGGCGCGGGGCCGGGGGTGCCGTCCGGGTGTGGGTGTCCACCCATGCGTCGTCGTCCTCCAGCGGTCGGGGGCGGGGCAGCGGTCGCGGGCATTCTCACAGGAAGCGGCGGGGAAGTGGCGGCGCCCGGGCCGTGCGCGGGCGCACGGTACGCGGAGTTCCCCTCGGGCGGGGCTTCGGGCACGCTGTCCGCGGCGGGACGGCCGGGAGCGACGGGGAGGGCTCATGACAGGGGCGCAGCACATGAGGGCCGGGGGCGACGAGGTGCCGGTGACGGCCGTGCTGAGGGAGGTGGGGCCACGCGCGGCGGAGGTCGTCGCCGTGCTGGGCGGACTGACCGGTCTGGGCACGGAGCACTGCCGGGCCCTCATCCGCGGGACCCCTCTCGTCGTGCTGCGGAACGCGCCGAAGGAGGACGCCGAGTCGGCCGTCGCCGCGCTGCGCGCCGCCGGGGCCACCGCCGAGGTCGGGGGACCCGAGCGGGCGCCGGACCTCGACCGGGCCCTCACCTGGGGACGGGAGCGGCCGCTGCCGCCGGAGGTGGCGCGTCTGCTGCGCGAGGTGGGGGCTCCGTCGCGGCTCGCGGCCCATCTGCGGCTGGTGCACGACGCGGCATGTGAACTGGTCGACTGGGTCCGGCAGTACGGCCCCGCCCTGGTCGTCGACCGTGAGGCCGTGCTCTTCGGCGCGGCCACCCACGACATCGGCAAGGCACTGCACGTCGCCGAGTTGTCCGGGCCGGGCAACGCCCACGAGACGGCGGGGCGTGCACTGCTGCGGGCGCAGGGCGTCCCGCCGCGCCTGGCGCGCTTCGCGGCGACCCACGGTTCGTGGACGGACGCGGCCGTCACCATGGAGGACCTGCTGGTGAGCGTGGCCGACAAGGTCTGGAAGGGCAACCGCGTCACGGAGCTCGAGGACCTGGTCCTCGACCGGCTGGCCGCGGCGACCGGCGCCGAACGCTGGGAGGTGTTCCTGGCGCTGGACGGGCTCCTCGGCGACATCGCCGCCGACGCCGACCGCCGGCTGGCCTTCCAGGCGTCGTTCCCCGCGGTCCGGGAGGCGGGGGGTCGCACCGCCCGGGGGCCAGAGCCTGGCGGTGGGTGAGGCCCTCTCCCGGCTCCGGCCACCACCGTGGACACCGCGTGGACACGGTCAGCGCAGGTGCCGCACGAAGAAGTCGGCTGCCTCCCTGCCGACCCGGACGCGGACGTCCGGGTCGGCGGGCTCCGGCGCGAAGAAGTCGTCATGGCGGACGTGGGGGCCGGCGCAGCGGACGCTAGCCGTGGGGACGTGTTCCGCGTACGGCCTGGTGTCGACGTCGTACGGGTTGACCGTGTCGGCACCACCCCAGCGGATCCCCACCGGCACCCGCACGGCCGCCAGGCTCCT
Source organism: Streptomyces sp. NPDC006207 (assembly GCF_040613835.1). Taxonomy (NCBI): domain Bacteria; kingdom Bacillati; phylum Actinomycetota; class Actinomycetes; order Kitasatosporales; family Streptomycetaceae; genus Streptomyces; species Streptomyces sp. NPDC006207. The sequence goes on along the minus strand of NZ_JBEXSX010000051.1, from coordinate 59,684 downwards.
CGGGGTCACGAATCCCCCGACGCCCGGGGCCACTTGGAAGACTGCCCGCACCCGCGCGTCCGACAGGTCGGCCCCCGCTCCGTCGAGCGCCCCCCGCGCCGACGGGTCGTCCGGGTACTTCTTCCGGTGCGCCTCGAGCACACCGGGGAACTCGGGGATGTCCGGCACCGGTACGGCCCCCGACAGCACGGCCCGCAGGACGTCCGGGTCGAGGCGCGCCCCGGCGAGCGCCACCGCCGTGTGGGCGCCCACGGAGAAGCCCGCCGCGCCGACCGGCCCCAACGGCTGTTCCCGGGCGAGCACGTCGAGGGCGAAGGAGACGTCCCGTGGCCGCTCCCACACGTGGAGGAAGCCCTCCGGCTCGTAGCCGCCGACGAAGTTGTTGCCGTGGTGGTCGAGGGCCAGCACCCGGAAACCCGCCTCGCGCAACGGATCCACCAGCCACTCCATGGCGCCGCCCGAACCTCCGGTGCCGTGCGACACGACGACCAACGGGGAGGAGGCGGCCGGGGGTTGCGCCGGCTCCCACAGGTAGAGCCGCACGGGGCGCGGACGAGCCGGCTCCCGCCAGTCCTGGCGGGACTCGTCGTACAGGACGCGTATCTGTGGCTGCTCCGGCCCGGAGATCGTCATGACGCCATCGTAGGAAACGCGACGGCCGGCCGCGCCACGGCAGGACGGGGAAGCCGTTCGCCGCGCCGACCGCCGTACGCGCGCTTCAGCGGTCGATCTCGCCCGGAACCACTCGGTGCGCGCGGTCGGGAGTCCGCGGAACCGGGCTCCCCGCAGGTGCACCGTCGGCCATCGAGATCGACAGCCCTTCGGTCAGCCATCTGTGGGCCACCGTCATGTTCAGCACCCGCCCGCCGGTGACGGTGCCGACCAGGGCCCAATAGCGTTCCAGGCGGGGGTCGAAGCCGGACGACCTCGACACCAGCCCGTGCAGGTACGCGCGGAAGGCGGGGGTGTCCGACTCCCGGCGGGCTCGCGCGTGGGCGGACACGAAGGCGTTCACCGCATCCCCGGCGCCGGGCGGCAGGCCCTGGGCCAAAGCGGCGGCCGTCGCAGCGGCGGCATCGTCGATCTCCGCGTAGAAGGCCGGGCCGTCCCTCATCTCCTCGTCGTGGTCCTGGGTCCAGCGGGTGAAACTGGGTGTGGAGATGAGCAGATGAAGCTCGGCGTAGGCCAGGACCGTAGCGGGATCGGGGTCCTGCGGGGGGTCGGGGCAGAGCATGCCGATCATGATGTCGAGCCGGCGCTTGGGCATGGCCGCGGACAGCTCGCGATACCAGTGGTCGGTGAGGGTGCGATGCGCCTGCGGGAGCCGCTGCACACGGGAGAGGATCTCCAGACGCCGGAGCCGTTCCTCGCTCGGGGCCTCGTCCAGGGACTTGAGTGTGGCCTGGCGCCACCGCAGTTCGGTCAGTCGTTCCTGCACCGCTTCGAGCTCGGTCGCCACCAGTTCGCCGAGGGAGCGCTCACCGGTGACCACCTGCGTGATGGTGGCGATCGGAGTGTCCAGCGCCCGTAAGCGTCTGATGAGACGGATCCGTTCCCACGCTTCAGGACCGTAGCGGCGATGACCACCGGCGCTACGGCCGGCCACGGGCAGCAGACCGCTGTCGGAGTAGTAGCGGAGGGTCTTCACCGGGACCCCCGTTCCGGCCGCGAGTTCACCGATGCTCCACGTGTCTTGCGTCACGGGCTCTTGAACCTCCAGCGCGCGGGAGGTCCTAGCGTACTGATCACCGGCCACGTCGGTCCGCACCGTTTTCCCCACCGCTCAGGCCTTGTTCCGGCCTCATGCGACCTCGTCCGACCACGAAGGGTGGATACGCATGTCCCCGACCATGACAGCACCGCGTCCAGGCCGAAGAGACAGGCTCCGTGCGGTGCTCTTCCCCTTGCTCTGCGCGGTGGCACTACTCGCGGGCACCGCCGTGCCGGCGACCGGCGCACCACCTGGTTCCGCGCACTCCGGGGGGCCGAGCGGTACCGTCGTACGGACCGACCACGGCCTGGTACGCGGTGTGTCACACGGCTCGTACGCCACCTTCGACGGCATTCCCTACGCGGCCCCGCCGACCGGACCACTGCGCTGGCGCGCCCCGGTGCCCGCCGCCGCGTGGCAAGGTGTCCGGGATGCGACGGCGGCGGCTCAGCGCTGTGTGCAGATGCCGGCACCGGGTGCGGGCGCGGTGCTCGGGTCGGAGGACTGCCTCTACCTCAACGTCACCATGCCGACGCCGAAGCCAGCCGGGCGGAAGCGGCCCGTGCTGGTGTGGACGCACGGCGGTGCGTTCCTGGGCGGTTCCGGCAGTGACTACGGCACCGGACAACTGGCGGTCCGGGGTGACACGGTCGTCGTGACGGTCAACTACCGGCTGGGGATCTTCGGCTACTTCGGCCACCCCGCATTGGGCTCCGCCCCGCCGTTCGGCCTGGCGGACCAGCAGGCCGCCCTGCGCTGGGTGCGGGCGAACGCGGAGCGCTTCGGCGGCGATCCGGGCAATGTCACGCTCTTCGGTGAGTCCGCGGGCGCCCTCAGCATCTGTGCGCACCTCACCTCGCCGGCGGCCGCCGGACTCTTCCGGCGGGCCGTGCTCCAGAGCGGCTCCTGCCACATGTCCTTTCCACGCGGCGCTCTGGGACCCGGCACACCGGCGTACGAGCCGTTCGCCCCACAGCGCGAGGTCCAGACGGCCGGGGCGGAAGCCGCCCGGCAACTGGGCTGCACCGAGGGCGGCGGAGACGAGGTGCTGGCGTGCCTGCGCGGGCAGGGCGCGGATCGCCTGGCCACCGCGCAGCTGATGCAGTCCTTCAACCGGCCCGCCTTCGGCAATCCGCTGCTGCCCGTGGCGCCGGACCAGGCGTTGGCGACCGGACGCTTCCACCGCGTGCCGGTCGTCCAGGGCACCAACCACGACGAGATGCGGATGTTCGTCGGCCTGTCGCTCGCCGCGTTCCCGATCCGCACCGAGGACGACTACCGCGCCCGTCTGGTGGACGCCTTCGGGCCCGCAGCCCCCGCCGTCGAGGCACGGTACCCGGCAGCAGGACACCCCACGCCCGCACTGGCCTGGGCCGCGGTGCTGACCGATCGATCCCTCACGTGCACCACGCTGGCAGCCGGCCGGGCCATCGCCGCCCGTGCCCCCGGCCTCCCGCTCTACGGCTACGAGTTCAGCGATCCGGACGCTCCCGTCCTCGCCGGTCTGCCGGCGAACCCGGGCTTCCCCTACGGCGCGGCGCACGGCTTCGAGATGCCGTTCCTGTTCGCCGCCTTCCCCACCGAGCGACCGCTGACCGACGCCCAGCGCGCCCTGTCCGACCGGATGGTCGACTATTGGACGAACTTCGCGCGCACCGGCAACCCGAACACCCCCGGCGCCCCGCTCTGGCCTGCCCTGCACCCTTCGTCACCTCTCGCGCGGTCGGTGCAGTCGTTGGCTCCCGGACCAGGCGGAATCCACCCCGTCGACGCGTACTCCGCCCACCACTGCTCGTTCTGGGACCGCCTGCCTCGGTGAGCCTCCGCGCGATCGGCTCCGGATCGGCTCCGGATCGGGCGGCATCGGCTGCGCCACACCGGGTACGCGACGCAGCACGGCAATGTCCGTGGCACCCCCGAACGCTTCCTCCGGAAGGAGTCGAAACGATGGGCTGGTGGCGAAGCGCCGCTTGCGCAGACGAGGATCCGGAACTGTTCTTCCCGGTCAGCTCCTCAGGCCCGGGTGCGGGGCAGGAAGCCCGCGCCAAAGCGGTCTGCGAGAGGTGTCCGGTGGTCGGCGACTGCCTCGAGTGGGCACTCAGTACCGGGCAGTCCCCCGGCATCTGGGGCGGCACGTCCGAGGAGGAGCGCCGCGCGCTGCGCCGCCGTGCCGCCCGCAGCGGGTGAGCGGTCCCCCCGCCCCGATCGCGTCCCCTGTGGTGCCACCCGTGGGCGGCACCCGCCCTGACCCGGACGCCCCCGGGCGCCCCGGCCGGGGCGCCCGGGGGCCCACACGGCCGTGGGACGCGGCGGCGGGTCAGCGGCGACGGCCGCGGCGGCGCCGGGCGCCCGCGCGACGGGCCGGACCCGGCAAGCGGACCGCCACGAACAGGGTGACCAGCCACGTCACCACGAAGGCGCAGACGACCGCCAGCAGCGTCGTGACGGTCGCGGCGATCAGCAGCCCGAAACACACGATCGCCAGCAGCGCCAGCAGCAGGGCGCGTGGCCGCCGCAACAGGTCAGCCGGCCCCGGGCCCGGGCGTGGGTCCGGCTCCGGGTCCAAGCGCATCGTGCGCAACTGACGTTCCAGCACGTCGTCGTCGCGCAGCAGGTCCTCGATCTCCGCCAGCGCACGCCGTTCGCGCTCCGTGAGCCCCGAACCCTCCATCACCGCCCCCTCCACCACCCACCCATGCCTGTCCCTTACCCCGAATGGCGGAAGGGATGAGGGGTACTCGGTCGCGGAGTCGGAGAATGTCCCGGTGTCGTGACGGAGGGATCCCGATCATGTTGATGGCCCATCCCGTGGTTCTGCACATGCTGGTCGAGCAGTACGAGACGCTGCGGGCGGCGAACGCCGACGACGGCGGATCCGAGGCGCGCAGCCGGGTGGAGGACGTGGCGTACACGCTGTGCGTCGCCACGGGGACCACGGACGTGGAGGCCGCGCTGGCCGCCGCCCGCAGCAGGCTGCCGGGGGCACGGCCGGCGGACGGTCGGGGCCACGGTCCCTGCGACGGGGCCGCGTGAGCGGCGGACTCCCGGGTACGCGCCCCTCAGCCGAAACGGCCCGAACCGGGAGGAACGCATGACGACGAACGCCACGCCCCCCAACGATCCGGTGCCCCCGAACCCCACCCCGTCGCCCGGCCCCCTGGGCCCGGAGCCCGGTCCGGCGCCCGGTCCCGTGCCGCCGGGCGGCCCGGACCCGCTGCCGCCCACGCCCGCGCCGCCCGGGCCGGACCCCGTGCCCCCGGACCCCACGCCGCCGGGCCCCGGACCCGAACCCGGACCGCTCCCGCCTCCGGGCCCCAGCCCGCAGCCCGCGACCTGAGGGGAGCCGGCCACGCCCGCAGAGGGGGCGCCGGCGGAGCACCACCGCGAGCAGGACGCGGAGGACGTGGAGGCTCACCTGCTCCACGACGGGCGGGAGTTCGCCGTGACCGGCGAACTCCGGCTCGACGCCGAGGAGGACGAGGTCGAACCGGCCCGCCTCATCGTCGCGGCCCGCCGCCGGCGGCCGCGGAGTCGGACGGCGTCCGGTCGCCGGGTTGGCCGCCCGGGCCCGGCTGACCGGCCTGGCCGAGGTCTTCCTGCGCGTCCACCCCGACACCGCCGCCGCACTGCGGTGCCACCTCGGGGCGGGCTCCGTCCCGGTCCCCGCGGTGCAGGCCGCGGAGTGGAACGTGCCGCAGCCGGTCGCGTACGGGTGGCTGCGGCACGCGGGCTGAGACGGCACCACCGGGGGCCCGACCACACGGGGTGCTCAACAACCCTGACGCATGGATTGACATGTCCGCCTCACGCCTCGACGCTTGAGAGCGCTCTCAGCACCATTTCGCCCCTCGTGGCGTCCCTCCGCCCCCACACAAGGAGGAAGCGCGTGCACATCCGACGCAAGCCCCTCGCGGCCCTGCCGGCCGCGCTGCTGATGACGGTCGGCCTCACCGTCCTCGGCACCACGTCCCCCCGCGCCGAGGCCGCCGTCCCCGCCACCATCCCGCTGACGATCACCAACAACTCCGGCCGCAACGAGCCCGTGTACCTCTACGACCTGGGCACCGAGCTCGCCACCGGCCGCCAGGGCTGGGCCGACGCCAACGGCACCTTCCACCCCTGGCCGGCCGGGGGAAACCCGCCGACCCCGGCGCCCGACGCCTCGATCGCCGGACCCGCCAACGGCAGGTCCGTCACCATCCGGCTCCCCAAGTTCTCCGGCCGGGTCTACTTCTCCTACGGCCGGAAACTGGACTTCCGGCTGACCACCGGGGGCCTGGTGCAGCCCGCGGTGCAGAACCCGTCCGACCCCAACCGGGACATCCTCTTCAACTGGTCCGAGTACACGCTGAACGACTCCGGGCTGTGGATCAACAGCACGCAGGTGGACATGTTCTCCGCCCCGTACGCCGTCGGACTCCAGCGCGCCGACGGCAGCACCGTCACCACCGGGCACCTCGTGCGGGGCGGCTGGAACGGCTTCTTCGCCGCCCTGCGGGGCCGGACGGGCGGCTGGGCGAACCTCGTCCAGACCCGCGCCGACGGCACCGTGCTCCGCGCCCTCTCCCCCGGCCACGGGATCGAGACGGGCGCGCTCCCGCGCACCGTGATGGACGACTACGTCAACCGCGTCTGGCAGAAGTACTCCACCGCGACGCTCACGGTGACCCCCTTCGCCGACCGGCCCGGCACCAAGTACTACGGGCGGGTCTCCGGCGGCGTCATGAACTTCACCGACGCCTCCGGGACCGTCGTCACCTCGTTCCAGAAGCCCGACGCGGACAGCGTGTTCGGTTGCCACAAGCTGCTCGACGCACCGAACGACCTCGTGCGCGGCCCGATTTCACGCACGCTGTGCGCCGGTTTCAACCGCACCACCCTGCTCACCAACCCCGCCCAGCCGGACACGAGCGCGGCCGGCTTCTACCAGGACTCCGTGACGAACCAGTACGCCCGGGAGATCCACGCTCGGATGGCCGACGGCAAGGCGTACGCCTTCGCCTTCGACGACGTGGGCAACCACGAGTCGCTGGTCGACGACGCCAACCCGCAACAGGCCTCCCTCACGCTGGACCCGCTGGACTAGTCCTCCGGCGACCCGGGGCCGGGCCGGCCGGGCTGGATTGTCGGTGGCCCGGCCTAGGGTGGGGACGACACAGGCACCCGCGACGAGAGACTGGAAGTCCCCATGACGACCCTTTCCGACCGTCCGAACACCGCGCTGCTCGTCATCGACGTGCAGAACGGGGTGGTGGCCGGCTCCCACAACCGGGACGACGTCATCGCCAACATCAACACCCTGCTCGGCAAGGCGCGGGCGGAGGACGTTCCCGTGATCTGGGTGCAGCACTCGGACGAAGGCCTGCAGAAGGGCAGCGAGAGCTGGCAGTACGTGCCGGAACTCGTGCGCGAGGAGCCGGAGCCGCTGATCCACAAGCGCTACGGGGACTCCTTCGAGGACACCGAGCTGGAGGCGGTGCTCGCCGACCGCGGCGTGGGCCGGCTCGTTGTCACGGGTGCCCAGACCGACGCCTGCGTCCGCTCGACCCTGCACGGCGGGCTCGTCCGGGGCTACGACGTCACGCTCGTCGGCGACGCGCACACCACGGAGGACCTCAGCGCCTACGGGGCGCCGGCCCCGGAGTTGGTGATCGCGCACACCAACCTCTACTGGCAGCACCAGAGCGCCCCCGGGCGCCGCGGCGGCACCGTCGGCACCGCGGACGTCTCCTTCGCCGCGGCCGGGACGAGCTGAGCCCTCCGGGCCCGGGCGCCCGCTCTTCCGCATGGGCCATGTGGGCGGATGCCGGACGTCGTCCGGCGTCCGCCGCCCCGCAGATCATGGCCCGTCAGCGGGCGCCGTGTCCCGCGTGGACCGCCGCGGCGTGGATCGGTCCCGTCGTGCCGCTGAGCGGGGACCCGGAGCCGCCGCGCTTCCCGGCGATGATCTGGGCGGCGATGGAGACCGCCGTCTCCTGAGGTGTGAGGGCGCCGATGTCGAGGCCGATCGGCGAGCTGAGGCGGGCGAGTTCGGCGTCGGTCAGGCCCGCGTGCCGGAGGCGTCCGAGGCGGTCCTCGTGGGTGCGCCGGGAGCCCATCGCCCCGACGAAACCCAGGAAGGGGAGGCGCAGGGCCACCTCCAGCAGCGGCACGTCGAACTTCGGGTCGTGGGTGAGGACGGCCACCATCGTCCGGGCGTCGACGCGGCCCGCGGCGGACTCCGCGGCGAGGTAGCGGTGCGGCCATTCGACGACGACCTCGTGGGCGTCGGGGAAGCGGGCCGCGGTGGTGAACACGGGGCGCGCGTCGCAGACCGTGACGCGGTGGCCCAGGAGCGCGCCCTGGCGGGCGAGCGCGGCGGCGAAGTCGGTGGCGCCGAAGACCAGCAGGCGGGGCGGCGGCGCGTAGGAGCGGACGAAGACCCGCCGTTCGCCGTAGCGGCGCTGCGCGCTCGTGCCGCGGGCCAGCATGGCGCGGGCGTCCCCGGCCACAGCCTCGTCGAGGACGGCGGAGCCGAGGCCGCCCGAGCGTGCCCCGGGGCGCACCACCATGCGGGTCCCGGCACCCGGACCGGCGACGACCGTGGCCACCGCGACCGCCCGGCCCGCCGCCATGTCGTCGAGGACGGCGGGCAGTTCGGGGAAGGTGGCCGGGGAGACCGGCTCGACGAAGACGTCGATGGTGCCGCCGCAGGTGAGGCCGACGGCGAAGGCGTCGTCGTCGCTGATCCCGTACTGGTGCAGCTGCGGCGTCATCGTACGGACGACCTCCCGCGCCACCTCGTACACGGCGGCCTCGACGCATCCGCCGGACACGCTCCCGGCGACGTCGCCCTCGGCGGACACGGCCATCGCCGCACCCGGGGGACGGGGCGCGCTGCGGTAGGCGGCGACGACTGTGGCGAGTCCGATCGTGCGTCCGGCCGCGTACCAGGCCCGGAGCGGGTCCGCGAGCTCTCGCACCGCGGGCCTCAGACGAGCCAGACGATGAGCAGGACGAGCACGACGACCGCGACGGCGGCCGGGATCGCCCGCTTGAGCACGGCGCCCTTGGCGACGCCCATGAGGTCGATCGGCTCGGGTTCCGCCGTGGGCCGCACCGGGCCGGGTGCCGGCCCGGGGGCGGGTGCCGGCTCGCGCGCGGGTGCCGGCCCGGGGGCGGGTGCCGGCTCGCGCGCGGGTGCCGGGCCTTCGGCGTCGCCTTGCGAGCGGCTCTCCGCGGTCCCTTCCCCGCCTCCTTCCCGTTCCGCCTCGGCGCTCTCCGCAGCCGGAGGCGTCGAGGGCGGCGGTGCCGCGGCCGACGGCTCGGTGCCGTCCCCGCCGCTCCCGCCACCCCCGCCGACCGCGGCGGGCTCGGGAACGCGCTCCTGCGCCAGTTGCCGCTCCAGGGCCTCCACGAACTGGACCAGCAGCTTCCTGCTGACCTCTTCGATCATGCCCTTGCCGAACTGCGCGACCTTCCCGGTGACCGTCAGCCGGGTCTCCACCGTCACCATCGTCGCCTCGCCCTCGGGAACCAGCCGCGCGGTGATGCGCGCGTCGGCGTTGCCCTGGCCCCGGGCGTCACGACCGCGCGCCCGCAGCACAGCGGTCCGGCTCGCGGCGTCCTGCTCCTCGAAGGCGGCGGTGCCCTTGTACTGGACGGTCACCGGACCGACCTTCACCTTCACGAGGCCGTTGTACGTGTCGCCGTCCCGCCCGGTGAGCTGCGCGCCCGGCATGCACGGCGCGATCCGCTCGACGTCGGTGAGCAGGGCCCAGGCCTGGTCCGGCGGCAGGCTCACTCGGAACTCGTTGGTGAAGTCCATCGAGGGCAGACCTCTCTTCCGGTCGTGGCGTCATCGGCGGTCCCGGACGGTGCCCACACCTTGGGCCCGCCGTCGCGGGCCGTCAACGCGCAGTTCAGCGTTCGCTTAAGACGCCGGTCGCGGGGCCGCCCGGGAACCCGCACGCCCGGGTCGTCAGCTCCAGAGCGTGACGTGGACGGGCGGCCGGAACTCCGTGAGCGGGACGCCGTTGGAGCGGGCGAGCAGGGCCTGCGTGGCGGCGGGGGTGGTGACGAACCGGCACAGGGCGGCGGCGACCGCGGAGCGGCGGTCGGAGGCGAGGGTGCTCGCGTACAGCATCCCGTTGATCGGCATGCCGAGGACGTCGAGGACGACGAGGTGCGAGCGCCGCAACTCCTCGCGCACGACGTGCAGCAGGGCCAGCGTCACCCCGTCGCCCGCGGCGACGGCGTTGAGCGAGGCGGTCACGCTCGGGAAGGCGGTGGCCTTGGCGGGGTCGACGCCGATGCGGGCGAGGAAGGCACCGGCGAGGGTGTCGGGGTCCATGCCGGCGGGGCCGAAGAGCCAGGGCTCGCGACCGAGCCGCCCGGGGGCGATACGGGAGTGCTGCCGCAACGGGTGACCGGGCGCCGCGACGACGACCAGCTGAAAGCGGAGGAAGGGCACGGACTCGATCGCCGGGTGCGGGGCGGGCGCGGGCCCGATCGTGACGTCGGCCCTGCGGTCCCTGAGCAGTTCGCCGAAGACCCCGACGGGGACCGCCAGCGTGTCGGCGTCCAGGTCGGGCTGGCGCCGTCCGAAGGACGCGAGAAGGGCGGGCAGCACCTGCTCGGCGCCGGTCTCGGTGGACGCCACGCGCAGTTGCACGGTGCCGGCGCTGGCCTGCCGTACGCGGTGGCGGGTCTCCTCGGCCAGGCCGACGATCTCGGCGGCTCCCGCGGCCAGGCGCTGTCCGCCCGGGGTGAGGCTGATGCCGCCGCCCGCGCGGATGAAGAGGACGTCGCCCAGCTCGCGGCGGAGCGCCGCGACGGCCCCGGACACCGCGGGCTCGGTGACGCCCAGCGACTCGGCGGCAGCCTTGACCGATCCCAGTCGGGCCACGGCGACGAAGGCCCTCAACTGCGTGAGCGTCATGGGGACATTACATCTGTTCGAGCGTCAACTGTCTCAGTCCGGATTAACCATTCTCTTCAGTTGCCGTTGACCGACCCCGCCCGCGGCGCGAGTGTTCCCCCCACATGCACCCCGCATCGACCCACACCGTCGACCGTCCGGGCAGGGAAGGAGGGTGCCGTGCAGGTACCCGCTTCGTTCGAGTACCAACGGGCGCAGAGCGTGGAGGAGGCCCTGGAACTGCTGGGGCGCTTCGGCGAGGAGGCCAGGGTCCTCGCGGGAGGGCACAGCCTGCTCCCCATGATGAAGCTGCGTCTGGCCGGGCCGGAGGTGCTCGTCGACATCAACGACCTCACCGAACTCGACCACATCGACGAGACCGGCGGCGAGCTGCGGGTCGGCGCCCTCACCCGGCACCGCACCCTGCTGGAGTCGCCGCTGGTCGGCCGGCACTTCCCGATCATCCACGACGCCGAGCGGGTGATCGCCGACCCGCCGGTCCGCAACCGCGGCACCATCGGCGGCTCGCTGTGCCAGGCCGACCCGTCCGAGGACCTGTCGGCGGTGTGCGCGGCGCTGCACGCGGTCGCCGTGATCCGCGGCGCGGACGGCGAACGCACCGTCGCCATGGCCGACTTCCACCGCGGACCGTACGAGACGGCGGTCGGCGCCGGGGAGATGCTCACCGAGGTGCGCTTCCCGGTCCTGGCCCACTCCGGCAGCGCCTACGAGAAGCTGGAGCGCAAGGCCGGTGACTGGGCGGTGGCGGCGGCCGGGGTGGCGCTCTCCCTCGACGACGGTCGCATGACGCACGTCGGGGTGGGTCTGGCGGCGGTCGGCGCCGACGGGCTGCACGCGGAGGCGGTACAGGAGCTGCTGGAGGGCCGTGAGCCGTCGCCGGAGCTCGTCGAGGAGGCCGGGCGCGTGGCGTCGGCGAGCTGCTCGCCCGTCACCGACAGCCGTGGACCGGCCGAGTACAAGCGGCATCTGGCCGGAGAACTGACCAAGAGGGCCCTGCGGCGCGCCGTCGCCCGGGCCACCGCCCCGGCCGCGGCCGCGAAGGAGGGATGACGGACGTGCGGATCACGGTGAACGTCAACGGCGAGGACCACACCCGTGAGGTGGAGGCCCGCCATCTGCTCGTCCGGTTCCTCCGCGACGACCTGGAGCTGACCGGGACGCACTGGGGCTGCGACACCAGCAACTGCGGCACCTGCGTGGTGCTGATGGACGGCGAGCCGGTCAAGAGCTGCACGGTCCTGGCCGCCATGGCCGAGGGTCATGAGATCCGCACCGTCGAGGGGCTGGCCGACGGCGACCGCCTCGACCCGGTGCAGCAGGGCTTCATCGAGGAGCACGGGCTGCAGTGCGGCTTCTGCACCCCGGGGATGATGCTCAGCGGCCGGGCGCTGCTGGACCGCAACCCCGACCCGTCCGAGGACGAGGTCCGCGAGGCCATCTCGGGGCAGCTGTGCCGGTGCACGGGCTACCTCAACATCGTCAAGGCCATCCGGTGGGCCGCCGCCCACGAGGCCGGCAGCCGTGCGGAAGCGGGGAGCCAGGCATGACCACCGTCGAGGAACCCGCCGCGCCCGCCGCCGAGGAGCGGCCGATCGGCTTCGGCCGGATGAAGCGCAAGGAGGACCCGCGCTTCGTCCGCGGCAAGGGCCGTTACGTGGACGACGTGAAGCTGCCGGGGATGCTGCACGGCGCGGTGCTGCGCAGCCCGTTCGCACACGCCCGGATCGTGTCCATCGACACCTCCGCCGCCGAGGCGCACCCCAAGGTCAAGGCCGTGATCACCGGGGAGACGCTGGCCGGGCTCGGGCTGGCGTGGATGCCGACGCTGTCGATGGACACCCAGGCGGTGCTCGCCACCGACAAGGTCCGCTTCCAGGGCCAGGAGGTCGCCTTCGTCGTGGCCGAGGACCACTACGCGGCCCGCGACGCGATCGAGCTGATCGACGTGGACTACGAGCCGCTCGACCCCGTCATCGACGCCCGCCGCGCCCTCGACCCGGCCGCTCCGGTCATCCGTGACGACCTGGAGGGCCGTACCGACAACCACATCTTCGACTGGGAGGCCGGCGACCGGGCCGCCACCGACGAGGTGTTCGCCGGCGCCGACGTCGTCGTCGAGCAGACGATGCTCTACCCGCGCGTGCACCCCGCGCCGCTGGAGACCTGCGGCGCGGTGGCCTCCATGGACCCGGTCGACGGCAAGCTGACGCTCTGGACGACCACCCAGGCGCCGCACGCGCACCGCACGCTGTACGCGATGGTCGCGGGGCTGCCCGAGCACAAGATCCGGGTCATCTCCCCGGACATCGGCGGCGGCTTCGGCAACAAGGTCGGCATCTACCCCGGGTACGTGTGCGCGGTCGTCGGCTCGATCGTCACGGGCAAGCCGGTCAAGTGGGTGGAGGACCGCTCGGAGAACCTGATGAGCACCTCGTTCGCCCGCGACTACCACATGACGGGTCAGATCGCGGCGACCCGCGAGGGCCGCATCCTCGGTGTGCGCGTCAAGGTCCTCGCCGACCACGGCGCCTTCAACTCCACGGCGCAGCCGACGAAGTACCCGGCGGGCTTCTTCCACATCTTCACCGGCTCGTACGACATCGAGGCGGCGCACTGCGAGGTCACCGGCGTCTACACCAACAAGGCGCCGGGCGGCGTCGCCTACGCCTGCTCCTTCCGCGTCACCGAGGCGGTGTACCTGATCGAGCGCATGGTGGACTGCCTCGCGGCCGAACTCGGCGCCGACCCCGCCGAACTGCGGATGCTCAACCTGCTGCGGCCCGAGCAGTTCCCGTACCGGAACAAGACCGGCTGGGAGTACGACTCGGGCGACTACCCGGCGTGCCTGCGCAAGGCCATGAACCTCGCCGGCTACGAGGAGCTGCGCCGAGAGCAGGCGGAAAAGCGCGGGCGCGGTGAACTCATGGGCATCGGGCTGTCGTTCTTCACCGAGACGGTGGGCGCGGGCCCGCGCAAGCACATGGACATCCTGGGTCTGGGCATGGCCGACGGCTGCGAGCTGCGCGTCCACCCCACGGGCAAGGCCGTGGTGCGGCTGAGCGTGCAGACGCAGGGGCAGGGCCACGAGACGACGTTCGCGCAGATCGTCGCCGAAGAACTGGGCATCCCGCCCGAGGACATCGACGTGGTGCACGGCGACACCGACCAGACGCCCTTCGGGCTCGGCACCTACGGCTCCCGCTCCACCCCCGTGTCCGGCGCGGCCGCCGCGCTGGTGGCCCGCAAGGTGCGGGACAAGGCGCGGATCATCGCGGGGGCGATGCTGGAGGTGTCGCCCGAGGACCTGGAGTGGACCAAGGGCCGCTGGTCGGTCAAGGGCGACCCGGCGATGACCAGGACGATCCAGGAGATCGCGCTGGCCGCGCACGGCGCCCTGGAGCTGCCGGAGGGCGTGGAGGGCCATCTGGAGGCCACCACGGTCTACAACCCGCCCAACCTGACCTACCCGTTCGGGGCGTACATCTGCGTGGTCGACGTCGACCCGGGCACGGGCGCGGTGAAGGTGCGGCGCTTCATCGCGGTGGACGACTGCGGGACGCGCATCAACCCCATGATCATCGAGGGGCAGGTGCACGGCGGCCTCGCGGACGGGGTCGGCATGGCGCTGATGGAGTTCATCGGCTTCGACGAGGACGGCAACTGCCTGTCCGGCTCCTTCATGGACTACCTGCTGCCGACCGCGCTGGAGGTGCCGGCCTGGGAGCTGGGGCACACCGTCACACCGTCCCCGCACCACCCGATCGGCGCCAAGGGCATCGGCGAGTCCGCGACCGTCGGCTCGCCCCCCGCGGTGGTCAACGCGGTGCTCGACGCGATCGGCGTGCGTCACGCCGACATGCCGCTCACGCCCGGCCGGGTGTGGCAGGCGATGCGGCACGGCCAGGTCGAGGCGCCGCAATGAGCCAGGCCCCGGTGCTGGACGCGCGGATCGCCGAACTCACCGCGCGCCACGTCCCGTTCGTCCGGGCGACCGTGGTGCGCGCCCGCCGCCCGGCGAGCGCGCGCCCCCGCGACACCGCCGTGGTGCTGGAGGACGGCCGGATCGAGGGGTTCGTCGGCGGCGTCTGCGCGGAGGCCACGGTCCGCGCGCAGGCGCTGCGGACGCTGGCCAGCGGCGAGGCGCTGCTGCTGCGGATCTCCCCGCAGGCGGCGGACGAGGGCACCGGAGTGGAGCCCGAGGCGGAGGACGGAGCACTGAGCCTGCGCAACCCGTGCCTGTCGGGCGGGGAGCTGGAGATCTTCCTCGAACCCCGGCGTCCCGTCCCGCGCGTCCTGGTTCTGGGCGACACGCCCATCGCCCGGGCCCTGACCGGCTTCGGCCCCGCCCTCGGCTACGAGGTCGTGGGGCCGCCCGCGGGCGGGTTCACCGCGCAGTCGCGGGCCGGGGTCCACGCGGTCGTGGTGGCCTCGCACGGGCGTGACGAGGAGGCCGCGCTGACGGCGGCGGTGCGCGCGGGCGTGCCGTACGTGGGGCTGGTGGCCAGTCCCCGGCGCGGGGCGGCGGTGGTCGCCGGGCTGGACCTGACGCGGGAGCAGCGGGACGCGGTCCGTACGCCCGCGGGCCTGTGGATCGGCGCCCGCACGCCGGGCGAGATCGCGCTGTCCATCCTCGCCGAGGTGGTCGCCTCGGTACGGGGCGGGGACGAGGCGAACGTCGCACCCCCGGTGGGCGGGCCGCCCGCCGCGGGGGACCCCGCACCGCCCACCGCGCCGGACCCGGTCTGCGGGATGACGGTGGCCGCCGTACCGGACACCCCGCACTCCGACGCCGGGGGCGAGCGCCGCTGGTTCTGCTGCGCGGGCTGCCGCACGGCGTTCGAGGCCGACCCCGCCCGCTACGCGGAGGCGCGGTGAGCACGTTCACGCAGGAGCGCGTCCCGGACCCCGCGGGTCTGCGCCGGGCGCTCGACGAGCGCGGCTACCTCGCGGACCCCGGGCTGGTCACCGCGCTGTTCCTGGCGCTGCGGCTGCCGCAGCCGCTGCTGCTGGAAGGAGAGGCCGGGGTCGGCAAGACGGAGGCGGCTAAGGCGCTCGCCGGTGTGCTGGGCGGCCCTCTGGTGCGGCTGCAGTGCTACGACGGCCTCGACGCGGCGGAAGCGCTGTACGAGTGGAACCACGCGCGCCAGCTGCTGGGCATCCGGCTCGCCGAGTCGCGCGGCGAACGGCTCGCCGAGGCCGACCTGTTCACGGAGGAGTACCTGCTGCGGCGCCCGGTGCTGACCGCGCTCACCCATCCCGGCCCGGAGCCCGCGGTGCTGCTGATCGACGAGATCGACCGGGCGGACGACGACTTCGAGGCCTTCCTGCTGGAGGTCCTCGCCGAGTCGGCCGTGACGATCCCGGAGTTCGGCACCGTCCGTGCCGTGGTGCCGCCCGTGGTGGTGCTCACCTCGAACCGCACCCGTGATCTGCACGACGCCCTCAAGCGGCGCTGCCTCTACCACTGGATCGACTACCCCGACCCCGAGCGCCTGGTGCGGATCGTCCGCCGCCGGGTGCCCGGGACCTCGGCGGAACTCGCGGAGGCGATCTCCGCGGCGGTGCGGCGGCTGCGCGGCCTGGAGATCCAGAAGGCCCCGGGCATCGCCGAGAGCATCGACTGGCTCGCGGCGCTCGCCCTGCTCGGCGTACGGCGCCTGGACGCCGAGGCCGCGGGGGCGACCCTGGGCACGCTGCTGAAGTACCGGGAGGACCAGGAACTGGTCCGGGACCGGGGCCTGGAGTGGCTCGTGGGCAGCGGCCGTGACGCCTGAGCCGGTGTCCGGGCCGGCACGGCCGCTGCCGCTGCCGCTGTTCGACACGGCGGAGTTCGGCGGCCGGCTCGGCGAGGCGCTGCGCCGCGCGGGCCTGCCGGTCACCCCCGAGCGGACGGTGTGCTTCCTGCGGTCGTTGCGGCTGGTGCCGCCGGTGGACCGGGAGGCCCTGTACTGGACGGCGCGGCTGGCCTTCGTGACCGACCGGGAACTCGTCGCGCCCTTCGAGCGGGTCTTCGAGGGTGTGTTCGGCGGGCTCGCGGGCCTAACCGCGGAGCGCGGCGACCGTACCGCCGCTCCCCCGGACGCCGCCGAGGACGCCGCGCGGGTGGCCCCGTCCCCCGGTGCCCGCACGGCACCGGGCCCGTCCCCCGCCGGGACGGGGCCGGCACGCACGGTGGCCGGCCCCCGCACCGGGGAGGAGGCGGACGGCCCTGCGGGGACGGTGGCGACACTGGGCAGCACCGCGGAGGTCGTCGCCCACAAGGACTTCGCCGCCCTGGACGCGGCGGAACTGGCCGCCCTGGACCGGCTGATGGAGCTGATCGTGCTGCGCACCCCGCTGCGCAGGACCCGGCGCCGCGACACCGACCCCCACGGCCCCCGGGTGGACCCGCGCCGCACGCTGCGCGCGATCCGCACGACGGGGCTGGAGCCCGTGCGCCTGGCCCGCTCGCGCCCCCGGCTGCGGCGCCGTCCGCTGGTGCTGCTCTGCGACGTCTCGGGCTCGATGGAGCCGTACGCCCGTGCCTACCTCAGGCTCTTCCCCCGCGCGGCGGCGGTCGGTGTGGCAGCCGAGGTCTTCGTCTTCGCCACGCGTCTGACCCGCCTCACCCCGGTGCTGCGCCGCTCGGGCCGGAGCGGGGTGGACGCGGCGCTGCGCCGGGCGGGGGCCGCCGCGTCGGACTGGTCGGGCGGCACCCGGATCGGGCACGCGCTGGCGGAGTTCAACGACCGCTTCGGCCGCCGCGGCATGGCACGCGGCGCGATCGTCGTGATCTTCTCCGACGGGTGGGAGGGCGAGGACCCGCGGGCGGTGGGGCGTGAGGCCGCCCGGCTGCGGCGGCTGGCGCACCGCGTCGTATGGGTCAACCCCCGCAAGGCGGCGCCGGGTTACCTTCCGCTCGCGGGCGGCATGGCGGCGGCACTCCCCCACTGCGACGAGTTCGTCAGCGGCCACACCTTCGCCGCGCTCGCCGAGGTGGCCGACGCGATCGGCGGAAGCGCGCGGGGAAAAGGAACCGGAAGGGAAAACGGAAGCACAAGCGGAAGGAGGCGAGGCCGACGGGAATGACGTCCCCGACGGCCCGGCCCCCTACACTCTCCTTCGATTCCCGGGATTTCAGCCCCGGTATTCGCGGGAATCGCCGTACGGATCGCCTGGTCGCCACCGAATGCCTCGAAGTGCGCGGCGGGAGCCGGGACGTGATAACTCGCCGGCGCCGTGTGTTGCACGGCCTCGGGAGCCGGGCGGTTCTCGTGCGGGCGGGAGGTGAATTCCTCCCGCGGCGCCGCCCCCGCGTTCCCCACGACCTCGACGGGATTCACCAGGACGGCGAAGAGGACCAGCAGCACCTCGATGCCCAGGCCGATGATGAGCGGGGCGACGAGGGTGATCCCGGTGACGCCGTCCTCGCTCACGACCCCCGACACGCTCCGTACCGTGACGGCCGTCATGGCCGTGTAGTGCATGCCGCTGATGGCGATCGCCATCACCAGCGAGGCGCCCACAGTCGCGCGGGCCCGTCTCACGCGCAGGGTGAACCAGAGCGCCACGGTGGCGGCCGCCACCGCGATGACCACCGAGAGCACCACGAGCGTGGTCGTGTAGGCGAAGGTGCCCGGGAAGCGCAGGGCCGCCATGCCCAGGTAGTGCATCGCGGCGGCGGCGACCCCCGCGCCGGCTCCCCCGGCGAGCAGCCCGCCCCAGGACCGCTTCAGCCCGGCGACCAGCATGCCGACGCCCACGATCACGATCGCGACGACCAGGCTGAGGGCGGTCAGGGGCACGTCGTAACGGAGTTCGACGCCGTCGACGGAGAAGCCGAGCATGGCGATGAAGTGCATGCCCCAGATGCCCGACCCGAGGGTCAGCGCCCCGGCGGCCAGCCACGCCCAGCCCTTGGCGAGCCCCCGCGCATGGAAGCGGGCCGCACAGGCGAGCCCGAGGCCAGAGCCCAAGGCCGCCATCACGTAGGCGAGCACGGGATAGAAGGCGTGCGAATACAGATGTTGTTGGTGCCCCACTGATGAACTCCCCACCGGCACAGACGGCGAGCACAACGGCCGCGGACCCGGCCGGCATCTTTGCCTGCCGTCCCCTCCGGCGCGCGCCGTCGACAATGCGGCACCGGGCGATCCCGCAGCGAACGATTGCCGTTCCCAGACACACTGACAGGCGGGACCGGCCCGCCGGCCCCCACCCGGACGACCGATTCTTGAACCTTATACCAACTTCTCCGCGACGCCACGTGTCGACGGAAACGGAAACAGCAAGTTCCCGTCCGGATAATTCTCACCACCGTGAATTCCCGTCAACCCGGCGGCTGGACGGAGGCATTGGGCGGCTTTCCGGGACGGCGGGCCGCTCGGCCCGTTCTTTCGCAGGGCTGATTCAAAGTCGTGGTGTTGCGTTGCTGGTCAGGCGATTACCAGGAGCCACAGTGGGCGGGTGGGGGCGCTTACTGTAGGAGACCTCTCGGACGCCGGCGGCGATGTTGCGGTGCCCAGCTTGACGGAAGGGGGCGTTAAACCGGACTGCGGCTGAGCCCCTGCAACCCCGTCACCCCAACCTTTCGACGTCAGCGGCAAGGCACACCAATATGACCCAAAAGGGCCCCACCGGACGCAAGTCCGATGAGGCCCTTTACCCGACTACTTCAAGCTCTCCCAATCAATCTCCGGGTCTTCCTCAAAATCCATTATGGGAGGCCTGTCATAGCGTTGGCCATTCATTTCGCCGGGAACCCAATTGATACACTCCGGGCGCTCACCTGTGCCTTTCCGGCAGAACTCCTCCACCGCGGCACGCACCTGGGTGATCGGAAGCGTACTGGCCGGGTCATGGAACAGTGGATAGCCAGGATCCGATACCACTCGCGGATCGAAATCCGGTGGATCAGGATTATCGGACACCCAAACAGAGTCGTAGATCCCACCCTTTTTCGGGCTCTTGTCATTGACGAACCAAACCAGACTTCCGTAGCCGGTCCGATGGTTGACTGCGAGGCGCAGGTGATTATCTGCCACGCGGTTCTCGTCGCTGTGTCGCTCGCCGACGAAGGAGAACCAGGCGTCATCACCTGGAGAGTAGCTGCGGCCCCCTTCAACCTCCGAATGCAGCCCACTCATGACCTCCTGGATGACCTGCGAAATTTCATCCCAGGCCTCTGCGTAACGCCACCCACCGTTGTAAACGACACTGAGAATCATGGTTGCACACCTCACTTAGCCACTGGTGGTCCTACCCCGTGCAGCGGGATATTTCGCAGGATACCCGCCGCATCCTTGTACCAGACCATCAGGGTGGACCCCTTGGGCAGGATGGCAGGAACTGCAGCTCTGCATGCGTAGTCGGCGACTTCTGGTATGCACGGGCCCCTCTGATGGTTGATCACGACGTCGAGATTCTTCACGCCCGCATTGCGCATACTCCAGGCAAGTTTGGTCTCAACATGACTGGCAACCTCGTACTTACCGTTAGACGGGGTATCGATATCCGGAGACTCATTGAGGAACTTTTCTATCGTCGTATTTCGAAGACTTGCTGCTCCGGAAGGGATCACCAACCTTCTCCGCGCGGCCGTCTTCTCCAAATTTGATGACCTGTCCGATAGTCTTCGGCTTTTGCTCTGTCCGCACCGGAAGCAGGGACGTTTCAGAGTCGCGGTGATCATGTAGGCCTGCTGGTCAGGGGATGTTCGGCAGGTCCAGCGGCCGGTTAAAAGGGTCGTAGGAGGCGTGGCGGAGGCCGGCGGCGATGTTGCGGTGTCCGGCGGCGCGGAGCGCGTTGATCGCCAGATTGCGCAAAGTGGCCATATTCTCGGGCCGTCCGCGACGCCGACGCGGATCGGGCAGCACCCGCAGCCGCTCCACCAGCGAGAGCCCGGCCACGCCCTCCAGAGCAGGCGACTTGACGAGACAGACGGTGGCAGACTGACGTCACATCGAAGCTCCGGTGGATCAGGGCGACTTGGGAAGGTCACCCCGTTCAACCGGAGCTTCGTTGCGTACGTGACGGGCCGGCCGAACGGCTCTAACCTGCGGACTCACGTGATCACCAGGACTTTGAAACGCCCCTGCGTTCTTTCCGCACCGGTCGGCGGCACCACGCGTATCGCCACCGGTGGCGGGGCGTCGGCGTCTACCCTGTGGGTCATGCACCAGCCCCGACGGCGCGACCGGCGTCCGGCCCGCCCTGCGAGGCCGGGGTCCGGCGAGCGCCGGGTCGCGCCCGTGGAGTTGGCGGGGGCCGGTGTCGTGGTCGTCGGCCTCTTCTCCGCGAAGGAGAAGGACTTCGCTGCGCTCATGGATGGCGCGGCCGTGGAACTGGCGGCGCGCGGTGCCCGGGTCGTCGGGCGGATCGTCCAGCGGCGCGGTGTCTCGGACGGCGGGGTCACGAAGATGGCCCTGCCCTATTCCTCACGGACCCTGCTGAGCCACGGGAAGATCCGTGAGGCAGCCGCGGTCTGCGAAGCGGCCGATGCCGACGCGGCGGTCTTCGTCGCCCCTCTGACCGAGCGCCAGCGGCGCGTGCTGACGGGGATGCTCGGCTGTCCCGCCGTGAGCCTCTCCGAGGTCCTCGCCACGGGCCGGCACCGCCCGCCCGGCTCGTCCACGGCGTGACGCGGCGCTGCCGGACGACACGGCCTACGGCCGCGCGCGGTGCCGGAAGGTGCTCGCGTACCCGCGGGCGAGGGTGAGCAGGGCTGGACCCAGCGGACGCGGGGCGGGTCGCCGGGCGAGCGTCGCGCCGGCGCGCTCCGCGCTGCGCAACCGGTGCCCCTGGAGTGCGATGAGGGCACTGACCATGGGACGGTTGGGCTCCGGGACGAGGTCCACGAGCCCGCGGGCGCCGGCGAAGCCGGACCGCACCAGGCCGGCCTGGTCACGGACGAGCGCGGCCACCGACGCCGGGTCGGGGTCCCGGGCCAGGGCCGCCCGGCTCAGGCCGTGGCGGGCCAGGGCGTCCTCGGGAACGCCCAGCCGCCCGTCCGCGAGGTCCTCGGCCATGTCCTCCAGGAAGTCCAGGCGCTGGGCGGCCTCGATGAAGGTGCGGCAGGCGGCACGGTAGCCGTCGAAGCCGGTGGGCGGCGCGAGCAGTCCCGCGACGAGGAGGAAGGCGGGCAGCGCGTACGCGTCGACGTAGGCCTGGAAGTCGGCCTCGGTGGCGAGGCCGCGCCACTCGGCGTCGGCGGGGGCGGCGACGAGGTAGTCCGCGACGATGCCGCGGAGCGCCGGCCGCCGGGTGACGGTGTGGGCGAGAGCACGCGTCAGCGGGTCCCCCGGATCACCCGCGAGGGCCGCGCGGACCTGCGCCTCCCACGCGGCGAAGGCGCCGCGGCCGTCCGGACCGCGGTCCAGCAGGTTGTCGCTGTGGTGCATGAAGGCGGTGGCCGCGAGGGCGTCGGGGACGAGCGGCGCCGGCAGCAGCAGCCGCACGGCGGCGTACGAGGCCCGGTCGAAGCGCGCCACCAGGCGGCGTTGGGCGGTGTACGCCGCGCGCAGGGCGGGGTCGGTGATGCCGGCCCGGTCGAGGGTCTTCCGCCACCTGCTCATCGCTGCGCCGCTCCCGTCGTCCGCCGGCCGGACGTCAGCCGTGTCGCCACCCGATGATCACCCAAACGCAGAAAAACCCGCAAACTCACTGGCGTGATCCGGTCGAACCATCGCCGACCTGCGTCACCTCACTTCCGGAAGCGGGCAGAAACGGGCGTACTCCGCCCTTGTACGGGCTGACCGCACCGCTCCCCCCGGCGGTATAAATCTCGGACGGGCGGAAACGGGCGGCCGATGCCCGAACGGCCATGACGGAACCGGGACCAGGGAGGTGCGGCCATGCGCGGCGACGAACGGCAGCACAGGATCCTGGCCCTGGTGCGGCAGGCCGGACGGGTGGAGGTCACCGCACTGGCCGCGGACTTCAAGGTGGCACCGGAGACGATCCGCCGTGACCTCAGCGAGCTGGAGCGGCGCGGACTGGTCCGCCGGACCCACGGCGGGGCGTACCCGGTGGAGAGCGCCGGCTTCGAGACGGACCTGGCCCGCCGCGAGACCCACCAGGTGGAGGGCAAGCGCCGGATCGCCGCGGCGGGGGTGAAGCTGCTCGGCGAGGCGGAGACCGTCTTCATCGACGAGGGCTACACCCAGCAGTTGCTGGCGGCGCTGCTCCCCACCGACCGCCCGCTGACCGTGGTGACCGCCTCGCTGCCGACCGCGGCGGCGGTCGCCCAGTCCCCCGAGACCACCGTGCTGCTGCTCGGGGGCCGCGTACGTGGCCGCACCCTGGCCACCGTCGGCTCCTGGGCCACCCAGATGCTGTCCTCCTTCGTCATCGACCTGGCGATCATGGGGGCCAACGGCATATCCCGCGACTTCGGCCTGACCACCCCCGATCCCGTCGTCGCGGACGTCAAGGCGCAGGCGGTGCGCTCCGCGCGGCGTCGCGTCCTGGTCGGGATCCACACCAAGTTCGGCGCCTCGAGCTTCTGCCGGTTCGCGGAGATCGGCGACTTCGAGACGATCGTCACCGACACGGGCCTGCCGGCCCCCGAGGCCCACCGCTACTCGCTGCTCGGCCCCAACGTGATGCGCGTCTGATCCACCGCACCTCCCCCTCCACCCTGCGCGCGAGCCGCCGCAGGTCGCCCCGGCACACCCCGACGCGCCCCGGGCCGCGGGCCCGATGCCGGGATCCCCCTCATAGGAAGGCCTCCCCATGCCCAGGACCGACACCGACCGCGCAAGGGCGCCACGGCGCCGCGCCGCCGTCCGGCTGACCGCACTCGGGGCCTGCACGGCCCTGCTCGCCACCGGCTGCGCCGGCGCGGGTGGCGGCGGAGGGGACGGCGAGGGCGACGGCGCCTCCGTGAACGTCCTCATGGTCAACAACCCTCAGATGCTGGACCTGCAGAAGCTGACCGCGTCGGACTTCACCAAGAGCACCGGCATCAAGGTCAACTTCACGGTGCTGCCCGAGAACGACGTCCGCGACAAGATCAGCCAGGAGTTCTCCAGCCAGGCCGGCACCTACGACGTCGCGTCCATCAGCAACTACGAGGCGCCGATCTACGGCAAGAACGGCTGGCTGGCCCCGCTGGACGACACCGTCGCCAAGGACCCGGACTTCGACCAGGCGGACATCCTGCCGTCGATGAGGGAGAGCCTGACCGGCGCCGACGGCAAGCTGTACGCGGAGCCGTTCTACGGCGAGTCGTCGTTCCTGATGTACCGCAAGGACGTGTTCGAGGCGAAGGGCCTCACCATGCCCGACCGCCCCACCTGGCAGCAGGTCGCCGGCCTCGCGGCGAAGGCCGACGGCGCCGAGCCCGGCATGAAGGGCATCTGCCTGCGCGGGCTGCCCGGCTGGGGCGAGGTGATGGCTCCGCTGACCACCGTCGTCAACACCTTCGGCGGCACCTGGTTCAGCAAGGACTGGCAGGCCCAGGTGAACGCGCCCGCCTTCAAGGAGGCGACGAAGTTCTACGTCGACCTGGTCCGCGAGCACGGTGAGGCGGGCGCGCCGCAGGCCGGTTTCGCCGAGTGCCTGGGCGCCTTCCAGCAGGGCAAGACCGCCATGTGGTACGACGCCACCTCGGCGGCCGGGATCCTCGACAGTGCCGGCTCCCCCGTCGCCGGCAAGGTCGGCTACGCCCCGGCGCCCGTGGTGAGGACCGACAGCTCCGGCTGGCTGTACACCTGGGCGTGGGGCATCCAGAAGGCGAGCAAGCACCAGGACGACGCGGCGAAGTTCGTGGCCTGGGCGTCCGGCAAGGGGTACGAGGAACTCGTCGGCGAGAAGCTCGGCTGGGCCCGCGTCCCGGCGGGCAAGCGCACCTCCACGTACGCGAACGCGGACTACCTGAAGGTGGCGGGCCCCTTCGCCAAGGCCACCGAGGAGGCCATCGCCGGGGCCGACCCGCGCGACCCGGGCGTCCAGCCGCGGCCGACGCTCGGCATCCAGTTCGTCGACATCCCCGAGTTCCCCGACCTCGGCACCAAGGTCTCGCAGGAGATCGCCTCCGCGATCGCCGGGCGCACCTCGGTGGACGCGGCGCTGGACAAGGCCCAGCAACTCGCGGAGAAGGTCGCCGCCCAGTACCGGAACGGGTGATTCGGCCATGACCGGTACGTCGAGCGCCGTCACGGAAGGGGTGCGCGACCGGGCACCGGTCCGGGCGGTGGCCGCCCGGACCGCGGGCCCCGGCCGGGCCGCCGCGTGGGCCCGGCGCGCGCCCCTGATGCCGGCGCTGGTGTTCATGGTGGCCGTCACCCAGCTGCCCTTCGTGGCCACGCTGGTGATCTCCTTCATGGACTGGAACGCCCTCTACCCCGACCGGCGCGGCTTCACCGGACTGACCAACTACGCCGACGTGTTCGGCGACGCCGACCTGCGGGCGTCCGTCCTGACCACCGTCTGGCTCACGGCCGGCGTCGTCCTGGTCAGCCTCGTGCTGGGACTGGGCCTGGCGCTGCTGCTGGACCGGCGGTTCCGCGGCCGCGGGCTGGTGCGGACCCTGCTGATCGCGCCGTTCCTCCTGGTTCCGGTCGCCTCGGCGCTGCTGTGGAAGCACGCCCTCTACAACCCCGAGTACGGGCTGTTCAACGGCGCCCTGACCTGGCTGTGGCAGCTGTTCGGCAGCGGACGCCCGCCGCAGCCGGACTGGATCACCTCGATGCCGCTCGGGGCGATCGGGGCCTCGCTGGTGTGGCAGTGGACCCCGTTCATGATGCTGATCCTGCTCGCCGGACTGCAGAGCCGCTCCACGGAGGCCGTGGAGGCGGCCCGGGTGGACGGCGCGAACGCCTGGCAGGTCTTCCGCTTCCTGACCCTGCCCCACCTGCGGCGCTACCTCGAACTGGCCGCGCTGCTGGGCTCGGTCTACGTCGTGCAGAACTTCGACGCGGTCTTCACCCTCACCTCGGGCGGCCTGGGCACCGCCAACCTGCCGTACACGATCTACGAGTCCTTCTACAAGGCGCACGACTACGGCCGGGCCTCGGCGGCCGGCGTGGTCGTGGTCGCCGGGACCATCGTCGTCGCCACCCTCGCGCTTCGCCTGGTGTCGACGCTGCTGAAGGAGGAGTCCTCATGAGCGCCGTGGCCGCGCCCGGTGCGCGCAGGCGTCGTTCCGCCTCCCTGTGGGGGCTGGTCGCCTGGGCCGCCGCCCTGCTGTTCGTCGCGCCGATCGCGTGGATGGTGCTGACCTCGCTGCACAGCGAGACGGACGCCGCCACCAACCCGCCCTCCCTCGGCGCCGGGCTCACCCTCGACGGCTACCGGGAGTTCTTCGGCGCCGCCACAGGCGCCAGCCCGTGGCCCGCCCTGGTCAACTCCCTGACGGCGAGCCTGGTCTCCACCCTCCTGGTGCTGGCACTGGCGATACCCGCCGCGTACGCGCTGTCGGTCCGTCCCGTCCGCAAGTGGTCCGACGTGCTGTTCTTCTTCCTGTCCACGAAGATGCTGCCCGCGGTGGCCGGGCTGCTGCCGGTCTACCTCGTGGCGCAGAACCTCGGGCTGCTGGACAACGTCTGGCTGATGGTCCTGCTCTACACCTCGATGAACCTGCCGATCGCGGTCTGGATGATGCGGTCCTTCCTCGCCGAGATCCCGGTGGCGATCCTCGAGGCCGCCGCGATCGACGGCGCAGGACTGCCGGCCGTCTTCCGCCGCATCGTCATCCCCGTCTCCGCCCCCGGCATCGCCGCCACCTCGCTGATCTGCTTCATCTTCAGCTGGAACGAGATGCTCTTCGCCCGGGTGCTCACCGGTGTCCGTTCGGTGACCGCGCCGGTCTTCCTCACCTCCTTCGTCACCAGTCAGGGGCTCTTCCTCGCCAAGGTCTGCGCCGCGGCCGTCGTGGTGTCCCTGCCCGTCCTCGTCGCCGGATTCGCCGCCCAGGACCGGCTGGTCCAGGGCCTGTCACTGGGAGCCGTCAAGTGAAGGCAGTCGTCATCGCCGAGCCCGGGAAGATCGAGCTCGCCACCGTCGAGGACCCCGCCCCCGGTCCTCGGGACGTGGTGGTCGCGGTCGCGGCCTGCGGCCTGTGCGGAACGGATCTGCACATCCTGCAGGGCGAGTTCGCGCCGACGCTGCCGATCGTGCCGGGACACGAGTTCGCCGGCGAGGTGGTCGCGGTCGGTTCGGCCGTCACGGAGGTGGCGGTCGGTGCCCGGGTCGCCGTCGACCCCTCGCTGCACTGCGGCGAGTGCCACTACTGCCGCCTGGGCCGCGGCAACCTGTGCGAGCGGTGGGCCGCGATCGGGGTCACCGAGCCGGGCGGCGCCGCCGAGTTCGCCGTCGCACCGGTCGCCAACTGCGTGGTCCTGCCCGACCACGTGGCGACCGCCGACGCCGCGCTGATCGAGCCGCTGTCGTGCGCCGTGCGCGGCTACGACGTGCTGCGCAGCCGGCTCGGCGCCCATGTGCTGATCTACGGCTCGGGAACGATGGGCCTGATGATGCTGGAGCTCGCCAAGCGCACGGGGGCGGCGAGCGTGGACGTCGTCGACGTCAACCCCGAACGGCTCGCCACCGCGCGGCTGCTGGGCTGCGACCGCACGGCCGGCTCGGCTCAGGAGATCGCCCGCCCGCGCGGCTGGGAGGTCGTCGTGGACGCCACCGGCAACGCCGCCGCGATCCAGGACGGGCTGCAACGGGTCGGCAGGGGCGGCACCTTCCTGCAGTTCGGGGTCGCCGACTACGCCGCCCGCGCGGTCATCGAGCCGTACCGGATCTACAACGAGGAGATCACCATCACGGGCTCCATGGCGGTCCTGCACAGCTTCGAGCGCGCCGCTGAGCTCTTCGCCGCCGGGGTGCTGGACC
Source organism: Streptomyces sp. NPDC006207 (assembly GCF_040613835.1). Taxonomy (NCBI): domain Bacteria; kingdom Bacillati; phylum Actinomycetota; class Actinomycetes; order Kitasatosporales; family Streptomycetaceae; genus Streptomyces; species Streptomyces sp. NPDC006207. The sequence goes on along the minus strand of NZ_JBEXSX010000051.1, from coordinate 32,232 downwards.
CCGGGGTGTTCATCAGCGACCGCTTCCCGCTCACCGACTACCCCCACGCCATCGAGCGCTTCGCGGCGGGGGTCGGCCGCAAGATCCTGGTGCGGCCGTGACCGCGCCCGCCACGCTGGTCGCCGGCGAGGCGCTGACCGACGTGGTCGTGGGACCCGACGGGACGCGGCAGGCCCACCCGGGCGGCAGCCCGGCCAACACCGCGCTCGGCCTGGCCCGGCTCGGGCACCCGGTCACCCTGGCCACGCGCATCGGCCGGGACGCGCACGGCGACGCGCTGGTCGAACGGCTGGTGGAGGGGAGCGTCGCGCTGCTGCCGGGGTCGGTCGTGGACGCCCCGACGTCCACGGCCAGGGCCGAGCTCGACGGGAGCGGCAGCGCCGCGTACCGGTTCGACATCACCTGGGACCTGCCCCCGGTCGGGCCGCTCGGCGTGCCGGGGCACCTCCACACCGGTTCGATCGCCACCGCGCTGGAGCCGGGTGCGGGGCGGCTGCTCGCCCTGGTCGCGGCGGTCCGGCGGCGTGGGCACACCGTCTCGTACGACCCGAACCTCAGGCCCGCGCTGCTCGGTCCGCCCGAGACCGAACGGCCGCGCGTCGAACGGCTGGTGGCGCTCGCCGACGTGGTGAAGGCCAGCGAGGAGGACCTCGGGTGGCTCCACCCCGGTCGGGATCCGGGCGACGTCGCCGCCGACTGGGCGCGCCGCGGTCCCCGCCTGGTCGTCCTCACCCGGGGCGCGGGAGGTGCCGAGGCCCACTGGGCACCGGGGGGACGGCACCGTGTTCCCGCCCACCGGGTGGAGGTCGTCGACACGATCGGCGCCGGTGACGCCTTCATGGCGGGTCTGCTCGCCGGTCTCCTCTCCGCCGGGCTGCTCGGCGGGGCGGCGGCCCGGGGGCGGCTGTCCGCGGCCGCGGACGGCGGTCCCGTGCCGCTCGCGGTGGCCGACGCCCTGGAACTCGCCGCGCGGGTCGCGGCTCTGACCTGCGGGCGGGCGGGAGCGGACCCTCCGTTCCTGGCGGAGGTGACACCCGTCGTGTGATGATCCCGCGGACGGCACTCCCACGCACGAGGGGCGGTACGCCGATGTGGCCGCGGGTCGACGGAATGCGCTCCATGGAGCTCGGCACGCCCGACGCGCTGCGCGACGAGCTGAACTCCCTGGTCCTGGCGGGCAGGAAGACCGCGACGACCGGACTGCTGTCCGAGTACGTCGAGGAGTCCGAGGGGCTGGAGTTCGTCGGCGAGCGGCTGGCCCTGCTGGACCGCGAGAGCCGCTGCGTGGGCGTCATCGAGATCACCGGCGTGGAGGTGACGTCGTTCGCGGACGTGACGTGGGAGCACGCCGCCGCCGAGGGTGAGGGGGACGCCTCCCTCACCGACTGGCGGGCCGGGCACCGCCGTTTCTGGGAACGCGCGGGCACCCCCGTCGAGGACGCGACGTCCGTGGTGTGCCTGGCGTTCCGGCTCGTGACGGCGGGAGGCTGACCGTGCGGCTCCGCATCGAGGCACGCGACCTGCCCGGCCGCGGCTTCGGCGACCACGCCGGCGTCCACGTCGCCGTGCAGCGCCGCGCCCGTCCCTCGGAACTCCTGGACCTGCGGCCGGGGGACGCCGCGGCGGCGACGTGGGACCTCGACTGCCGGGTCCGTGAGACCCCTGACGGCGTCGACGTCACGGGCCCCTACGTCCAGGGCGGCCCCGGCGCCCGTTTCGTCTACCTGTCCTGGGGCACGGTGGCCGGTGACGGCGGCTTCACGATGTTCCGCCGCGCCAAGCTGATGCTCGACGGCGTCGGGACCGGGACGCTCCGCGAGGCCACACGCTCCGGGATGCTCGTCGGGCGGCTGGGCCTCACCGACGCCAGGGGCGGCCCGCTGTGCGCCGCCGTGCGGCCGCCGCTCATCTCGTGGTCGGCGCAGGCGCCTGACGCGAGGGGCTGAGGAGGACGCGCGAACGGGACCGCCACCCCACCGGTGGGCGCGCCCACGGTCCGCACGACCGCTTCCGCCTTCCCACCGGCGCCGGGCAGTGGTCCCGTTCCGTCACAGGGGGGCTCGGGTCCCTCAGTCCTCGCCCCTGACGATGTTCCATTCCTTGCCGCTGTCGGGCTCCCGCTGCGGCGGATTGCCCCGGCCTTCCTTCACGACAGCAGGCCGGCAGGTGCGTATCTGCTGGTCGCGGGGGATGCGGGTGCTGGTCGGGTGGCCGTTGCGTGTGTCCACGGCTGGGCGCCTCCTCAGGTCTTCTCGACACCGCATACCCGTTCGAACGTGATTTACACCACATAACATTCCCGATCAGGGCATGTCTCTCGGGGACACCCGGCGGGCGCCCGGCGGCCGTCGCGCTGCGCGATGGCCGCGGCACCGACCGTGTCCGCTGCCACGCGGGCGGTCCGTGGGCCGTCGGAATGCGGCTGCCCCGGGCCACGCGGTGGAAACCGCCCCGGGCACCCGTGTTCAGCGGGTGGGGTGCCACTCGGCGAGCAGGACGGTGGCGTCGTCGTCGAGACGGCCGTGCCGGTGCGCCAGGATGGCGTGGACGAGCCGCCGCAGGACCTCCGGGGCGGGGTCGCCGAGCGCGGTGGCGTGCACGACGTACTCGGTGAGGCGCCGCTCGCCGAACTCGTCGCCGCCCTCGGTGCGGGACTCGGTCACGCCGTCGGTGTGGACCAGGACCCGGTCACCGGGTTGCAGCCGTGTGGAGTGGACGGAGCGCGGGCGTCCGCCGCACTCCGGACCGAGGCCGAGCGGCAGGTCCGCGTCGCGCTCCAGGGCGCCGTTGACCACGTGCCGGGCGCGGATCAGCCGTGGCACGGGGTGCCCGCAGTTCGCCCACGCGAACTGGCCGCTGCGGACGTCGAGGTCGGCGAAGACCGCGGTCGCGAACCGGTCCGGGATCCACTCGGCCAGGGTCTCGTCCACGGACTTGACGATCTCGCCCAGGTCGGCGCCGGCGCGCCGGGCCGCCCGGCAGCCGGCCAGCGCCACGGCCGCCACGAGCCCCGAAGCGAGGTCGTGGCCCATCGCGTCGACCACCGTCAGGTGCAGGTGGTCCCCCTGGAGGCTTTGGTCGAAGGCGTCGCCGCCGATCTCGTACGCGGGCTCCAGCACGGCGCTGGAGGTCACCTCGGTCGTGCCGAGGGTCCGCGGCGGCAGGAAGGCCCACACCAGCTCCGCGGCGGCGCTCATCGGGCGGCTGCGGACGAGCCGCAGCATGTCGTCGCCCGCCCCCGCACCGGAGACGATCGCCAGGCCCGTCACGTCGGCGAGCGCGCGGCAGCGGGCGAGCAGTTCGGGGTCGATCCGGTGGGCGGTGACCTCCATGACGCCGATCCGCTCCACGCCGTCCACGAGGGGGAGCCACATCGTGACCCGGTCGTCCCGCTCGCTCAGGCGCAGTGAGACCGTCCGGTAGGCGGCGCCCGCGGGCGTGCCGTCGACGGCCACGGCGCGGCGCGCACCGCAGGCCGGGCCGCCCGGCAGCGGGACGAGCCGGGACTGCTGGACGTCGGCGAGGAGGACCGTCACGTCGTCCAGGCCCACCTCGTGGGCGGCACGTGCGACAGCGGCGCCCCACTCCTCCGGGGCGACTTTGTGCGAGCGCTGCAGGAGCCCGCTCAGCAGGGTGCCGAAGCCGGTGTCGTCCACCGTCACCATCACCTGTCGGTGCGCCGTCCCCGGCCGCGGGCCGGGACGTGGGGCACCTGCCCCGGACACCTCGCCCGAAACATCGCACCGCTCCTGACCTGCAAATGCGTCCAGTCACGCGATGCCGCGGCGACGCGGGCATCCCCGGATCGCCTACAGGCGCCGGTTCCGCAGAACGTCATATTCCAGCAAATCGAGTGCCAATACGGGCGTGCCGCACCTTAACCGGCACCGCGAGGCCCGACGCTTCTCGTGTCCCACCCGTGCGGGTGCCCACGGCACCCGCGGAGACAGGAGTCGATCCATGCGCGTTTCCCGTTTCGTGGCCGCGGTCGGTGTGGCCGTGGCCGTCGTCCTGGGCGGTGCGGCGGCCGCCGGCGCCGTCACGCCGGAGTCCGTCCGCGCCCACGGCACGCACGCCACGCACGGTGACCACGGGCGCGGCCACCACGGCCACCACGGCAAGCGTCATCACCACCGCTGGCACGGGCACCGGACGCACCGTCACCACCACGTCGTCAACCACCACCGCCGCTGACCTCGGCCCGATCCGCACGGAAACGCCCCGGGGGCGCCGCTCCGCGAACGCGGAGGGCGCCCCCGGGCGCGTGCGGGGCCGGCGGGCTCAGGCGGTCTGGGCGCTGCGCAGCGCGGCGTACGGGCCGCCTGCGCGGAGCAGTTGCTCGTGCGAGCCCACCTCCGTGATCCTTCCGCCGTCCATGACGACGATGCGGTCGGCGTTGCGGATGGTGGACAGCCGGTGGGCCACCACGAAGACGGTGCGGTTGCGCACCAGGCGTTCCAGCGCCTGCTGGACGAGGGCCTCGGAGCGGGAGTCGAGGGCGGAGGTCGCCTCGTCCAGCACCAGCACACGGGGGTCGCGGATCAGCGCGCGGGCGATGGCCAGGCGCTGCTTCTGGCCGCCGGACAGCCGGGCTCCCCGCTCGCCGACGACCGTGGCGAGACCGGCCGGCAGCCGCTCCACGAACTCCAGGGCGTTGGCGGCCCGCAGGGCCTCCCGTACCGCCTCCTCGGGGACGCCCGGCATGCCGTACGCGACGTTCTCCCGGATGGTCCCCTCGAAGAGGATGGACTCCTGCGGCACGACGGACACGAAGCGGCGGTAGCTGCGCAGGTCCAGGGTCTCCATGTCCGCCCCGTCCAGCAGGATCCGGCCCTCGGTGGGGCGCAGGAAGCCGATGACGAGGTTGAGGACGGTCGACTTGCCGGCCCCCGAGGCGCCCACCAGCGCGATGGTCTCGCCCGGGCGGACGGTGAGGGAGAAGTCGCGCACCGAGTGGTCGGCGGCGTCGTCGTAGGTGAATCCGACGCCTTGGAAGTCCACCCGCCCGCGGACGGCGGCCACCTCGGACTTGCCCGCGTTCTGCTCGAGGTCGGGCGCCTGCAGCACCTCGCCGACCGAGCGCACCGACTCCAGTCCCTTGCTCACCACGGGGGTGAGGCTGAGCAGGGTGGTCACGGCTGCGGTGAGGGCGGAGAAGTAGGTGGTCAGCATGACGACGTCGCCTGGGGTGACACCGAGCCAGCCGTGGTACGCGGCGAGCGCGGAGCCGAGCAGGCAGCAGGTGCCCAGGACGTTGAGGACGATCCAGGCGAGGGAGCCGAAGCGGCCGTTGAGCCGGTCCAGACGCAGCCCCGCGGTGAGGACCTGGCTGAGCGTGCCGTCCACGCGGCGCAGCGCGGTGGACTCCAGGCCGTGCGCGCGCGTGATGGGGATGAGTGTGGTCATCTCGGTGACCCGCGAGGAGAGTTGCTCGACCTCCTGGCGGAACGATTCGTTGGACTCGCGCAGCCGCCCCCGCAGCCACATCACCAGCGCGGACGTCGCGGGCACGACGACCAGGAAGACCGGCAGGAAGGACGGTGCCTGCACGGCGATGACCACCAGCGCGCCCAGCAGCGTGGCGAGCGCGGACAGGCCCATGTCGCCGGTCTGCTGGACCGCCTGCTCGATGGCCTCGACGTCCCGGATGACCTTGGTCTGCAGGACCGCGGAGTTGACCTTCGCGTGGTAGCCGATGGAGAGCTGCTGCATGCGCTGGCACAACGCGGAGCGCAGCCGGGTGCCGGTGCGGCGGGCGCTGCCGTACCAGCAGCGCACGTAGAGCAGGTGGAAGGGGTAGTTGAGGACCAGCATCAGCAGCAGCACGCCGGTGCCGAGCAGCATGCCCGACAGCGGCCGGTGCTGCACGATGACGTCGATGATCTGCGCGGTGACCAGCGGGGTCAGCCAGATCGGGGTGTGCTTGACCATGAACGCCAGCACGGCCAGGGCCAGTCGGCCGCGGTCGTGCCGGAAGAGGTAGGCGAGGGTGCGGATCGGGTGCTCACCGCGGTAGCGGTGGTCGAGCGGGCCGTGCGGCGACGCCATGCGGGGACTCCGGGTGCACGAGGGCGCGGGGTGATGAGACGGCACTGGCTCATCGTCCGGTCACCGCGGAATCCTAGGCTGTGAGCGCTCCCAGGGACACCGTCAGGGGGCGCTGACGGGTCCCGGCCGACTGGGGGGCCGGTCCGGGGGCAGACGGTGGGGGAAGGGGCGGCACGAGGGCGCGCCCCCGGACCACTGGGAGGGACGATGCTGGCCATCGTTGCGGCCGTCGTCTTCGCGGTCGCGTTCATCATCAACGCCACCGGGACGGCGACGGAGGCCGTGTTCACGCCGACGAGCCTGCTGCTGGTCGGGCTGACGCTGCTCGCCGCGCACCTCGGCGGGGTCGGCTCGGGCGCGGGCGCCCGCTGGTCGGGGTACCGCCGGCGGCGGCGCTGAGCCCTCCGGGGAGGGGGACGACCATGACGTACCGCCGAGATGACGCGCCCGAAGGCGCGGCACGGCACCGCCCGGGCTTCAGCAGTCCGGGGTTCTCCACCTCGGCCGACGGCCCCGGCCCGGGCACCGACCCCGGCACCGGGGACGGGGTCGGGGTCGGGGTCGGGGACGGAGACGGCGGAGCCGTACCGCCGCCCCCGCCGATCCCGGAGTACGAGGTCCCGGAGCCGGAGGTCGGGGTCGTCGCGGAGCCCGGTTTCGAGTCGCCGGGTTTCGAGTCGCCCGGGTACTCCAGTCCGGACTTCGCCAGTCCGGACTTCACCGGCCCCGGTCCGCTGGGCGGCGCGGACCCGGACGGCCAGGGGTCATGACGCGGGCGGCTCCGCGGCCGCCGTCGCCGGCGGGGCCGTGACCTCCATCCGGGCCCGGCTCTCGGCGATGAGCTGCCGGACGTTCCGCTCGACCTCCTCGGGGTCGAGGCCCAGGGCCCGGCCTATGTGCGCGGTCCAGACCTCGGAGCGCACGTTCGTCTCGAAGGCGAGGTCGGCGCGGATGTTGTCACGGGCGGCCTGGCGGTTCTGACTGACCATGACGAAGGTGGAGAGGAAGATCGCCTCCAGGCTGACGATCATGGTGAGCAGCCCGAAGGGGTACGGGTCGAAGACCGCGCCCGGCCCCGCGAGCCCCTGGTTGAGCAGGATCCAGACCGCGAACCAGACGATGTGGACGTAGACGAAGGCCATCGAGCCGGCGAAGGCGGTGATCGCGTCCGCGACCCGGTCCTGGGCACCCCTCCCGCGGGCGAAGACGACCCGTTCGTGCGGGGAGCGGACGAGCGGGCGCGGCGGCGAGGGGACGGCGGGGCCGTCGGAGGGGGAACTCATGGCCCTCATCCTGCCCCCGGCGCTCCACGGCACCGGCACCGGGAACCGGCGGGGGAAGAAACCGCACCCTTCCCGTGTTGGCATGGGCGGATCAAGAACCGCCCGAAAGGAGGCGAACCGGTGAAGGTACGTGCCTCGCTGCGCTCCCTCAAGAACGCCCCCGGCTCGCAGATCGTCCGCCGTCGCGGCCGCGTCTACGTGATCAACAAGAGGGACCCCCGCTTCAAGGCCCGCCAGGGCTGAGCCGCGGACCGGGCGCCGCGCACCGTCCCATGACGGCGCGCGGCGCCCGTCTGCGTCTGCGTCCGCGACCGGGTCACCGGGGCGGCGTCAGGGAACGCAACAGCAGCAGCGCGATGTCGTCGGTGCGCCGCCGGCGCTCGGCGGTGAGGGCGAGCACGCCGTCGGCGACCCGGTCCAGCGGCAGCTCGCCGGCCACGGCGAGGTGGTCCGAGAGGTCCGACAGTTCGGCGTCGACGTCGGTCCCCGGGCACTCGACCAGCCCGTCGGTGTAGAGCATGAGCACCGAGCCCGGCGGGAACGGGAACTCGACGGTGCGGTAGACCGCTTCCGCGTCGATGCCCAGCAGCGGGCCCTGCGCGAGGTCGAGCGCCCGCACCTGGCCACCCGGTTCCCGCAGCAAGGGGGCCGGGTGGCCCGCCCCCGCCGCCATAGCCCGCTGCCCGTCCGGGTCGAGGTGCAGGTAGATGCAGCTGGCGAGGAGGTCCACGTCCAGGTCCAGCAGCAGCCGGTTGGTGCACTCCATCACCTGGCCGGGGGACTGCCCGACGGCGGAGTACGCCCGGACCGCCGTGCGGACCTGGCCCATCAGGCCCGCCGCGGTGACGTTGTGCCCCTGCACGTCGCCGATCACCGCGGCCGCCCGGTCCCCCACGGACAGCAGGTCGTAGAAGTCGCCGCCGATGTCCATGCCCTCGGTGCCCGCGAGGTACCGTGCCGCGGCCTCCAGGCCGGGGAGCACCGGCAGGGTCCGCGGGAGGAGCGCGGACTGCAGGCCGTGGGCCAGCCGGTGCTTGGCGTCGTAGAGCCGCGCCCGTTCCAGGGCCTGGGCGATCAGGCCGCCGAGGCTGGTCAGCAGGGCCCGCTCGTCGGCCCCGAAGCGGTGCGGTTCGGGATATCCCAGCACGCAGGTGCCCACGGGACGGCCGGAGGCGATGAGCGGGAGGTAGGCCCACGCCGCCATGCCGTCGGCGACCGGCGGCCGGTCGGGGAAGCGCTCCCGCATCTCCTGCTCGGACTCCAGGAACGCCGGCGCACCGCTGGCCAGCACCTGGGCGGCGGGCACCGGCGCCGACATCGAGATGCCGTCGTACCGGTCGACGACCGACGGATCCCGGTAGCCCCGGTGGCCGAGCACGCGCATCCTCCCGGCCTCCGGGGCGACCATGGCCACCACCCGGCTGCCGACCGCGGGCATGATCTCCTCGGCGACCAGGTCGATCACGTCCTGCACGCAGACGGCCTCCGTGAGTGCCCCGGACAGGTTCACGAGGTGGGAGATGGCCACCAGTCCGACCGCGGGCTGCGTCACGCCGTGCGGGCCGCCGGGCACCACCGGCGCCTGCGCCACCGGGCCGCGGGCCGGTGAGATGCGGACGCTGACGCCGTTGCTGCTGGGATGGAGCTGGAAGGTGAGCCAGTCGCCCGGCGGGCGCAGCGCGGTGAACGAAGTGGGCTGCCGGCTGATCAGCGCCGCGCGGTGCCGTTCCTGGTGCACGGGGTCGTCGAGCCAGGGCAGCGTCCGCCACAGCGTGTGCCCGAGCAGCTTGCGCACCGGTACGCCCAGCCGGCGGGACGCCGCCCCGTTGGCGTAGGTGACCCGCCCGTCGAGGTCGAGGGAGCACAGTCCCTCCGGCAGCCGGCCCACCATGCGCACCGCCTCGACCGCCGAGGAGACCCCGGCGACCGGGGCGCCGATCGTCACATGCTGCCCGCGCCGGACCGGCCGGCCCGCGGCGGCCTCGTGTTCCAGGTGCCGGGCGAGCCGGTCGCAGGCGGTGACCAGGTGCTGGCGCTCCCAGTCGGCCAGCTCGGGCGGATGGGCGCCCGGCCAGGTGACGAACACCGAGCCGAAGGCGGCGCCGGCGGTCTCGACGGGCAGTGCGGCGAGGGTGAAGGGGTACGGCAGGACGAGTGCGATCCGCGGGTACCGGCGCGCCATCTCCTCCTCGCCGCCGACCCAGACCAGCCGGCGTTCGCGCAGTGCCTCCGCCACGGGGATCGGGGCGCCCAGCCCCACCCGTTCCCACGGTGCGGCGAAGGCGCGCGGCAGGCCGGCCATGACGGCCATCTCCAGCACCGGCTCGCCGGGGGCGAGGAGGTAGATCCCCCCCGCGTGCGCCCGCACGCCGTCCATCATCGCGAACAGCGCCGGGGCCAGCAGGCCCTGGTCGGTCCGCTCCCCGGCCTCGGGGTGCGACGGAGCGGAAGGGAACCCGTCCGGCACGGGTATCACCTCCTCCGCCTCTTCCCGTCCAGACTGCCTCCGGGCCGCGGACCGCGCATGCGGGAGACGTACGGCCCCGGGCGGAGGCGTGTGGCCATCCGGCAGCGGCGCCCAACTCCCTTGCCCCTGCGGACAGATGACATGCGGCGTTTTTGTTCGAACCTCTTGGCGTTCGACTGGCCCGGTGCTTCAATGTGGCTCTGTTAGGAAGGTTTCCTAACTTCTGACCCACGGAGTCACCCGTGCAGATCCCCCCACACCGTCATGCACGCACCCTCCCCCGCCGGCGCGCCGTCCTCTATGCGACCGCCGCCCTGACCGCGGGCGTCCTGGCCGTCGGCGTCGGCTCCCTGGCCTCGGCCGCGCCGGGGCAGCCGGCCGCCGCCGCCGCGGCCGCGGCCGGCGTCGGGCTCGACGACCCACACAAGAAGGACATCGCCATGCAGCTGGTGTCCAGCGCCGAGAACTCCTCGCTCGACTGGAAGGCCCAGTACAAGTACATCGAGGACATCGGCGACGGCCGCGGCTACACCGCGGGCATCATCGGCTTCTGCTCCGGCACCGGGGACATGCTCGAACTCGTCGAGCTGTACACCGATCGCAAGCCCGGCAACCCGCTCGCCCGCTACCTGCCCGCGCTGCGCCGGGTCAACGGGACCGACTCGCACAGCGGCCTCGGCTCCGGCTTCGAGAGCGCCTGGCGCAGCGCCGCCGCCGACCAGGCGTTCCAGCAGGCGCAGAACGACGAACGCGACCGCGTCTACTTCGGCCCCGCGGTCCAGCAGGCCAAGGCGGACGGGCTGCGCGCGCTCGGCCAGTTCGCGTACTACGACGCGATCGTCATGCACGGCCCCGGCGAGGACAAGGTCAGCTTCGGCGGCATCCGCAAGACCGCCCTGTCCAAGGCCAGGACCCCCGCACAGGGCGGCGACGAGACGACGTACCTCCACGCCTTCCTCGACGCGCGCAAGGCGGCGATGAAGACCGAGGAGGCGCACAGCGACACCACCCGGGTCGATACGGAACAGCGCGTCTTCCTCAACAACGGCAACCTCGACCTCAACCCCCCGCTCAAGTGGAAGGTCTACGGGGACAGTTACACCATCAACCAGTGACGTCCCCGCGCACGCCCCTCCGGGCGGTCTCCCCGACCGGGGGGAGGCCGCCCGGAGCGGTGCCGGGCCTGGATCCGGGCCCGGGCCCGGGCCCGGGCCTAGCCGAGCTCCAGGCTGGTGACGCCGTACATGCCGGTCAGGTCGACGTCGGGGACCGGGCCCGTGTACATGCGCGCGGCCTCGAACACGGGTGCCAGACCGAGGTGTTCCACCAGACGCACGGCCGCCTCGTTGGGGTCGGGGACGTCGATCACGAGGGGCTCCCCCGGTGTGGTGCGGGCCAGCCCCATGAGGAGCGCGAGGGCGACCTTCCCGGACGAGGCGTACAACGGCCCCACACGGGACGGGCCGCGGGCGGCGCGCAGCACGCCGAGGCCCTGCAGGCGCCCGTCGGCGACCGCCGCGAGGGCGGTGCGGTCCGGAAGGGTGATCCAGGAGGCGAGGAAGGCGTCGCGCGCGGCGGGGAAGAACCGGCGGTCGTAGCGGGCCAGTTCGGCGAATCCGACGCTCCTGGCGTCGATCAGGGCGACGCCGCCGGGCATGACCCCGCCCGACGGCGCGCCCTGGTAACGGATGTTCCGCCAGGCCGTGCTGAACCCCGACCTGCGGTAGTTCTCCTGTTGCGCGACGACCCCGTCGAGGCCGACGTTGCGGCCGGCGAGGTGGTCGAGTCCGGCGCGCCAGACCCGGAACCCGTAACCCTGGCCGCGGAAGGGCGGCCGGGCGATGTAGAGGCCGACGAAGCCGAAGTCGGCCCCGTAGCGCACCGCGGAGACCGAGGCGACGGGTTCACCGTCGAGCCTGCCGAACAGGAAGCCGGCCGGATCGGCGGGGAAGAAGGCCTGCCCGTCGGACCTGCCGGGGTTCCATCCCTCGTCGTCGGCCCAGTCGGAGAGCCGGCTGATGTCCTCGGCGCCGGCGGAGGAGACGTGGAACGCGGTCATGGAGACCTACCTCTGGAATCGGTTGCCGGGAAACGGTGACGGGCACCGGGGGCGCGAAGGCGCCGGGGACACCGCGCGGGTGCGGGCGATGAGGAGGGTGACGTCGTCGGGGGGTGTCGCGCTCGGCAGGGTGCCGAGCACCGCCGAGCAGAGGTCGTCCAAGCGCAGCCCGGGCCGGTCGAGGGCGCGCCGCACGCGCTCCATCCCGGTGTCGACGTCGTGCCGGCGGTCCTCGATGAGGCCGTCGGTGTAGAGGGCAAGGAGGCTGCCCTCGGGCAGGTCCACCTCGGCGGCCTGGTACGGGGGCATCCCGAGGCCGAGCGGTGTGCCGTTGGGCAGGTCGAGGAAGGTGACGCCGCCTCCGGGGTGGCGTACGGCGGGCGGCGGGTGCCCGGCCCTGGCCATGGTGCAGCGGCGGGAGGCGGGGTCGTAGACGGCGTACAGGCAGGTGGCGCTCACGGAGGCGGCGTGGAGGCCCTCCCCCTCCTCCTCGGCGAGGCGGATGATCGCCTGGTCGAGGTGGGCGAGCAGCTGTTCCGGCGCCAGGTCGAGGTCGGCGAGCGTCCGCACCGCCGTCCGGAGCCGGCCCATCGTGGCCGCGGCGTCGATGCCGTGGCCGACCACGTCGCCGACCACGAGCGCCACCCGGTCGCGCGGCAGCGGGATCACGTCGTACCAGTCACCGCCCACACCGTCCTCGAGGTCCGCGGGGAGGAAGCGGGAGACCACGTCCAAGGAGGGGCCGCCGCACACCCGGCGCGGGAGCAGGCCCCGCTGGAGGGCGAGGGCCGTGGCGCGCTCGTGCGTGTAGCGGCGTGCGTTGTCCAGGCTCAGCGCGGCCCTGGCGACCAGTTCCTCGGCGAACAGCAGGTCGTCCTCGTCGAACGGCCGCGGGTCGTCGGTGCGCAGGAACAACACCACGCCCAGGACGACGCCGTGGGCCCTGAGCGGCAGGATCATCAGCGAGTGCATCCCGAACTCGTCGATCTTCCCGGCCCGTGCCGGGTCCCGGCTGAGCCACGAGGAGGCGGTGTCCAGCGCCGGTTCGAGCAGCGAGCGGCCGGTGGACAGGACGCGCTTGAGGGGCGAGGACGACGGTACGTACACCACGTCGCCCACCCGGGAGACCGCCTCCGGCGCGCCCTCGTGGACCGAGGCCAGGCCCGCCCGGCGGAACACCGGCAGGTAGTCGCCGTCCGGGCCGAGCCGGGACAGCGGCTCCTCACCGAGCCGCAGGGTGTCCGCGAGGTCGACGGTGACGTAGTCGGCGAGGCACGAGACGGTGAACGCGGCCAGTTCCTGCGCGGTGCGCATGACGTCCAGGGTGGTGCCGACGCGGGCACCGGCCTCGCCGAGCAGCGCCAGGCGGTCACCGGGCCGGTGCCCGCCCGTGATCCGCAGGACGACCAGGCACACGCCCATCGGCCGGCCCGCCGTGTCCTCCAGGCGGATGCAGGAGACGGAGTACGCCCCCTCAGCGCGCACGCCGTCCACCGCCGGCACGAGGTACTCGCGGCCGGTGACGGGAGCGCCCGTCGCCAGCACCTGGCGCATCACGGCCTCCAGCGCGCGTGCCCCGGCGGGCAGCGCCGCGTCCGGACGGCGTCCCAGCCGTCGCTCCCGCGGGATGCCGTCGTAGTCCTCGAGCGAGTCATTGACCCACGTGCACCGCAGGTCGGTGTTCCAGAGGGCGAGGCCGATCGCCGAGGGGGCGAGTGCGGACCCCAGCGCCGCCCCGGTGACGCCCACCACCCGCTGGAGGAGGCCGGCCAGGTCGATCGGTGCGGGTGATGCCATGTCGCGTCGGTCCTTCGTCTGGGCTGCGGGGATGTGCAGGCGCCCGGATCCGGCCGGTGAGGGTGGCCGGATCCGGGCCGAGGGGGGCTCAGCGCCCGAGGAGGTCCGCCGCGCGTTCGGCGATGGCGTAGACCGTGGCGGCGATGTTGCCGGAGGGGATGGTGGGCATCACGGAGGCGTCGGCGATCCGGAGGCCGTCGATGCCGTGCACGCGCAGGTCCGTGTCGACGACGGCGAGGTCGTCGATGCCGATCCGGCACGTGCCGACGGGGTGCATGTACGAGGCCAGGGTGCTGCGCGCGTAGGCCCGCAGGCCGGCGTCGTCCTTCACGTCGGGCCCGGGCAGGACCTCGTGCGCACGCCATCCGTCGAGGGCGTGCGCCCGGCCGATCTCCCGTGCCAGGAAGAGCGCTTCGACCATCGTGCTCAGGTCGCGTTCGTCGCCGTAGTAGTCCGGGTCCACCAGGGGCAGGGCGTCCGGTGCGGCGCTCGCGAGCCGTACGGTGCCGCGGCTGTACGGCCGCATCGGGGAGACCGCGATCCGGTACCCCTGCCCGTCCGGCACGTGGGGCGCGGGCGCACGGCCCGGCGCGTCGGCCAGGAGCACCTGCACGTCGGGGTCGCGGATGCCGAGCCGGCTGCGGACCAGGCCGACGGCCTCGCCGTGGTTGTTGGTCCCGGGCGGAACGGGCCGGGCCGCGCGGTGGACGACGTCGGCCAGGGGGTGGTCCTGCAGGTTCGACCCGACGCCCGGCAGGTCGAGGGCGACGTCGACACCCATGTCCCGCAGGTGCGCCTCCGGGCCGACGCCGGAGAGCATCAGCAACTGCGCCGTACCGATGGTCCCCGCGGTGAGGACGACCTCGCCGCGGCACCCGACCGCGACGGTGCCGGTACCGGTGCGGTCGGCGTGCCCGTACTCCACCCCGACGCACCGGCCGTCGCGCAGGAGCAGGCGGTGGGCCAGTGCACCGGTCACCACGGTCAGGTTGGGGCGGTGCCGGGCGGGGGTGAGGTAGGCGTCGGCGGCGCTCTGCCGCCGGCCCCCGACGATGTTGAGGTCGCTCCAGCCGAAGCCCTCCTCCAGACCGCCGGCGATGTCGGCCGCCCGCCGGTACCCGGTCTGGGTCGCCGCCGTCAGGAGCGCGGCCACGACCGGATGGGGCGGGCTGGCGGGTCCCACGGTCAGGGGGCCGCCGACGCCGCGGAGCACGGGGTCCCGCCCGGGGGCGTTCTCACTGCGCTTGAAGTACGGGAGCAGGTCGTCGAAGCCCCAGCCCTTCGCGCCGCCCGCGGTCCACGCGTCGTAGCCGGAGCGGTGACCGCGCACGAAGGTCATGGCGTTGATGGTTGACCCCCCGCCCAGGCCGCGGCCGCGCGCGAGGGGGGTGGTGGTGCCCGTCGCGGACTGCCGGACGGTGGTGTCGCCCCAGTTCGCGGGCGTCCCCAGCAGCGTCGGCCAGGCGGGCGGCGACGCCGCCGCGGCTGGTGGCCGGTCTCCGCCCGCCTCCAGCAGGAGCACGCGCGCGCCGCCTCGTTCGGAAAGGCGCGCGGCGAGCACGCTGCCCGCGGTGCCGCCGCCGACGACCACGTAGTCGTAGCTGTCCGTTATCGCATGCATGGGTCACCTCTGACCGGCCACGTCCGGCGTTTCCAGTGATAGCCCGAATCGGCTAACACCGGACACGATAACCCCAACCACTCATAGCCGAACAAGCCGCCAGTTATTGCACCTATTACGAATCGATATGGGCAGATCCCGGCAAATCCCTCATGTCCGCCCAGTCCGTGAGCCGCGCCTGCGGGCGCCGGTCCGCCGAGGATCGGCCCGATGCCGCCCGGACCCCGAACCCTCCCGCCGCCAGGGCAAGTTCATCGCCCGACGCCCTACCCAGGGATGGATGAAAGTTGTACGGTCCACGGGATCAAGTCCCCTCACGGAGGTACTCGCCATGGCGTCAACGGGCGTACCCGACGTCCTCACCCGTGCCCGCACCGTCGCACCGCCGGGCTGGAGCCGCTGGCTGGTACCGCCGGCCGCACTCTCCATCCACCTCGCCATCGGGCAGGCGTACGCCTGGAGCGTCTTCAAGCCCCCGCTGGAGTCCTCGCTCGGGCTGAGCGGCACCCAGTCGGCGCTGCCGTTTCAGCTGGCGATCGTCATGCTCGGCCTGTCGGCCGCGTTCGGCGGCACGCTCGTCGAGCGCAACGGGCCCAGGTGGGCCATGTGCGTGTCGGCCCTCTGCTTCTCCTCCGGCTTCCTCATCTCGGCCCTCGGCGCCGCCACGCGCCAGTACTGGCTGATCGTCCTCGGTTACGGCCTCGTCGGCGGCATAGGCCTCGGCATCGGCTACATCTCGCCGGTCTCCACGCTCATCAAGTGGTTCCCCGACCGGCCCGGGCTCGCCACCGGCATCGCCATCATGGGCTTCGGCGGCGGCGCGCTCATCGCGTCGCCCTGGTCGACGCAGTTGCTGTCCTCCTTCGGCGCCGACTCCGCCGGCATCGGGCAGACCTTCCTGGTGATGGGCCTCGTCTACGCGGTCTTCATGACCTTCGGGGTGCTGCTGGTCCGGGTCCCCGCGGACGACTGGCGGCCGGCCGGCTGGACCCCGGCGGCCGACACCGCGCGCCCGCTCGTCACCACCGCCCACGTGTCGGCGCGCAACGCGCTGCGCACCCCGCAGTTCTGGTGCCTGTGGGTGGTGCTCTGCATGAACGTGACGGCGGGCATCGGCATCCTGGAGAAGGCCGCGCCGATGATCACCGACTTCTTCGCGAACACCTCCACCCCGGTGACGGCCACCGCCGCCGCCGGTTTCGTCGGCCTGCTGTCGCTCGGCAACATGCTCGGCCGGATCACCTGGTCCTCCACCTCCGACCTGGTCGGGCGGAAGAACATCTACCGCCTCTACCTCGGTGCGGGGGCGCTGCTGTACCTGCTCATCGCCCTGCTCGGCGACGACTCCAAGCCGCTGTTCATCATCGCCGCCGCCGTCATCCTGTCCTTCTACGGCGGCGGGTTCGCCACCGTGCCCGCCTACCTCAAGGACCTTTTCGGGACATACCAGGTGGGCGCGATCCACGGACGGCTGCTGACCGCCTGGTCCACGGCCGGCGTGCTCGGGCCGCTGATCGTGAACGCGATCGCCGACCACGAGAAGTCGGCGGGACGGACGGGGCCCGACCTCTACTCCACGTCCTTCGTCATCATGATGGTGCTGCTGGTGATCGGCTTCGTCGCCAACGAGCTGGTACGACCGGTCCATCCGCGCCACCATGACGGACCGTCCGCCGAGCCCAAGGCCACGACCGGAACCGAGTCGGAAGGAGCCGTCCGATGACCGCCCCGAACCCCGCGCCCGCCGCCGACGCCTCCGCCGGGGGCGGCCGGCTGCCGCTCATGGTCGTCGCCTGGCTGTGGGTCGGCGCGCCCTTCGCCTACGGCGTCTACGAACTCGGCCTGAAGCTCAAGCAGTTGTTCACCGGCTGACCGGCTTCACCGCCGGCTCCCGCCACGGGCCGCCCCGTCCGCACGGACCGGGCGGCCCCGTCACACGCCGACCCCACCGGCACGGCTGAGCATGCCGGACGGGGGTATCCGGACCCCGTAGAGGACCGCACGTTCCGTGCCGCGGAGCGGGCGCCGACCCACGGAGGAAGGAACCATGCCCCACAGCAGCGGTACCCGTACCGGCGCGAGCCCCGACACCCTGGGCGTCGTCGGCCTGATCTGCGCGGTCGCCGGATTCTTCGTTCTCGGCATCATCCTCGGCCCGGCCGCGGTCGTGTGCGGCTGGCTCGCGATGGGCCGCACCTTCCGCGGCGCCAAGCCGGTGCTCCCGCTGATCGCCGTCGTCCTGGGCGCGATCGACACGCTCATCGCGCTCGTGTGGCTCACCGGCACCCACTGGACCGGCGGCGGCTTCATGTGAGCCGCGGCGCGGACCCGGCCGAGGGCACCACGGGGCCGGACGGGAGGATGGTGCTCCCCCGCCCGGCCTTCGCCGTCCAGGAGCGTGTGTGCCCCTCCCCGACCCGTGCGCGGCGCCGCGTGCCGTCCCCGTCGTCCTCACTGTCCTCGCCGTCCTGGCGGCCCTGGCGCTGACCACCGGGTGCGGTACCGGCGACCGCCCCTCCGCCGCCCCGCACGTGGTGCCGCCGGAGGCGGGGGCGTCCTTCGACTACCAGATCGGCGGCGGCTACCCGCCGCCGAAGGGCGTGCGCGTGGTCTCCCGCGACCGCGCGGACCGGCCGGCCCCGGGCGTCTACTCGGTCTGCTACGTCAACGCCTTCCAGGCCCAGCCCGGCGAGCTGTCCCGGTGGCGCGCCCGGAATCCGGGCCTGCTGCTGCACGACGGGGACGGCGGGCTCGTCATGGACGACGAGTGGGACGAGGCGCTGCTGGACACCTCCACCGCCGCCGGGCGGACGGCACTGGCGGAGATCGTCGGCGCCTGGATCGACGACTGCGCGCGGCGGGGGTTCCAGGCGGTCGAGCCGGACAACCTCGACTCGTTCGAGCGCTCCGACGGCCTGCTCACGGCGGCCGACAACGCCGCGTTCGCCCGGCTGCTCACCGCACGCGCCCATGCGGCGGGGCTGGCCGTCGCCCAGAAGAACACGGCCGAGCTCCT
The DNA here is from genome assembly GCF_040613835.1 of Streptomyces sp. NPDC006207. Classification (NCBI taxonomy): domain Bacteria; kingdom Bacillati; phylum Actinomycetota; class Actinomycetes; order Kitasatosporales; family Streptomycetaceae; genus Streptomyces; species Streptomyces sp. NPDC006207. The sequence continues at coordinate 13,941 of NZ_JBEXSX010000051.1, read as the reverse complement.
CCCCCAGCGTGCCGCCATCGGCTTCGACTTCGCAGTCGCCGAGGAGTGCGGCGCGTACGACGAGTGCGGCCGGTACGCCTCCGCGTACGACGGCCGCGTCCTCGTCGTGGCGTACGACGCCGCCGACTTCACGGCGACCTGCCGCCGCTGGGGTGCCCGCCTCGCGGTGGTGCTCCGCGACCGCGACGTGGTGCCCGCCGGGGAGCCGGGCCACGTCTTCCGTAGCTGCTGACCGCCGCGCCAGGGCCCGCGGGCGGATCCGTCCGGCAGGGCAGCGCGGCACTGTCGGTGTGGGCGTGGCGGACGGCGGCGATCGGTCTCCACCGGCGCCTGGGGTTCAGCGTTCTGGACCTCTCCGGGGAACGCGCCACCGGCCGGCCGCCACGCCCGGGGTCATGACGTGGTCACGGCGTACCAGCGGCCGTCCCGCTGCTGGACCAGGTGGTGGGCGGCGAGGCTGTCGATGTGCCGTGCAATGGTCGCGGGCTGGTAGCCGACGCTGGCGCTCAGGGCGTCGATGGTCGTCCCGTCGCTCCCGGCCGCGCGGAGTTCCTGGAGGGTCTTGAGCGCCGTACGGGCGAGGCCGGACTCCTCGAGGCGGGGCTCGGCGGGAGCCGGCACGACGGCCGCGGCAGGCGCCGGGGACGGGGGCCGGGTGGTCGACGCTCCCGGAGGCGCGGCCGGGGCGGGCACGGGGGCGGGTACCGCGGTGCCGGAAGGGGCGGGCGGGACCGGCGAGGCGGCGGTGTCGGAAGGGGCGGGCGGGACCGGCGAGGCCGCCGGGGCGGCTGGTGCGGCCGCCGGCGCGGTACGGACGGGGGCGACGGGCCTCGGCGTGCGATTGACCGTGCGGTGCTTGCGGCCCTTCTGGTGACGGCGGGTGCTCATCGGGCGGACCTCCTTCACTGTGATCTTGAAGGGCCAACGGGGGACCGCCGCCGGAGTCACGCAGATGCGTGCATGCGGGGGACCCCGGGGCGCCCGGGGAATGTGGGGCGGCACCGCCGCCGTTGCAACGGATCCGGACGGACCCGAGGAAGGGAAGACCATGCCCCCCACGGACAGCCGCCGCGGTCACCGCGTGGACGCGGTACCCGGCACCCAGCACGTGACCGTCACGATCGACGGCAAGGTCGTGGCCGAGACCCGGCGGCCGGTACTGGTCCACGAGACCGGTCTGCCGGTGCGCTACTACATCCCGCCGCAGGACGTGGACCTCGCGCTCTTCCGCCCCAGCGACACCAACACCACCTGCCCCTACAAGGGCGTCGCCTCCTACTGGTCGTACGCCGACCACAACGACGTCGCCTGGGTCTACGAGGAGCCGCTCGCGTCGGTGCCCGAGATCACGGGCCACGTCTCCTTCTACGACACCGTGGCCGCCGTCGCCGTCGAGGACGCCTGACCTGGCGGACGGTGCGCGGGGGCGCACCGACCGTCACGACGTCCCGGAGCGCGCACGCGGCCTGAGGCGGGTCCCCTGGCGCAGGTTCAAGCACGACTGTTCGGTTTACTGCGCACGACGGCCGCCGGGGAGCAATGATGGTCACATGGCGAATCCGACGATCCTGACCGTCGACGACGATCCGGCAGTGTCCCGCGCCGTGGCCCGGGACATCCGCCGCAGGTACGGGGACCGCTACCGGGTGGTGCGCGCCACCTCCGGCGACGAGGCCCTGAGCGCGCTGCGGGAGATCAAACTGCGAGGTGAACAACTCGCGGTGATGCTCGCCGACTACCGCATGCCGAAGATGAACGGGGTGGAGTTCCTCGAGGCGGCGATGGACCTCTTCCCGCTCGCCCGCCGTGTGCTGCTCACGGCGTACGCCGACACCAGCGCGGCCATCGACGCCATCAACATCGTCGACCTCGACCACTACCTGCTGAAGCCGTGGAGCCCGCCGGAGGAGAACCTCTACCCGGTGATCGACACCCTGCTCGACGCGTGGATCACCACGCCGGACCCGACGGCGTCCGAGACCCGCGTGGTCGGCCACCGCTGGTCGGCGCCCTCGTTCAAGGTGCGTGACTTCCTCACCCGCAACCTGGTGCCCTACCGCTGGCTGCCCGCGGAGGAGCCCCAGGCCGAGCAGTTGCTGACCGCGGCCGGGCTGACGCCGGCCGACGTACCGCTGGTGGTCACCGCGGACGGGACGACGCTGGTGCGGCCCACGGAGGCCGAGCTCGCCGCCCACGTGGGGCTGAGCACCGTCCCGGCCTCCGACTTCTACGACCTGGTGGTGGTCGGCGGCGGCCCCGCGGGGCTGGGTGCGGCGGTGTACGGCGCGTCCGAGGGTCTGCGCACGGTACTGGTGGAGCGCCGGGCGACCGGCGGCCAGGCGGGGCAGAGCAGCCGCATCGAGAACTACCTCGGCTTCCCGGACGGCGTCTCCGGCGCCCAGCTGACCGACCGGGCCCGCCGGCAGGCGACGAAGTTCGGGGCGGAGATCCTCAGCACCCGGGAGGTGGTCGCGCTGGAGGCGGTGGGCACCGGAAGGGTGCTGTCCTTCGGTGACGGCTCGTCCATCGCGGCGCACACGGTGGTGCTGGCGACCGGGGTGTCCTACCGGCGGCTCGAAGCGCCTGGGCTGGCGGAGTTCACCGGTGCCGGGGTCTTCTACGGCTCGGCGATGACCGAGGCCATGAACTGCGCGGGCCAGGAGGTCTACATCGTCGGCGGGGCCAACTCGGCCGGGCAGGCGGCCGTCTACTTCTCCCGCAACGCGTGCCGGGTCCACCTGCTGATCCGCGGCGCGGACCTGCAGCGTTCGATGTCGCAGTACCTGATCGACCAGATCGCGGCCATCGACAACATCAAGGTCAGCCCCTGCACCGAGGTCGTCGGCGGCAAGGGCGGCGACCACCTGGAGCAACTGATGCTCCGCGACGCGAAGACCGGCACGGTGACCACCGTCGACGCCTCGTTCCTGTTCGTCTTCATCGGCGCCGAACCCCGCACGGACTGGCTGGAGGGTGTCGTGGAGCGGGACCGGCGCGGCTTCGTGGTCACCGGCCCCGACCTGATCGGCGGCGGCAAGCGGCCCGCGGGCTGGCCGCTCCCCCGTGACCCGTACCACCTGGAGGCCAGCGTGCCCGGTGTCTTCGCCGCCGGTGACGTGCGGGCGGAGTCGGTCAAGCGGGTGGCCTCCGCGGTCGGCGAGGGCGCGATGGCCGTATCCCTGGTGCACCGGTATCTGGAGGCGCAGTGACCACGACGGACCGGCTCGGGCCGGAGCAGCTGCGGACCCTGTTCCTGTTCGAGTCGCTCGGCGAGAAGGAACTGGACTGGCTGGGCGAACAGGGCCGGGTGGAGCGGGTCCCGGCGAACAACCCCGTCTACGCCGAGGGCGATCCGGCGACCTGCTTCTACGTGCTGCTCAGCGGCACGGTGTCGCTGGGCCGCCTGGTCCACGGCGACGTGGTGGAGGTCAACCGCACCGACCTGCGGGGCGTGTACGCCGGCGCGACGCAGGCGTACCTCGGGGACCGGGTGGAGCAGACGTACCCCAACTCGCTGAAGGCGGTCACCGACTGCGAGTTCTTCGTGATCCCGGCCGAGGAGTTCGCCGGGGCGATGCGCGCGTGGTTCCCGATGGCGGTGCACCTGCTGGAGGGGGCGTTCTTCGGCTACCGCAAGCAGAACACCATCGTCGGGGAGCGCGAGCGGCTGCTGGCGCTGGGCTCGCTGTCCGCCGGGCTCACCCATGAGCTGAACAATCCGGCCGCCGCCGCGGTGCGCGCCACCTCGGCGCTGCGCGACCGGGTGGCCGGCATGCGGCACAAGCTCGCGATGATCGCGGACGGCCGGCTCGACACCCGGCAACTGCACCAGCTGGTCGAGCTGCAGGACGCCGCGATCAAGCGCATGGCGTCGGCGCCCGAGCGGTCGGCGCTGGAGGCGGCCGACGCCGAGGACGAACTGACGGACTGGCTCGAGGACCACGGCGTCAACGGCTCCTGGGAGCTGTCCTCGACGCTGGTCGCGGGCGGTGTGGACGCGGAGTGGCTGGACTCCGTGGTCGACGCGGTCGGCGAGGACCGGCTGGAGGCGGCGATCCGCTGGCTCACGTACACCCTCGACACCGAACTGCTCATGGGCGAGATCGACGACGCCGTCACCCGGATCTCCGGACTGGTCGGGGCCGCGAAGCAGTACTCGCAGCTGGACCGGGCCCCGCAGCAGACGGTGGACGTCCACGCGCTGCTCGACGCGACGCTCACGATGCTCCACGCGAAGATCCCCGGCGGGGTACGCGTCGTGAAGGAGTACGACCGCAGCCTGCCGCAGATCCAGGCGTACGGCGCCGAGCTCAACCAGGTGTGGACCAACCTCATCGTCAACGCCCTCGACGCCATGGACGGTTCGGGCACCCTGACGCTGCGCAGCTCGTGGGACGGTCCGGACCGCCTGGTGGTGGAGGTGGGCGACACCGGTCCCGGCATCTCCCCGGAGATCCGGCCGCGGATCTTCGAGCCGTTCTTCACCACCAAGCCGGTGGGCGAGGGCACCGGGCTGGGCCTGGATATCTCGTACCGCATCGTGGTCAACAAGCACCACGGCGACATCCGGGTCGAGTCGAGCCCCGGCGACACGCGCTTCACCGTGTGCCTGCCGGTCGCCCAGCCCGAGAGGCAGCCGGGGGACGCGGAGCGGACGGGCTGAGCCCTCCCCGGGCGGAGGGGTGGTTCAGGCCACCGGGCTCTTGGACTTGGGATGGGTCCGTGCGCGGTCGCGGCCGACGGGCAGCTGCCCGTCGGCCGCGCTCTTGAGCGAACGCAGCGCCAGCAGCAGCACACCGATGTCGTCGATGAGGATCGGATCGGGCAGCAGGTCCACCGGGCAGACCAGGTAGACGAGCCCCGCCCAGAAGGCCAGTTTGCCCGAGCGCGGTACGTCCGCGCTGCGCAGCAGCGTACGGATGCGCGCCATCTTCACCACGAGCACGACCGCCACCACGAGCATCACCACGACCGCCACCGCGGCGATCACGAGGGCCGTGGTCGACCAGTCACCCAGGTCCATGTCTGCCTCCTGCGATCCCGTGTACCCGGCCGGTGTGCGCGGAAACGGTGCCCAGCCCCTGCGGAAAGGAAGCACAGATTACATGATCACACCCGAGGAGATCTGGGAGACCGCCGGGCTGCCCGCACGCCGGCTCGCCGGCCTGGCGCTGAATCCCGCGGCCCCCGAGGACGTCCTGCTGCGGCTGCTCGCCGACGGTCCGCCGGCGGCACGGATGGTCCTGTGCCGCGACCGGGCGCTGCCGGACGCCGTGGTCGACGCCGTCGTCCGCCACCCCGACAGGTACACCCGCAGCTTCCTCGCCCGCAGTCCGCACGCCGAGCCGGCCCAGCGGGCACGGCTGCTGGACGACACCGAATGGTTCGTGCGGGCGCACCTGGCCGAGACCCCCCGGATGCCGTGGAGCGTGCGCCCCCGGCCGCTCCCGGACCAGGCCGTCGTCCACATGATCCTGACGTACGAGGGGGAGTTGCTGGGCACCCTCTACCGCCAGGCCTCCGCCGGACTGATGGAGTCGATGCACGCCCACCCGGAGCCGAAGGTGCGACGCATGGGCGTCGCATGGCGCGGCGTGCCGGACGAGATCCGCGACGTCCTCCTGGCGGACCCGGACGAGGAGGTACGGGACATGGTGCGGCAGCACCTGCGGCACGAGGACCCGGCGTGGGTGGAGCGGGAGCTGCCCGACCGGTCGTGCCATGGGCGGACTCATGCGCTGATGCACTGCGCCCTGAGCCGAGGCGTCGTGGAGGGTGTGCTCAACGCCCCCGTGGGCGAGGGGGACCGGCGGATGATCGCGGGCAACCCCACCCTTCCCGCCGACGTGGTGGTCCTGCTGGCCGCCGATGCCGACCCCGAGGTGCGGGAACGGATCGCATACCGCTGCGACCTCGGGGCGGAGGAGCGCCGGGCCCTCGCCGTGGACGCCGATCCGCGGGTACGGCTCGCGCTCTCCGTGCATCCCGCACTGAGCGAGGCGGAACGCGCGGCGATCGACTACGAGGTGCCGGTGGGCGGCACCTTCGGACCGGTACTGCAACGCCTGTGGCCCCGGGATCCCGCCGCGGTGCGGCGGGACGCCCTGTCCGGGCACCCGTTGCTGCGGCGGCGCGCCGCCGGCGATCACAGCCTGCCGTCCGACCTGGTGGCGCGGCTGGCCGCGGACGACGACCTCGGTGTGCGGGTACTGCTCGCGCAGAACCATCCGGAGGCGCCCACCGAGCTGCTGCTGAGCGCCTTCCTGGAGTACACCGGGTACGAGCGCGAACTCCTCCTCACCCGGCCGCGGTTCCCGACCGCCGGGCTCGCGCTGTACGCCCGGCACGAAGACCCGGCCGTCCGCGCCCTGGCCGCCCGGGACCCGGCCACCGCTGCGGAGACCGTGGACCGGCTGACCCACGACCCCGATCCCGGTGTGCGGGCGGCTGGGGCGGGCCATCCGAACCTCTCTCCGGCCAGGCTCGCGGAGTTGCTCGACGACGAGGAGCTCGCGCACCGGGCGGCGGCGAACCCGGCGCTGGAGCCCGCGGTCATGCGCAGGCTGGTGGCGCCCCTTCCGCTCCCGGCCGATGCCGCCGGATGACCGCCGTCAACCGCTCGTAGGCGGTGCGCAGTTCGCGTCGGGCGAAGTCCTGGCGCACATCGATGAGAGCGCCGTGGGAGGCGGTGGGGTCGACCGTGAAGCGGTCGTGCCAGCCGCCTCCCGAGGCGATGATCACGGGGGTGCCGACCCCGTCGAACTGGTCGGCGGTGATGTCGATGCGCAGGCCGTTCTTCTCGATCCACGCGTGGGTGGCGCGGTTCTCCCAGGCGCTGACGTAGGTCCACACGCCCTGGCCGTTCTCGTACAGGTACTGGCCGAGGAGGATGGAGGCGTCCCCGCACGAGCCGTGCGGGAAACGCTCCAGGGAGACCAGGCCCGGGTCGGGGCAGTCGAGGATCGCCTGCCGGAACCCGAGGACCAGTGTGCGGAGTTCGGACACCCGCGGAGTCTAACCCGTGAAGATCATTTGTGGGACCCGTGGAATCGGCCCTTCTGCCGGACGCGAACCCGGGTGGTGGAGAGCGGGGGCGCGCGAGGAACGGGGGCATGGTGGTGGCAGCGGCCGGAACCGGTACCCGAGCCGGTTCCGGCTGCCGCGGCGGCAGTCAACCGAGGGGCACGGATGGCGTCAAGACTTCACGTCAAGATTGGTGCGGGGAGCTTCAGGTGGCCAGGATGAGGCTGCTCGCGTTCAAGTTCCGAACGGATGGAACTCCCTGCAGGTCACGGCTGCGCAAGGGCCTGCAGCGGCAGCCGAGCTGTTAGCCCGTCAGAAACACTTTCTGCGAGGAGTCTTGACCCCGACTTCTGTCACGTCTTAACTCACGCCCTAAATTAAGTCGTGAGGCTGACACAGGAGTTCCTATGAGACCCGAAGTCAATGCCGCCCGCCGCAGACCCCTGGGGCTGATCGCCCTCCTGGCGGTGCTGCTCGCCCTGATCACCGTCCCGGCCGGACCGCTCACCACGGCCCACGCCGCCGCCTGCGGCACCGCCAATGCCGCACAGGGCAGGACCGCCACCGCATCCTCCGCCGAGAACGGCTCCTTCACCGCCGCCAACGCCGTCGACGGCAACGCCGGAACCCGCTGGTCCAGCGCCTTCAGCGACCCCCAGTGGATCCAGGTGGACCTCGGCGGCTCCCAGAGCGTCTGCGAGGTCGTCCTCACCTGGGAGGCCGCCTACGCCAAGGCCTACCAGATCCAGCTCTCCGCCAACGGCACCGACTGGACCACGGTCGCCTCCACGACCACCGGCGCCGGCGGCACCGAGACCCGCGCCGTCAGCGGCACGGGCCGCTACCTGCGCGTGTACGGCACCACCCGCGCCACCGCATACGGCTACTCGCTGTGGGAGCTCGCCGTGCACACCACCGACGGCGGCACCGGCCCGGTGATCCCCGGCGGCGGCGACCTCGGCCCGAACGTCCTGGTCTTCGACCCCTCGACCCCGGGCATCCAGGCCAAGCTGGACCAGGTCTTCCAGCAGCAGGAGTCCGCGCAGTTCGGCACCGGACGCTACGCGCTGCTGTTCAAGCCCGGCACCTACAACAACATCAACGCCAACATCGGCTTCTACACCTCGATCGCCGGGCTCGGCCTCTCCCCCGACGACACCACCTTCAACGGCGACGTGACCGTGGACGCCGGCTGGTTCAACGGCAACGCCACCCAGAACTTCTGGCGCTCCGCGGAGAACCTCGCCCTCAACCCGGTCTCCGGCACCGACCGCTGGGCCGTCGCCCAGGCCGCGCCCTTCCGCCGCATGCACGTCAAGGGCGGCCTCAACCTCGCACCCAACGGCTACGGCTGGGCCAGCGGCGGTTACATCGCCGACAGCAAGATCGACGGCACTGTGGGCCCGTACTCGCAGCAGCAGTGGTACACCCGCGACAGCTCGGTCGGCGGCTGGACCAACGGCGTGTGGAACATGGTCTTCTCCGGCGTCCAGGGCGCTCCCGCGCAGAGCTTCCCCAACCCGCCGTACACCACGCTCGACACCACCCCCGTCTCCCGCGAGAAGCCCTTCCTCTACCTCGACGGCAACGACTACAAGGTCTTCGTGCCGGCCAAGCGCACCAACGCCCGCGGCACCAGCTGGGGCAACGGCGCGCCGCAGGGCTCCTCGATCCCGCTGAGCCAGTTCTACGTGGTCAAGCCGGGCGCGACGGCCGCCACCATCAACGCCGCGCTCGCCCAGGGCCTCAACCTGCTGTTCACCCCGGGCATCTACCACGTCGACCAGACCATCAACGTCACCCGCGCCGACACGGTCGTGCTGGGCCTCGGCCTCGCGACGGTCATCCCCGACAACGGCGTCACCGCCATGAAGGTCGCCGACGTCGACGGCGTGAAGCTGGCCGGCTTCCTGATCGACGCCGGTGCGGTCAACTCCCAGGTGCTGCTCCAGGTCGGCCCGCAGGGCGCGGCCGCCGACCACGCCGCCAACCCGACGACCGTGCAGGACGTCTTCATCCGCATCGGCGGCGCCGGACCTGGCAAGGCGACCACCAGCATGGAGGTCAACAGCGACGACACCGTCATCGACCACACCTGGATCTGGCGCGCCGACCACGGCGCCGGAGTGGGCTGGGACACCAACCCGGCCGACTACGGCCTGCGCGTGAACGGCGACGACGTCCTGGCCACCGGCCTGTTCGTCGAGCACTTCAAGAAGTACGACGTCCAGTGGAGCGGCGAGCGGGGCAGGACGGTCTTCTTCCAGAACGAGATCGCCTACGACGCCCCCAGCCAGGCCGCCATCCAGAACGGCGCGACGAAGGGCTGGGCCGCCTACAAGGTGGACGACTCGGTGAACACCCACGAGGCCTGGGGCCTGGGCAGCTACTGCAACTTCACCACCGATCCGACGATCCGCATGGACCACGGCTTCGAGGTCCCGGTGAAGTCCGGGATCAAGATGCACGACGTCCTGGTGGTCTCCCTGGGCGGCATGGGCCAGTACGACCACGTCATCAACGGCACCGGTGCCGCGACCTCCGGCACCTCGACCACGCCGTCCACGGTGGTCTCCTTCCCCTGACGACAGGGCCGGAGCAGGGGTGCCCCGTCCTCCGGCGGGGCACCCCGTCCGCCGCCCTCAGGCGGCAGGCCAGCGCCGGGAGTGCAGCACCTCGCCCACGGCGACCGCCGCGGCCATGGCGAGCCCCGCCACCGGCACCGCCGCGCTCCCGCAGAAGGTGCTCGCGAGCACCACCAGGGCACAGGCGGGCAGCACCGCGTGCTCGGCGAACCCGCGCTTGGCGCTGCGGGAGTGGATCAGCCAGACCGTCAGCAGGAACAGCGCGGTCGGCAGCGTGACGGCGGCCGCGGCGGCCGTCTGCGAGATGTGCGCCTTGTGCACGGCCTGCTCGACCACCACCTCAAGCCCCGCCCCGATGGCGGCGGCCGAGCCGAAGACGAGGTAGTGCCCGTAACCCCACAGGAACGCCCGCGCGCTGCTGGTGAGGTGCTGGTGGATGGGGATGGCGAAGTAGATCCAGTAGGCGCAGAAGACGATGAGCAGCCCCCCGACGGCGACGGGCAGCAGCTCGCCGAGCGCGGTGGACTCGTCGACGGCGGACTGCACGGCCACCGTCGCCGCGGCCACCGACTCACCGAGCACGATGATGGTGAACAGGCCGTAGCGCTCGGAGATGTGGTGCGGATGCCAGGTGGTGCGCTGCGCCCGCTCGGCCCAGGCGGGCACCACCAGTTCCGCGACGGCCAGGATCAGGAAGCCCCAGTTCCACAGCCCGCCGACGGGCTGGAGCAGCAGGAGGACCCATCCCACCTGGACGACGACCAGACCGGCGGCGTAGCTCAGCGCCGTGGTCCGTGCCGGTCCGGCCGCGTTGCGTGCCGCGCGCAGCCACTGGAAGGCGAGTGCGACGCGCATGATGATGTAGCCGGCCACGGCGATCGAGAAGTCGTTGGCGTCGAAGGCCCGGGGAACTCCTGCCGCCAGGACCAGGACACCGGTGATCTGGACGAAGGTGGCGATGCGGTAGGGCACGTCGTCGGTGTCGAAGGCCGAGGCGAACCAGGTGAAGTTCATCCAGGCCAGCCAGATCGCGAAGAAGACCAGGCAGTAGCCGAGGACACCGCGCCCGGCATGGCCCTCGGCGACCGCGTGCACCAGCCGGGCGCCGGCCTGGGCGACCGCCACCACGAAACAGAGGTCGAAGAGCAGTTCCAGCGGGGTGGCGACCCGGTGCGGTTCGTGCGGGTCGCGGGCCGTCATCCGGACCAGCGGGCGGAAGCGGCGGTCCGGCGCCACGTGATCGTGATCGGTCATCCGCGCATCGTAGGCGGTGCGCGCGTGCCCGCGCCCGAAGGGACCGGGCGCGGGCACGTGGCGGGGGACGGGGTGAGGTCAGGCGCAGCCGTCCTGGAGCAGTCCGGCCCGCAGCCGGGCCAGGGTGCGCGAGAGCAGCCGGGAGACGTGCATCTGCGTGCAGCCCATGATCTCGCCGATCTGGGCCTGCGTCAGTTCCTCCACGTAGCGCAGATGGAGCAGCTGCCGGTCGCGTTCGCCGAGCTCCACGACGAGCGGTGCGAGGGAGCCGAGGTCCTCGACGAGTTCCATGGCGGGGTCGACCGCGCCGATGAAGTCGGCGAGCACGGTCTCGCCGTCGTCGCCGTCGTCGCCGTTCATGGCGGCGTCGAGGGAGGAGGCGGTGTAACCGTTGGAGGCCACCTGGGCCTCGACGACCTCGGCCTCGGAGATGTCCATGAGCGCCGCGAGCTCGCTCACCTTGGGGGCGCGGCCCAGCCGGGAGGACAGCTCGTCCCGGGCGCGGGCCAGCTCCACCCGGCGCTCCTGGAGGCGGCGCGGCACGTGCACGGCCCAAGTGGTGTCGCGGAAGAACCGCTTGATCTCACCGACGATGTACGGCACCGCGAAGGTCGTGAACTCGACCTCGCGCGAGATGTCGAACCGGTCGATGGCCTTGATCAGCCCGATCGTGCCGACCTGGACGATGTCCTCCATCTCGTCGCTGCGGTCGCGGAAGCGCCTGGCCGCGAACCGCACGAGCGACATGTTCATCTCGATCAGGGTGTTGCGGGCGTACTGGCGTTCGTGGGTGCCCTCCTCGAGCACCGTCAGGCGCTCGAGGAAGAGCTTGGACAGCCGGCGCGCGCTCGTGGGGGCCACGCTGCTCGGGTCGGTGATCTGCGGCAGTACGTCGACCTCGGGGCTCTCGACCCCGGTGCTCGTCCCGCTCACGTGGGCGATCACGGCTCCTCCTCGCACCTCTGCACCTCTACGTCATGTTCCCGTACGTTGCCCCTCGGGTACCCCCTCCTCCGCGAAGCATTCCCCCCGATCCCGGAAGAACGTGAATCGCGCCGAAGGCAGCGTAGGACCGGCCAGCAGGGGCAGACCACAGAGGGACCGATGATGCCTACGGGGTGATCGTGCGTGTACAGCATTGACCTAGACGCGGAAGGCGGGGGGATCGTGCGGCCCGCCACTGCGGACCGGCCGCTGCCCACCACCATAGGCGAGGCGCGTGACTTCGCCCGCGCCCGGCTCAGAGGCGTGGATCCGGAGCGGGTCGAGGACTGCCTGCTGGTCGTCTCCGAACTGGTCACCAACGCCTTCCGGTACGGCGGCGGGCTGGCGGCCCTCGACGTGGTGGCGGTGCCGGACGCGATCCGCGTGTCCGTCCAGGACCACAACGACCGGCTGCCGGCCGCGCCCCAGCCCTCCGACCGCTTCCTGCCGGGCGGCTACGGCCTGCGCCTGGTGCGCCGGCTGGCCCGGGACTTCCGGGTGACGCTCCTGCGCGCGGGCGGCAAGGTCATCCACGTGCACCTGCCGCGCTGACGCATCGTCACCTCCCGGCGTCGTACGTGTGGACGAACGGATTGCGGAAACACGCACCGTGAGCACACCAAGGACCCGCATCAAGGTCAGTTCGAATGCCGGGGCCCGACGACGGCCCCCAGGAGGCACACCATGACCACGGGCATCATCATCGGGGCGGTCGTCCTCGTTGTCCTGATCGTCCTCGCCGCGGCCGTGATGTCGCGGCGCGGCGGCGGCACGGGACAGCTCAGGCGCCGCTTCGGACCGGAGTACGAACGCACGGTCGCGCGGCACGACGGCGACACGGACGCGGCGCACCGGGAGTTGCAGGAGCGTGTCGACCGGCACGGCGGCCTGACCCCGGAGCCGCTGAACGCACGTCAGGCCGAGGAGTACCGCGCCGAGTGGGCCGCCCTGCAGGAGCGGTTCGTCGACTCCCCCGCGCAGGCGGTGCAGGAGGCGTCGGGCCTGCTGGACCGGCTGGCGCACGACCGCGGCTTCCCGGAGCACACCTCGGGCGAGCAGATCGACGCCCTGTCGGTCCACCGCCCGCGGCACCTCCAGGCCTACCGCGACCTGCGCGGGGTCTCGCAACCCCGGAACGACGGTGACCGCACCGCGGCGGACACCGAGGAACTGCGCGCTCGGTTGCTCCACGCCCGGGCGCTGTTCGACGACCTCATCGCGGTGGACAAGGAGCCCCGCAGCACCTCGCGCGAGGACGGCGCAGGTGACACGGGCTCCGGCCGACGCGGCTCCCACCGCTTCCACATGCCGACCTGGAGCAGCCGATGAATCCCACGCACGAGCACCGCGACACCGACGGAACCGACGGAACCGACGGAACCGACGAGACCGACGGCACCGGCCGCGAGGTACGCAACGGCCCGGCCGGAGCCTCCGCCGAGCGGACCCCCGACGAGCGGCCGTCCCCCACGGCCGGTGGCACCCGCGAACAGCGGACCCCCCAGGCACCGCAGACCACGGGGAAGAAGGGCGAGGCGCCTGCCGCGCAGCGGCCCGCCGGATGGTCGCGGCCCGAGGAAGCCGGCAAGCCCTCGGCGGCCGACAGGCACGCGACGGTCGGGAAGCCCGCGGCAGCGGAGAAGCCCGGCGACACGGAGCGGCCCGCGGCGGCCCGGCGGCCGGCGCAGGAAGGGCGGGTGCCCGCCCCCGGCGCGCCGCCGCGGGTGGACGGCGCGGTGGACAAGCTGCAGCAGCGCCTGCACCACGCGGTCGGCGGCTTCGTCGACGAGCCGCGCCACGCCGTGGAGGAGGCCGACGAGGTCCTCGGCGAGGCCACCGAACGACTGGTCGAGGAACTGCGCAGCCGGCGCGACGAACTGCGCTCGGGCTGGCGGGCCGGCGAGCACGACGACGGCGACACCGAGCGGCTGCGCGTGGCCCTGCGGGGCTACCGCGACCTCGTCGACCGCGTCCTGCACGTCTGAGGACCGCACGACGCAGGACCGCACGACGCGAACGCCGTGGCCAGGAAACCCGGGGGTTTCCCAACGAGCTCAGTCCGAGTGGGTTCCGAAGCGGTGAATTGCTGGGCGAG
>NZ_JBEXSX010000050.1:0-76471 GCF_040613835.1 Streptomyces sp. NPDC006207 | reverse complement strand
TGCACACCTACAATCACCACCGCGGACACACCGCGCTGAACGGCAAACCACCCGCCAGCCGCGTCCCCAACCTCACAAGGCAATACACCTAGGCCGGGTCCTACGCCTGCGGCCGGTTACGCCGCCGCGGCCCCCCGCCTACTGTCCTGGCCATGGATACGACAGGGACCCTGGACGAGGCGCTCCAGCGACTGCACGGATCGGGGCCCGAACGCCTCGGACGACTCACCAACCACGCGCCGATGGCCGTCGAGGCCCTCGCCGCCCACGGACAGGCCCGTTCGGTGCACCGCTGGCTCGACCTCTACGCGCGCAAGCTCGAGGAGTTCCCGTCCGGCACCGAGCCGGTCACGGCCGGCAACTGGCGTGCCGCGCTCGGCGATCCGCGCCGGGCCGCCGACTGGATCGGCTACTTCGGGCGCGAGATCGCCGAGCATCCCTGGCGCGAGGTGCTCACGCTGTGGTGGCCCCGACTCCTGCCCGGCTTGTACGGCGGCTCGACGCACCCGGTGATCCGGGTGGGCCACGCCGTACGCACCCTGCTGGCCGGCGAGAGCACCGGACCCCGTCTGGCCGAACTCGCCCACGGCCTCGGCTACTGGGCCGCCCGCCACCACGCCGTCGCGGACCTCGCACCCCTGCCCGGCGCGGGCAGCGCGGCCGCCGCCCTCGACGCGGTCGTGCCCCTCGCCGTACGAGACGGCGGCTTCCCGGCCCGGCTCGGCCGCGTCACGGGCCTGCCGGTGTGGGCGGCGGCGGTCACGGACCCGGACGAGGCCCGAACCCGCCTCACCGAACTGGTGCGGGCGGCCACCCACCGGTACGCCACCCACGGCCACGGCGAGGAGACGATGCTGGTCCACGCGGCCACTGCCCCCAACGCCGTCCTGCGCACCCTGCCCGCGCTCCCGCGCGCCCTGTGGGTGCCGAGCCTGCGGGCCGCCTGGACGGCCTCCGCCGCGGTGACCGCGATGTACGCGCCGGACGCGCCGGTCGCGTACACCCCGCCCGGCACCTTCACGTCCGAGGAGGTCTTCGAACGGGCCCTGGAGCACGGCGACGAACACGTCATCAAACTGACCGACACCGCCCTCGACGTCGGCGACGGACCAGCCCTGGCGGCCGCCCTGCGCTCCATCGAACTGAGCGAACCGTTGCGGTAGTCGGTTGTCCGGCGGGGCTTGGACGACAGGACCTAACGGCCCCGGGTGCCCGGTGAGCGGCGCAGCCGGAACAGCAGGGCGATCGCGGCCATGCCGCCGAGCAGGGTGGCGCTGCCGAGGGCCAGCAGGGTGCGCCCCGGTCCCTCGCTCTCGGCGGCCACGGGCTGGGTGGCCGGGGTACGCACGGCGTCCCGCGGAGAGGCCTGGGCGGCCGCGGGGGATCCGGCCGTCCGAATGGCGGAGGGGGACGCCGTGCCCTTTGACGCCGCGGCTTCGGGCGTCGCGGCGGCCGAAGCCGGCGAGGGCTTCGCCGGCTTCGCGGGCTTGGCCGGTGCCTTGGCCGCGGCGGCCGGGAAGACGACGTCGGAGCACGAGTAATACGTGTCGGGTGTCGAGAAGTTCTGCCAGATCGTGAAGAGGACGTGGTGCCCGGTGCGGTTCGAGGGCAGCCGCCCGCTGATGCGGTAGGCGCCGCCGGGCACGGGCGGGTCGGTGACCTTCACGAAGGGGTCGCTCGCCAGCGACGACCAGGTCAGCGGCCGGGTCGGGTCGTAGCCCTCCTTCGTGAGGTACAGCCGGAACGTGCCCTGGTGCGGGATGGTCGTTCCGTACGCCATGGTGAAGGCGGCGCCCGGCGTCAGCCGGGTGGCCGGCCAGTCGGAGCGCGGCAGGTCGAGGCCACGGAAGGCGGCCAGCCCGCCGCTGCACAGCTTCCCGTCCGGGATCACCTGGCGGTCGCGGCCCGCGACCCCGGCGACGCGGAGGTTGTCCCAGTCCGCGAAGGGCCGGCTCCCGCCGTTGGCGGCCGCGGCGGCCCGGCAGGCGGCCGTCCCCACGTACTGTCCGCTTCCGGACGCGCACGCCGCGGCGCGGCTCACCGGGGACACCGGCGCGCCGTGGGCGGCCGCCGGTCCCGCCAGGGCCAGCGGCAGCAACGCGGCCGTGCCTGCGACGACGGAGCTGAGCACGTGGCGCGATGGGGCCATGCCGGCCGCCTTCCTGTTGCCGTTCGGTGGATCGGAACGCACGTCCCCTCGTAGTACGGACGGTCGGCGGGGGGTGTTCAGCCGGGTGGGGGGTTCCCCGGGAACCGGTCGCCGAGGAATCGTGTCTGTTGAGGAAAAGTCGACGCGGTCGCCGGCACCGCGCCACATGCAGGGGGGACAAGTGAATGAGCGGCTGGAGGGCTCCGGGGTACACCGAGGCCAGAGAACTGGGCTCGGGCGGCTGCGGTCGCGTGGTGCTCGCGTCCCATGACGCCACATCAACGCCTGTCGCGATCAAGTACCTGAGCGACGAACTGCGGGGCGACCCGGAGTTCCTGCAGGAGTTCCGAGCCGAGGCACAGCTGCTGGGAGGTCTCCACACCCCATATGTCGCCAGTCTGTACGAGTACGTGGAGGGTCCCGCAGGGGCGGCCATCGTCATGGAGCTGGTCGACGGCTTGGCGCTGAGGGCGTTACTCCGCCAGGAAGGAGCCACCGGGCCCGAAGCAGCCCTGGTGGTGCTCAAGGGGTCGCTGCTCGGCCTCGCCGCCGCCCACCGCACCGGTGTGGTGCACCGCGACTACAAACCGGAGAACGTCCTGGTCGCGGCGGACGGATCGTCGAAGCTGGTCGACTTCGGCATCGCCCTGCGCAGCGGAACCAAGGGGGCCGTGGCGGGAACGCCCGCCTACATGGCCCCCGAGCAGTGGAACGGGCGCCCGGCATCGCCCGCGACCGACGTGTACGCGGCGACCGCGACGTTCTACGAGTGCCTGACCGGCCGCAAGCCGTTCCAGGGTGAGAACTTCGCCGAGCTGGCCGTTCAGCACATCGAAGCGCCGGTACCGGTCGGGCAGGCACCGGAGCCGGTGCGTGAGCTGATCCTGCGCGGGATGGCGAAGGACCCGGCGCTGCGTCCGGCGGACGCCGAGGCGTTCGTGGCGGAACTGGAGGTGATCGCGGGAGCGGCCTACGGGAACGACTGGGAGGAGCGAGGGCAGCGCAGGCTCGCCGCGCTCGCGGTGCTGTTGCCGCTGCTCTTCCCGTCGGCGGGACCCGGGCCGGGGACGGTCGACCTGGCCACGACCATGGTCGGCGGCGGCGCACGGCGCCTGACACGTCAGGGCATGCTCGCCGCGGTGGGCGGTGTGGTCATCGCCGGGCTGCTGACCTTCGCCGCGGTGGCCTCGGGTGAGGGCCCGCACCAGACGACCGCCAACTGGACAGGGGAAACGACGAGAGCGACCCCACGCGGCACCTCCGAAGCGCCGGGGACGACGGCTCCGCCGGGCAGTCCCTCGCCCGGCTCCCCGAGCCCGTCGCCCTCCACGCCGGAGAGCGCCCCGGCCTCCACCGGGGCGACCGCCGTCACCACGCCGGCCGCACCGACGCCGACCACGACGGCCTCGGCCACGGCTTCCGCGTCCGTGACGGCGACGCCGACGGTGTCGCCCTCGGCATCGACGACACCCCCGGTGAGCGTGAGCGACGTCTCGGTCACCTCGCTCGCCCAGACGGGTGTATTCAGTGCCTCGGCCACGATCCGGCTGCGCACCAGTGATGCACGCCCCGTGACCGTCACGGTGACCTGGTACACGAGCGACGCGAAGGGAGAGCCCGGCACCGCCGACGGCGCACAGACCTTCACCCGCAGCGGTTCCACCTCGTACTCCTTCACCGCCGACCACACGTTCCCGCGGGGCAGCGGCTGTTGGTTCGGCGCGGCCGCCACCACCGACCCGACGGCGGCCAACGGGCAGTCGTTCCAGCAGATCCTCACCCGTGGTTGCGTGATCACGTGAACGGGTCACGCGACCTCCCACCCGAGGAGGACACCGAGCGCACCTTCCGTCTCGGCCTCACGGACGCGGCGCCGAACGACGCGACCCCCCAGGACGCGAGGCCGCACAGCACGGCGCCGCAGGACGCCGATCCCGAGTACAGCGCGACCGTCCTCGCCGAGCACTGGGCGCCGTCGGCACTGCCGACGGCCCGGCTCGAGCCCGTGGTCAGCGCCGAGGCGGCGGTACCGACGGTGAAGGCCGGCCCCACCGTCGTCCTGCCGGACCGGGTCGAGGGCGAGGTCATGCGGTTCGGGCCCGGCGTCACACCCGCCGCGGCGGCCCGGGCCAACGTCGCCGCCGAGGTGTGGCGGGGCCGGATCACGCCGCTTCCGCCGCCCGGACCGCATCGTCGCAGGTGGCCGCGGCGGTACGTACTGGCCGGTGCGGTGCTGGTGGCGGTGCTCGTCTTCCTGGCCTGGCAGCGCTTCGGTCCGGGCCTCGAGGTGAAGCGGGTGACGGTGACCCCGTCCCCGTCGGCACCCGCGTGCGACACGACCGTCGACCTCGTCGCCGTCGTCACGACCAACGGGCGCCCGGGCACGATCAGTTACCGATGGCTACGCAACGACGGCACCTCCTCCGACGTGCTGTACGAAGAGGTGCCCCGCGGCCGCCACGAGGCACGGCTGCACCTGCTGTGGACCTTCCGCGGTCACGGCACGTACCGGGCGGAGGCCGAACTGCGCATCATCACACCCGGCCACCGCGCCGTCACGACGGGTTTCTCGTACGTCTGCCCGTGACCCCCGCGACCCCCGAGCCCGCCCGCGCAGCCTGTGCGCGGGCGGGCTCAGCCATATGACGAGGCCTCAGCACACAGCCGTCGCCTTTTAACTCTCTTGACCGGGACGACCACTCTCGGTAGCGCTTATCGCATCTCCGCGGCTTTCCCGCAACCTTGCGAATCGGTGGTTTTTCCGCCTTTCGGGAACGGTACTCGTCGATTCATCGCGACTTCCCGAGCATTTGCGCAGTCCAGCGCCGCGACATACCACTTCGATCATCTTCGAGTGGCAGTCCGAACGAGGACGGCGGAGACTACGAGGAGCGACATATGGTTGTATGGCGAGAGAAGAGCTCACGACCGCATGGCTTCCGGATTACTCGCTCCGGCCCATAGCCGGGGCAAGAGGGACACCGGGTACCGGCTTTACCGGCCGCCCGTGGTCGACTTTTCCTCAAGGAGCTCACATCGTGGAAAAATCTGCAGAGGTCCTGGCGTCGGATCCCGCTTCGGATCCCGATGAATCTTCAACCACCGGGCGCCCCTACACCGCCCCGGCCGACGGCACGGAAAGGATCCTCGCCGACATCCTGGCGGGCATCGTGCACACGGACCGGGTGTCCGTCGACAGCCATTTCTTCACGGAAATGGGTGCCGACTCCCTGGTGATGGCACATTTCTGCGCCCGGGTGCGGAAGCACCAGGACCTGCCGTCCGTGTCGATGAAGGACATCTACCGGTACCCGACGATCAGAAGTCTCGCGACGGCCCTGGCGGACGCCCCGCCGGTCGGCGCCCTGACCCCCGCCACCCAGGCCCTCGCCGACGTGCCGCTCCCGGAGCCGATCCAGGTGACGGCGGCGAAGGGCACGCCGCGCTACGTGTTCTGCGGCGTGCTGCAGGCACTGTTCTTCCTGGGCTACTCGTACCTCGCCGCGTTCGTCGTGACGCGCGGGGCGGAGTGGATATCCGCCGGCACGAGCCCCTTCGACACCTATCTGCGGTCCGTGGAGTTCGGCGGCGCGGCCTTCGCGGGCGTCTGCGTCCTGCCGGTCGCGGGCAAGTGGCTCCTGGTCGGACGGTGGAAGCCGCAGGAGATCCGCATCTGGAGCCTGGCGTACTTCCGGTTCTGGTGCGTGCGGACCCTGATCCGGTCGAACCCCATGGTGTTGTTCGTCGGTTCACCGCTGTACGTGCTGTACCTGCGGGCGCTGGGCGCGCGAATAGGCCGCGGGGTGGCCATCTTCTCCAAGCACGTCCCGGTCTGCGCCGACCTGCTGACCATCGGCGACGGCACGGTGATCCGCAAGGACTCGTACTTCTCCTGCTACCGGGGGCACTCGGGGGTGATCCAGACCGGTCCGGTCACGCTCGGCAGGGAAGTGCTAATCGGCGAGGTGACCGTGCTCGACATCGGCACCTCCATGGGCGACGGCGCCCAACTCGGCCACGCCTCCTCGCTCCACAGCGGCCAGGCCGTCCCCGCCGGCGAGCGCTGGCACGGCTCCCCGGCCCAGCCGGGCGCCGCGGACTACCGCGTGGTCGCGCCGGTGCAGTGCGGCAGGAGCCGCCGTGTCACCTACTGCCTGAGTCAGTTGCTGATCCTCCTGGCCGCCTGGATCCCGGTCGCGGTCGGCGGGGTGGCGATCCTTCTCACGGTGGTCCCGCGCCTGGACCTCCTGCTGGAGCCGGGCCCGGTGGCCCTGACGACGTGGACCTTCTACGCCGACGCCCTGGCCGCCTCCTTCGTCCTCTTCTGCGGGGCGGTGCTGCTGGGCCTCCTCGTCGCGGTCACCGTGCCGCGGCTGCTGCACCCGCTCGTGAAGCCCGACACGGTCCACCCGCTCTACGGGTTCCGCTACGGGATCCACCGCACCATCGGCTTCCTCACCAACCGGAAGTTCTTCCGCGTCCTTTTCGGCGACAGTTCCGCCGTCGTGCACTACCTGCGCGCCATCGGGTACGACCTGTCGCCGGTGGAACAGACCGGCTCGAATTTCGGTACCGAGGTGAAGCACGAGAATCCGTACCTGAGCAAGGTCGGCAGCGGGACCATGGTCGCCGACGGACTGTCCATCATGAATGCGGACTACTCCAGCACCTCTTTCCGCGTCACCCGGACGGCGATCGGCCCGCACAATTTCCTGGGCAACCACATCGCCTATCCGCCCCAGGGCAGGACCGGCGAGAACTGCCTGCTGGCGACCAAGGTCATGGTCCCCGTCGAGGGGCCCGTCCGGGAGAACGTCGGACTGCTGGGCTCGCCCAGCTTCGAGATTCCCCGCACGGTGGACCGCGACAGCAAATTCGACCACCTGAAGGACGGCGAAGCGTTCCACCGCCTGCTGTCGGACAAGAACAAGCACAACACCGGCACCGCGGTGCTCCACCTGCTGCTGCAGTGGCTGCTGCTCTTCCTGGTGGCGCTGACCGCGTCCGTCGCCGCCGACCTCTACCCCGCGTACGGCGCCGCCGCGGTCGCGGTCGCGAACGTCGTGGTCCTGGTGGTCACCGTCACCTACATCGTGCTCGGCGAGCGCATCGTCACCAGGTTCCGCGGGCTGCGGCCGCTGTACTGCTCGATCTACGACCTCGACTTCTGGCGGCACGAACGCTACTGGAAGGTGACGGCCGCGACGGAGTACCTGAACGTCCTCAACGGCACCCCGTTCAAGAACGTCGTCTGGCGTCTGCTCGGCGTGCGGATCGGGCGCCGCGTCTTCGACGACGGCCTCTTCCTCCCGGAGCGCTCCCTGGCCGCCATCGGCGACGACTGCACCCTCAACGCGGGCACGGTCATCCAGAGCCACTCCCAGGAGGACGGCGCCTTCAAGTCCGACCACAGCACGCTGGGTGCCGGCTGCACCCTCGGGGTCGGCGCCCTCGTCCACTACGGGGTGACCGTCGGCGACGGCGCCGTGATCGCCCCGGACTCCTTCGTGATGAAGGGCGAGGAGCTCCCCGCGCTCGCCCGGTGGGGCGGCAACCCCGCCCGGGAGATGCCCGAGAACCCGAAGACCCCGAACAGCGGCGGCGATCGCGCCACCGCGCTGATCAGCGGTGTGTAGTCCCGTGGAAACCGCAAGTGGAGGCAAGTCGATGGACATGGCAGCGCAGGCCGGACGGGAGTTCTGGCGCGGAGTGCTCCTCAAGGGCGGGTTCACCGCGATCCCCCGCTGGACTCCCGAACCGGCCACCGGCGCCGCCGAGCACGTGGTGGCGGTCCCCGACGGCCTCACGGCGTCCGTGCGCCGTGTGGCCGAGGAGGTCGCCGTCCCGGTGGGCTCGGTGCTGCTGGCCGCGCACGCCAAGGTGCTGGCAGCGCTCGCCGGCGAGACCGACGTCGTGACCGGTTACGTCGCCGCGGGCGGCGCGGTGCTGCCGTGCCGGCTGTCGGCGGGTCCCGGCTCGTGGCGGTCCCTGCTGCTGGACGCGCACGGCGCCGAGTCGCAGCTGCTGGCCTTCCAGGACTTCCCCGTCGACGCGCTCCGCAAGGAGCTCGACCTGGCCGAGCCGCTGTTCGAGACGGTCTTCGACCTGTCCGGCGGTGGCGTCGAGCTCACCCCCGGCACCGTGCTCTGGGTGGGAGCCTCGGACCGCGACGGCCGGCTCTCGTTGCGGCTGCGCTACGCCAACGATGTCATGGACGAGGACGCCGCGGCCCGCGTCGCCGGCTACCACGTGGCCGCCCTGGCGCGGATCGCCGCCGACCTGGACGCCGAGCACACCCGCAAGAGCCTGCTGTCGGCGGAGGAGAACCGGCTGCAGCTCACCGGGATGGCCGGACCGCGCAGGAAGCTGCCGGACCGGCGGATGCACGAGCTGTTCGAGGAGCGGGTCCGGGCGCACCCGGAGGCGGTCGCGGCCGTCCACGGGGACCGCCAGTGGACCTACGGCGACCTCAACGCCCGCGCGAACCGCCTGGCGCATGCCCTCCTGGCGCGTGGTCTGGAGCGCGAGGGCGTGGTCGCGGTGGTCACCGAGCGGAACCTGGACTGGCTGGCGGCCGTGCTGGCGGTCTTCAAGGCCGGCGGCGCCTACCTGCCGATCGAGCCGCACTTCCCGGCCGGGCGGATCAGGAACACCCTGGCCCGGGCCGAGTGCCGGATGGCGCTGACCGAGCGCGGCAGCACCGCCACGCTGGACGAGGCGCTGTCCGCGCTCCCCGAGGTGCAGCGGCTGCCGGTCGAGGACGCCTACGCCGAGGACCACCCGAGCGAGGACCCCCGCGTGGCGGTCGCCCGCGACCAGTTGGCGTACATCTACTTCACCTCCGGCTCGACCGGGGAGCCCAAGGGCGCCATGTGCGAGCACGCGGGGTTCCTCAACCACCTCTACGCCAAGATCGACGACCTCGGCATCGGCGAGGGGCACGTGGTGGCGCAGACCGCCCCGCAGTGCTTCGACATCTCGCTGTGGCAGCTGGTCTCCGCGCTGCTCGTCGGCGGACGCACCCTGCTGGTGGAGCAGGAGACGATCCTGGACGCCGACCGCTTCCTCGACAAGGTCGTCGAGGGCCGGGCGAACGTCCTCCAGCTCGTCCCCTCCTACCTGGACGTCGTCCTGTCCGCCCTGGAGCGGCAGCCGCGCGAACTGCCGGACCTGCGCTGCGTGTCGGTGACCGGCGAGGCCCTGAAGAAGGACCTCATCGGGCGCTGGTTCGCCGTGCGGCCCGGCGTGAAGCTGGTCAACGCCTACGGGCTGACCGAGACCAGCGACGACACCAACCACGCGGTGATGGACCGGGTCCCGGACACCGACTGGGTGCCGCTGGGCCGGCCCGTCAACAACGTGCGGGTGTACGTCGTCGACGAGCACCTGTCCCCGGTGCCGCTGGGCGCGCCCGGTCTGGTCGTCTTCTCCGGGGTCTGCGTGGGCCGCGGCTACATCAACGACCCCGAGCGCACCCGGCAGGCGTACCTGACCGACCCCCACCACGCCGGTGAGCGGCTGTACCGCGGCGGCGACTACGGCCGCTGGCACCCGGACGGCACGCTGGAGTTCCTCGGCCGCAAGGACCACCAGGTCAAGATCCGCGGTTTCCGCATCGAGATCGGCGAGATCGAGAACACCCTGGTCCGTGCGCCGGGGGTGCGCGACGGCGCGGTCGTGGTCAGCGACGACGGCAGCCAGCTGGTCGCCTTCTACTCGGGCCCCGCGCCCGTGGAG
The DNA here is from genome assembly GCF_040613835.1 of Streptomyces sp. NPDC006207. Taxonomy (NCBI): domain Bacteria; kingdom Bacillati; phylum Actinomycetota; class Actinomycetes; order Kitasatosporales; family Streptomycetaceae; genus Streptomyces; species Streptomyces sp. NPDC006207. The sequence goes on along the minus strand of NZ_JBEXSX010000050.1, from coordinate 66,585 downwards.
GGGGACGTGCTGCGCGAGCACCTGGCGGCTTCCCTGCCCGCCTACATGGTGCCCGCGGCCTTCCACTGGAAGGAGAGCCTGCCGCTGACCGCCAACAGCAAGATCGACCGCAAGGCCCTGACGGCGCTCGCCACGGAGGAGACCTCCGAGCGGGACCCCGCCGGGACGGACCTGCAGGCCCCCGGCACCCCCGCCGAACTGCGCCTGGCGAGGGCGTGGGCGACGGTGCTCGGCGTCCCGCAGGAGCGGATCGGGCGCCAGGACCACTTCTTCGACCGCGGCGGCACCTCCCTGTCCGCCGTACGGCTGGCGATCCTGCTGGACCGCGCGATCTCCCTCAAGGACGTCACCGCGCACCCGGTCCTCGCCGACCTCGCCGAGGTGGTCGACGGCCGGACGACGCGCCGGCCCGGACTGCTGCAGGCCCTGTCGGAGCCGGACGGCGAGCCGCACGGCGCCCTGGTGTGCTTCCCGTACGCCGGTGGCAACGCGGTGAACTTCCGGCCGCTGGCCGCGGCCCTGCGGCCCGCCGGCTGTGCGGTCTACGCCGTCGAACTGCCCGGCCACGACCCGGCCGCCCGCGACGAGGACTTCGCGCCGCTGGCGCAGGTGGTCGACGCGGTGGTCGAGGAGATCGCCGGCCGCGGACTGTCCCGGATCCTGCTGTGGGGCCACTCCTCGGGCACCGCCCTCGCGGTGGAGACCGCCCGGCGGCTGCGGGAGCGGGGCGTGGAGGTCCAGCGCGTGTTCCTCGGCGCGCAGCTGCTCGGCGACTCCGCCGGACGGCGTGCCGCCGCCGACGCGCTGACCGGCCGCAGCGACGCCGACATCGCCGCGGAACTGAGCGGCGACGGCGGTTACGGCCAGCTCGCCGAGCTGGACAGGGCCCGTGCCGGGCACGTGGCCGCCGCCTACCGCCACGACTGCGTGGCGGCCCACCGATACTTCGCCGACGCGTTGGACTCCGCACCGCCGGTGCGGCTGTCCACGCCGGTCACCGTGGTCGTCGCCGCCGACGACCCGTACACGGCGGACCACTCCCGCCGGTACCGCGAGTGGCAGCTGCTGGCCGAGCACGTCGACCTGTACGAGCTCGCCCGCGGCGGTCACCACTTCCCCCGCACCTGCCCGGACGAGGTGGCGCAGGCGGTCCTGCGCGCCGCCGAACTCCTGGCCTCCCCATGAACGGCAACCGAGAGGAGACGCAGTTGTCGACCTCAGCTTCCCCTCCGTCCCTGCTCGACCTCGAGCTGCGGCCCGGTTCACCCCCGATCCTGCGCACCGGGGCCGTCCAGGACCCGGCGGGCTGGGCCGACGGGCACCGCGACGCGCTGCGCGCGGTCGTCGCCGAGCACGGCTCGGTCCTGATCCGCGGCCTCGGGCTCACCGACGCGGACAAGGCCGCAGGCGTGGTCAAGCGACTGGCCGGCCGGCTGACCGCAGAGAAGGAGGCCTTCGCGTCCCGGCGGACCTACGCCGAGGGCCTGTACTCCTCCTCCAACTGGCCGCCCAACCAGCCGATGTGCATGCATCATGAACTCAGCTACCGGCTCGAGTTCCCCGGCATGATGATGTTCGCCTGCCTGACCGCGCCGGAGAAGGGCGGGGCGACGGCGGTGGCCGACGCGCCGACCGTGCTCGAGGCGCTGCCGTCCGAGCTGGTCCAGCGCTTCGAGCGCGAGGGCTGGCTGCTCACCCGCAGCTACAACGACGAGATCGGGGCGACCGTCGCCGAGGCCTTCGGCACCGACGACCGCTCCGCCGTCGAGGACTACTGCCGCGCCAACGCCATCGCCTTCGAGTGGCAGCCGGACGGGGCCCTGCGCACCCGCCAGCGGCGCAGTGCCGTGGTCCGCCACCCGGTCACGGGCCGGCGCTGCTGGTTCAACCAGATCGCGTTCCTCAACGAATGGACGATGGACCCCGAGGTGCACGAGTACCTCGTGGACATGTACGGCGCCGAGGGCCTGCCGTTCAACACCCGCTTCGGCAACGGCGACCCGATCGGCGCGGACGTCGTCCAGCTGCTCAACACCGTTTACGAGGCGAACACCGCCCGCGAGCCCTGGCAGACGGGCGACCTGATGCTCGTCGACAACATCCGCACCGCGCACAGCCGCGAGGCCTACGAGGGCTCCCGTGAAGTGCTGGTCGGCATGGCCGACGCGGTGCGCCTGGCCGACTGCTCCCCGACCGTCGAGGTGACCACCGCATGACCAGCAACCGCTCCGCCGCACAGGGTTCCGCGCCCTCCGGGCCGCTCACCGTACCGCCGTTCGCGGTGGTCCCCGGTGTCCAGGTCCAGCGCGCGCTGCACGGGCGCGAGAAGCAGATCACGGAGCTCGTGGAGACCACCTACCGGCTGCACTCCGCCGGTGACTCGGTGAACCCGCCGTCGTACTTCCTGCGGTTCCCCGACCGTCCCACGGCCCGGATCATCGCCCTGCCCGCCTCGATCGGCGGTGACGTGCGCGTGGACGGCCTGAAGTGGATCTCCAGCTTCCCGGAGAACGTGGCGGCGGGCATCCCCCGCGCCTCGGCGGTGCTGATCCTCAACGACCACGACACCGGCTACCCCATCGCGTGCCTGGAGAGCTCCATCATCAGCGCCACCAGGACGGCGGCGATGGCGGCCCTGGCCGCCGACCGGCTGAGCCGCCCCGACCGGCGCCCGAAGCGCGTCGGATTCTTCGGGACGGGACTGATCGCCCGCTACATCCACACCTACCTGGTGGGCACCGGATGGCACTTCGACGAGATCGGCGTGCACGACCTGTCCACCGAGAGCGCGAAGGGCTTCCGCGGCTACGTCGAACAGACGGGCGCCCCGGGACGCATCACCCTGCACGACAACCCCGAGCAGCTCATCCGCTCGAGCGACCTGGTGGTCTTCGCCACCGTCGCCGGCGAGCCCCACGTACGGGACATGACCTGGTTCGGGCACAAGCCGCTCGTGCTGCACATGTCGCTGCGCGACCTCACGCCGGAGATCGTGCTCGGCTCGACCAACGTGGTCGACGACGTCGAGCACTGCCTGAAGGCGGACACGTCGCCGCACCTGGCGGAGCAGCTCACGGGCAACCGGGACTTCCTGGCCGGCACCCTGGACGACGTGATCGCCGGGCGGGTGGCGCTCCGCGAGGACCGGCCCGTGGTGTTCTCGCCCTTCGGCCTCGGAGTCCTCGACCTCGCGGTCGGCAAGTACGTCTACGACGAGGTGGCGCGCTCCGGCGAGCTGCGCGTCGTCGACGACTTCTTCCACGAACTGCGCCGGTACGGATGAACGGCCGCGACCCCGCCCCCACGACCCCAGGCCCCCGGACCTGGGCCCGGGCCCCCGACGGAGGGGCGGGCACCACGGCGACGGACGACAAGGAGCCGCATGCGGACGCACCTCCGGGAAAGACCAACGGTCCAGCCACGCAAGCTCATCAGTGCAGGACACAGCGGCCGCTGACGCGTTGCTCCCCCGTCTCGACGGGAGAGGCGCTGCAGATGAGGAGGCCATCGTGACAGTCATATCCGTTCCCCAGGCCTTCAACGAGGAAGAGCTCTTCGTCGACCTCGAGTCGATCTTCGGGCAACCGCTCTTCCTGAAGTGCGAGGGCTTCAACTTCGCCGGTTCGATCAAGCTCAAAGCCGCGACCGAGATGGTGGAGACCGCCGAGCGGGAGGGGATCCTGACTCCGGAGTCGATCCTGGTCGAGTCCTCGTCCGGCAACCTGGGCGTGGCACTGAGCATGATCGCCGCCAGCAAGGGCTACCGGTTCCTGTGCGTCACCGACGCACGGTGCAACCTGTCGACCAGGCTCCTGATGAAGGCCCTGGGCAGCCAGGTGCACATCATCTCGGGACCCGACGCCCACGGCGGCTACCTCGGCGCGCGGCTGGACTTCGTCCGCGCGCTGTGCGCCTCGGACGACCGGTACGTGTGGCTCAGCCAGTACACCAACCCGGGCAACTGGAGGGCGCACTACCGGACGACCGCTCCGGAGATCGCACGGCAGTTCCCCGAGGTCGACGTCGTGTTCGTCGGGGCCGGCACCACGGGAACGCTGATGGGCTGCGCCCGCTGGTTCCGTGAGTGGTCCCGGCCGGTGAAGGTCGTCGCGGTGGACAGCGTCGGCTCCGTGACGTTCGGCGGGGCCCCGGGCCGGCGGATGATCCCCGGGCTGGGCATGAGCGTCCACCCGCCGCTGCTCGACGAGTCCTTCGTCGACGAGGTCGTCCTGGTCGAGGAGGCGGACACCATCCGCGCCTGCCACCGGCTGGCCCGCCGCGGCTTCCTGTTCGGCGGCTCGACGGGCACCGTGGTCAGCGGCGCGATGAGCTGGCTCGAGAAGAACGGCGCCCCCGGCCTCACGTCGGTGGCGATCGCGCCGGACCTCGGCGAGCGCTACCTCGACACGATCTACCAGAGCAACTGGCTGCAGGACCTGTACGGCGAGGACGTCCTCGAACCCGACGAGCGGGCCGACACGTCCTGGGCCGACCCCGCCTGGGCGGCGGCGGCCGAAGCCGCGTGGGCCAACGCCCCCGCGGCACCCCCCGCCGAACCCGAACCCGAACCGGCGAGGACGCCGTCGGTCTCACCCGACGGTCAACTGCACTGACGGCCGGGCGGCGACCCGCCCCCGTCGAACGCGTGCTGCTGCGGCGGTCCCCGACCGCCGCAGCAGCACGTCCGCGTCGGGCCGGGTTCCGCAAGAGGCATTCGGGCCGCCTGCACTGAGTAGATCCGCCGCGCGGAAATGAGCACGCGTGCTCATCCCCCGCCCAGGAGCATCGCCGTAGCCTCGTGAGCACGGTCGGTAACGACACCTGGGACCAAGGGGGAACCTACGATGATCCGCCGCGCCGCCACCGCTCTGGCACTCTCCGCCGCTTCTCTGCTGATCGCCGCGGGGGTCGTCGCCGCCACCGGCCCGCAGTCCGAGGCCTCGACCGAAGCCTGGGTGGGGCCGGGCGTCACCCAGGCATGGGTGGGCCCCGGAGCCGTCACCCAGGCATGGGTCGGACCCGGCGTCACCCAGGCATGGGTCGGACCCGGCGTCGTCAAGGCATGGGTCGGCCCCGGAGCCGTCACCCAGGCATGGGTCGGACCCGGCGTCGTCAAGGCATGGGTGGGCCCCGGCGTCGTCAAGGCATGGGTCGGCCCCGGAACGGCCACCGAAGCCTGGGTCGGACCCGGCGTCGTCGAAGCCTGAGCCGGTCCGGGCGGGATCGCGGGCCGGATGACCCGCCGGTCCGCACGACGTGAAGGCGGGCGCCGTCGCCGGCGCCCGCATCCCCGTCCGGAACCGGCGCCCCCGGCCCGACACGCCCTTACATGGCAAGCGTTACCGGTGGTATGTCATGCGCATGACTACCTCTCGAAGCGCTCGCTTCGTCTCCCTGCCCCGCGCAGGCGCGGTGGCGGCGGCCGCGGTCCTCGCGGTGACCGTTCCCGGGCTGCCACCCGCAGCCGGGGCCGCCGTCGCTGCCGCGCCAGGCGGCGCCTTCTCCGTACAGAGCGCCGTGAACGGCCTCAACGCCTCGGACAGCGGCGGCACCGTGGCGCTGCACCGGCCCAAAGGCAACGAGGACCGCCAGCAGTGGACGGCCGTCGCCGTGACCGGAGGGCAGGAACTGCGCAGCACCGACGACGCGAGCCACTGCCTCGGGCGTTCCGGCGCCGACGCGGCGATCGTGGCGTGCGGCGGCGCGAGCGCGACCTGGGAGATCACGGCGGCCGGCGACGGCACGTACGCCCTGGCCGTGCCCGGCACCTCCGACCGCCTGACCCTGGGCGACGCGCCGAGCGGGGGCGTGTACCCCGAGCGGCCGCGCGTGGGCGCCGCGGGCCCGCTGTCCCGGTGGTACCTCACACCCACCCCGCTCCCCCGGGCCGCCATGCCGCCCGCCGACCAGCGCACCCTGGACCAGGTCACCTTCCTGACCGCGCACAACGCCTACGCCAACGGCGTCGACGGCGGCTTCGCCCCGCCCTTCGTGAACCTCTTCCCCAACCAGGCGCGCGGCATCTCGCAGCAACTCGACGACGGCGTCCGCGGCTTCATGATGGACATCCACCAGACCCCGGACGGCGCGATCCTCTGCCACAACAGCTGCACGCTGGTCAGCCGTCCCGTCGCCCTCTGGGTGGACCTGCAGCGGATGGTCGACTTCCTCCGGCAGCACCCGGGGCAGTTCGTCACCGTCTTCCTGGAGGACTACGTCTCCCCCGAGGTGCTGCGCTCCGAGCTCTCCCGGGTGAACGGTCTGTACGACGTCCTGTACCGCCCCGACCAGGACGGCGTGCGCGAGCACGGCTGGCCGACCATGGCCGACCTGGCCGCGCGCGGCAAGCAGCTGATGATCTTCACCGACCGGACCCGCGGCTCCGACACCGGTCTCGAGCGCGACAGCTTCGGCGTGCTGTACCAGCAGGAGTGGACCGTGGAGAACTACTGGTCGATGGGCTCCGGCGCGAGCACCTCCGACTGGTCCTGTTACAGCCGCTGGTACGGCGCCGGGGTCAACGTCCCGCTCACCCGCGAGGAGCCCGGATTCCGGCCGCTGTTCGTCATGAACCACTTCCGGGACACGACCATCGCCGGCACCGCGTCCACCGACAACGGCAAGCTGCTCAACCGCACCCAGAACTTCTGCGAGCCCGCGGCCCGCAAGAAGCCCACATACGTGGCCGTCGACCGCTACGACCTCGGCTCGCCGAAGAGCGCGGTCGACCAGCTCAACACCTACACCGTGGTGCCGTAGCCGTGGCCGCGACGTTACCGCGCCGGCCCCTCACGGCCGTGGCCGCCGCGCTCGTCACCCTCATCGGCCTGCTCACCCCCACGACCGCGCTCGCGCGGGACCCGGAACCCTCGGCCCCCGCCGCCCCCGCGGCGCGGTCCACCGCACTCGCCGCGTCCTGGACCCCGCCGCTCAGCACCCGCGGACGTTACATCGTCGACGCCGAAGGCAACCGCTTCAAGCTCACGTCCGGCAACTGGCACGGCGCCAGCGGCACCTGGAACGGCTCGGGAGATCCGGCCGACCCCGCGAACCACCACGCCGGCGAGGACTCCGGCCGCATGCCGCTGGGCCTCGACCGGGCGCCGATCGCCGAGATCCTCTCCGGCTTCGCCGAACTCGGCATCAACAGCGTCAGGCTGCCGTTCTCCGGCGAGATGATCCACGACACCGTCCCCGTCACCGACGCGGCCGTCGCGGCCAACCCCCAGCTGCGCGGCAGGACACCACTGCAGGTGTACGACGCCGTGGTCACCGCCCTGACGGACGCGGGCTTCGCCGTCATCCTCAACAACCACACCAACACCACGCGCTGGTGCTGCGGCGTGGACGGCAACGAGCGCTGGAACGCCTCGCAGTCCACCGCCGCCTGGGAGGACGACTGGCTGTCCATGGTCCGCCGCTACCGCGACAACAAGCGCGTCGTCGGCGCCGACCTGTACAACGAGGTGCGCCGTTCGGTCTGGGACGACCCCAACTGGGGCCTCGGGGACGACCACGACTGGTTCGCCGCCTCGCAGCACCTGGGCGACCGCATCCTCCAGGAGGCCAACCCCGACCTGCTGGTCATCGTCGAGGGCATCAACTGGACGGGCTTGCCCGTCGACGGCCTCCCCCACGACCGCCCCACCCTCGAACCCGTGCAGCGGCTGTCCCACACCCTCGTCCGGTCCGGGAAGCTGGTGTACTCCGCGCACTTCTACGGCTACACCGGCCCCCGCCACAGCGGCGCCACCGGCATCGGCGAGACCCACGACCCGCGCTACAGCGACCTCGGGCGCGACGAGCTGTTCGCGGAACTGCGCCGGCAGGCCTTCTACGTGTCGTCGGACACCGGCCGGCATTACACGGCACCGCTGTGGATCAGCGAGTTCGGCGTCGGCGGCCGGGACGAGACCAACGAGAAGTCCCGCGCGTGGTTCGCGAACTTCACCGACTTCCTGATCCAGACCGACACCGACTTCGCCTACTGGCCGCTCGTGGGCTGGCACGAGAACCGCCACGGCAACGGCTGGGCGCTCCTGCACTGGGACGCCGCCGGTCACCGGATGGGCCCGTACGACGGCGACGACTGGCGGGCCGGCGCCTGGTCCCGGCTCGTCGGCAGCCCCGGCCGCACCGGGTACGTGGCCCCCGTCGCCCGCTGGTCGATGCTCAGCCCGGACCACGGCGACTTCGTGCAGAGCCTGCGCATGCGGGCCCGTCCCGACTGGGACCCCGGCGCACGCAAGGCGGCGTGCCCGGACGGGCAGCGTCTGATCGGGCTGGCCCACACCGGCAACCGCGGTCTGTGCACCGACACCGGCGCCGGGGACCTGTGGGCGTCCTCGGGCGCGTACCAGGTCGTCACGGACGAGCGGTACGTCCCGTCGGGCGGGGACTGGGCGTCGGGCTACACCAAGCTGCAGTGCCCGCCCGGTTCGTTCCTCGTCGGCTACGCCGTCCGCGGCGCCGCCGTCTCCAGCGCGCTGTGCGCCACCGCGGGCACGGCCCTGGGCGGCGGCGGGCGCACCGTGTGGTTCGACCGGGGCGACGACCGTCCCGCGTCGGGTGCCGGCGGGGACTTCGCGTACGGCAGCTACAAGGGCCAGTGCCCGGACGGCGAGTACGCGGCGGGCATCGCCTACACCGGCCGCTTCGGTTCCTCCCGCACGCCGGACGCATTGTACTGCCGGTCGCTTCCGTAGGGGCGGGTCCGTGCCGCCGCCCACCGCGCCCCTGTGGCGGTGGGCGGCGGCACGGGGCCCGGTCAGCTGCCAGGGACGGTGTCGGTGAAGACGGTGCCCGCGGTGCGGTAGGCGGCCACCTTGGCGGCGACCTGGGCCGGGGTCAGCACCTGGTCCTTGACGAAGTAGACGTAGTCCACCTGCTGGTCGTAGGAGCGCGAGGTGCTGCCCGTCTGGCCGGCGAGGTCGATGAGCCAGTGGTTGAAGTCGATCCACTGGCCGGTCTCGGGCAGGTAGGGCTCGCCGTGGGTGCCGAAGACCTGGCCGTCGATGTAGTAGGTGATGGCGTTGTTGTCGATGGTGAACTGCAGGTCGTGCCAGCCGTCGTAGCTCCGGCGGTTCTCCGAGTGGGTGTTGACGGCGTTCCACGGGTCCGGGTTGTAGGTCTCCCAGGACGTCGTGTACATGATGTTGCTCGGCTCGCCCCAGCCGCCGTTGGGCAGGTACTCGAAGTCCTGCTCGCTGTAGTTCGGGTCCATCGGGGCGTTGAGCGGCGTGAAGGCGAAGAAGGTCTGCACGACGTGGTCCCCGTCGGGGCCGCCGGTCGGGGTGTCGTCGAAGCGCACCCGGGCGGCGTAGGTGCCGTTGCGGAACTTGCGGGCGCTGGTCTGGATCTCGCTCTCCTTGGTGCCGGCGGCGGTGCCGTCGGTGGTGAGGCGCAGGTTCATGACCTTGTTGCTCCCGGTGCCCGCCACGAAGGTGACGTCCTGCGGGGACCAGGTGGCGCCCGGTACGCCGGGGCCGCCCTGGCCCGACTTCACGGTCCAGCCGTGGCTCTGCAGCGCGGGGTCGCTGCTCGAGGTGTAGCTGAAGTCGTCGAAGAGCGCGGGTGCGTTGGGGTCGGTGGGCGGCGTGGTCGGCGGATCCGTGGGCGGCGTGGTGGGGTCGTTACCGGCGGGCGCGGTGCCCCAGACGACCGAGCCGCCGCGCTGCACGGTGACCTTGTCCCAGTCCGCGTACGACGTCTGGGAGCCGTTGAACGAGTAGTCGTCGGACTGGGTCAGGCGCTGCCAGTCCGCGCGGTAGAAGCGCAGTTGCATGTCGCCGGTGTTCTGCCCGGGGGCGAGCGATCCCGCGCCGGAGGTGAAGCCGATCTCCAGGTAACGGTCAGCGGTGGCGGTGGGGTTGGCGAGGGTGCCGAAGGTACCGGTGATGTTGGCGCACCCCTTGACCGCCCAGGAGCACGCGAAGCGGTACGCGGTGGTGGGGCTGTCGGCCTTGAAGTAGTAGCGCAGGGTCACCTCGCCGAGCGGGACGGACGAGGTGCCCCGGTTGGTGATCTCGAGCCAGGGCTCGGTCTGGTCCGCGGTGGCCCCGGACGCGCTCGTCCGGTACTGCGCGGTGAGCGTGGCCGCCGCGGCGGACGCGGGCAGCGCGACGAGCCCGGCGCAGGCGAGACCCGCCGTCGCGCAGGCGGCCACGGCGGTGCGGACCCGGGCGGTGGTGCGGAACGGTCCTGACATGGGGACCCCTTCCAGTCGGGTGGAGCGCGTGGGGGAGGGCTTACCACTTGGCAACTGGTCTTCCACTGGTAAGGGAAGGTGGCATAGACCAGATGAGGGGTCAAGTCCCGTAACGGGAAGGGAATTCGGGACCCCCACAACCCAAGCGATGACGGAAGGCTGGAGAACTGGTCAGCAACTGGCTAGCCTCGGGCACACGGCATTGCACGGCGCTGCACGGCACTGCACGGCCACGGAGAAGGGCGGGGCGCATGACGGGTGAGGCACCGCGGTCACCGCTGAAACGGGAACGGGTCCGCGACCACCTCCTGGAACTCGTCGAGTCCCAGGCACCGGGCACCCCGATCCCCTCGGAGCGCGCCCTGTGCGAGCGGCTCGACGTCTCCCGCCCCACCGTGCGCTCGGCCGTCGACGAGCTGGTCACCACCGGCCTGCTCGTCCGGCGCCACGGGAGCGGCATGTTCGTCGCCCCCGCGAAGATCACCCAGGAACTCGCCCAGGGGGAGAACGCCTTCAGCCTGCCGCAGGCCTCCGGCCACTGGCTCAGCCGCGTCCTGGAGTTCGCCACGGTACGGGCCGGCGCCCGCGTCGGCCGCAAGCTCCGCGTGTCGCCGGCGGCCGAGATCGTCTACATCGCCCGCCTCCGCCTCGTCGACGGCGAGCCGATGGCCGTGGAGTACCTGCACGTACCGGCCGACCTGGTGCCGGGGCTGCGCGCCGCCGACATGGAGTCCGGGGACTTCTACGCGTACCTGCGCGAGCGGCACGGCGTCCACGTGCACGAGGCCGTCCAGTCCATCGAACCCACCGTCGCCAACGAGGAGGAGGCCCGGCTGCTGCACGTGCCGGTGCTCTCCCCCGCGCTCCTCTTCGACCGCCTCACCAGTGACGCCGCCGGCCGCCCCGTGGAGTACGTGCACTCCCTCTACCGCGGCGACCGCTACCGCATCGTCTCGCGCCTCTCGCTCGCCGACTCCGCGCCCGCGGGCCGGCCCGTTCCGGCGGGACACCACCCGGGCATGCCCCCCGACGAACGCGCCGTCCCGGCCGGCACGCTCGCCCACGTGGTGGGGGACGTACAGCCCCGCGGATGAGGGCCCGCAACCCGTACACATGTGCGGCCCTCAACCCCTATGATCACTCCGCTCCCGTGTCCACCGGAGCCGCGCACGACCCGAGACAGGCCATCCACGATGTCCAGCAAGCCCCCCAAATCCCCTCTGTTGCCCGCCCGCTGCGCGCAGGCGGCGATAGCCGCGGCCGCGATCCTGGACGTGTTCCGGGCGGTGGCGCTCCGGGACTACTTCCTCCGTCCCACGCAGCAGACCCTGCACACCTCCGGCATGGTCTCCATGGTCTTCCTCTACGCCATGATGCTCGCGATCGTCCTGTTCCTCGTCTGGCTCGCACGGGCGCGGCACAACGCGCAGGCGCTGACCCCCCAGGCGTCCCTCCCGTCCCGCGGCTGGACCATCGGCGTGTGGTTCGTCCCGCTGGTCAACTTCTTCGTCCCGCGTCAGGTGCTCCTGGACATCGGGCGCGCGAGTTCGGTCTCGTGGCAGGAGACGCGCGACAAGACGGTCGTGAACCTCTGGTGGGTGGCCTGGCTCGGACACGCGCTGGCGCTCCTGACCGCGGGTCACATCGATCCGGCCTCGATTCCGCTGGTCGCGCTCGCGGAGGCATTCATGATCGCCGCGGCCGTACTGGTGGGCATCCTCATCGAGCGCATTACCACGCTTCAGAACGCCACGCTGGGCACCTCGGTGGCCCTCTCCCCCATCACGCAGTCATGAGGCAGGCTGCAGCCATGACCGGCTACGACATAGTGCGGGTCTTCTGCGGACCCGACGGCGACCACGGCGACCGGTTGGCCGTGGTGCGGGACGGAAGCACCGTCACCGACGAGCAGGACCGCGTCACGTTCGCCCGGCGATCGGGCTTCGCCGAGACCGTGTTCGTGGACGACCCCGAGCGGGGCATCATCGACATCCGCTCGGCGGACGGACGGCTGCCCTTCGCCGGCTCCCCCTGCATGGGCACCGCCTGGCTGCTGGACGCCCCCGAACTGATCACCCCGGCGGGGGTCGTGGGCGTGCGTCTCGACGGCGAGTTCACCTGGCTGGAGGCCAGCCCCGCCTGGGCCCCGCACCGCACCCTGCGGCAGTACGACTCGCCCGAGGAAGTGGACGCCCTGCCCGTACCGCCACCCGGCGAATGGGTCTACGCCTGGGCCTGGGAGGACGAGGCCGCCGGACGCGTCCGCGCCCGCGGCTTCCCGGGCCGCGGCGACGGCGTCGACGAGGTCGAGGCCACCGGCTCGGCGGCGCTGCTGCTCACCGACCGTCTCGACCGCTCCCTGAACATCGCCCAGGGCCGCGGCTCCCAGATCCTCACCGCCCCCGCACCGGACGGGCTGGTCGAACTCGGCGGCCGCGTCCACCTGGAGCGCGCCGTCCCCGGCACCCCAACACGCACCCGCCCCGCGATCACCCTCGGCACATCGACCTCCTCCCGCCGCCGTATCCATCTGCTCGACCTCTGACCCATGGCCGGAGACCGGGCGGTGGACCTCATCTCGCTGACCGACGGGGAGGGCCGTCGCCTCGTCCGGGTGCTGGGGCGGCACATGCCCGGCGTGCTGCCCTCGCACGACGTCCTTGACGCGGAGATCACCGTGACGAGCGGGTTCGCGCAGGGGCGCCTGGAAGTGTGCCTCGATCCGGACGACCTGGACCGCTGGTCCGACGTCCTCACGGCTGGCCGACGGCTGGTCCGATGAGCACGTCAAGCGCCTGCGCCGGGTGCGCGAGGCATGGCCCCGTGATGGTGGAGACCTCACCGAACGCCTACGAGCGGCGTCGTTGACACGTGCTGCGCGTCGTCGGCCGTGAGACCGCCCCGAGGTCCGTCAGCGAAGGAGGGAGCCGTCCATCGCGCCGAGCCGGCGGATCTCGTCGAGCGGGAACGGGGTCTGCCTGCTCTGACGCTGGAAGGAGAGGTTGAAGTCGGAGATCACCGCGGCGACCGGCGCGTGCCGGGCGAGGATCGCCGTGGCCACCTCCGGGATTCCCGTGGGGCGTTTGCCCTCCGCGTAGGCGCGCACCAGCGCGTAACGGCCTTCCCGGTCCTCCCTCCGGAATCCGTACAGTGCGGTGACCAGCCAGTTCACCAGGTATGTGGCGGTGTAACAGCGGTCGTAGGCCTGATGCCGGTCGAAGAAGTCGGCTTCCTCCTGCGACAGTTCGAACCCGGAGGACAGGGCGAGGCCGTAGTCCGCGAAGTACAGCCGCCGGCCGTCGGTCAGGATGTTCTCGAAGTGCGCGTCGAAGTGCAGGAGCCCGTGGCCGTTCATGAACGCGATGCCGGCCTCCAGTTCCCCCTCCACCATGGCGCAGGCCCGGTCGGCGGTCTCGTCCCCCGCTTCGACCTGGGTGCCCAGCCACTGGTGCAGGTTCTGCGGGATGTACTCCAGGAAGAGCGCGACGCTCGCCGAGGACTGCTGGAGCGCCTCGATCCGGCGGCGCACCTGCGGTCCGCCGCCCCAGTAGGCGACGGCCCTTTCGATGTCGGCCAGTTCTTCGGGCAGGGGCGTCGAGTCCGGCAGCACCCGCCAGTGGTACATCAGGGGGAAGCCCTCGTGTTCCCCCGCGAGCACCCAGTTGGTCGTCATGGTGTGCACGGCGAGCTCGCGCCAGGCCCCGAAGCCCGGCCCGCCGATGGTGCCGACGCCGTACTGGCAGAAGACGGGCGTCTCGAACAAATTCGCCGTGGACCGGACGTGCTCGGGTTGCCTCTCCAGATCGGTGAGGGGCACCCGTTTCACGAAGACCGAGGTTCCGGCGACCTCCAGCAGGGCCGCCTTACCCCCGATGCCGGACCCGAGCGGTACGGCGGTGTCGACGAGCTCGCGCAGGGCACGGTCACTGCGCAGGGCCAGGGAGGTGGAGACGGCACCATGGGCGGCCAGGCGCCCACCACGCGACATGTCGGGGCACTTCATTGCGGCCTCCACCTTGACACTCCCGCCGAGCCCAACGACCGCACTCTATGTCACGCTCCACGACGGAATCCGGGGAGGGCCCGACCCGGCGGACCGCCGCCGGGGAAAAATGCCTGGCCCCGGCGTTCCGCCCCGTCGCAAGATGCCCGCATGGGCGAACGTTTGAGGAACAGCGCATGGCAGTACGTCGCGGGGATCGTGCCCGTCGAGGACCTGCCCATGCTGGCGGCCCACACGCTCGTGGACGGTGACGATTCGCCGGCACTGAGGGAGCTCGCCGGGCTGTCGCGCCGCGACGACGCGGCCGGGATCCGTGAGCTGTACCACCGGGCCCTGAGCCAGCTGGGCATCCCGGTGCCGGACGAGCAGACCGCCGGCCGGCGGGTGCTCCTCGACCGTGCGCGGGCGCTCGTCCGGGGTGAGCTGACCGCGGTCGAGGTGGCGTGCGGGCTCTACGCGGCCGCGGCGGACACCCCGGAGGAGACCCACTTCCTCGAGACCGCTGCCGTGTACAGCGAGTGGCTCCTCCCCGCGCTCCCGCCTGGCTGGGAGCGTGATCTGTGCGCCGCGGCCCTCGCCTTGGTGACGTCCGCCGGCCGGCCGTGACTGCGGGCCGGCTAGGACCGGCGCGCGTACAGCACGTGGCCCAGCGCCAGCACGCTCAGGCCGAACATCAGCACGCCCAGGGGGACATGGAGCGACGGTATGTGGGCGATGCCCAGCACCACCTGTGCCGAGGCGAGGACGAGGAAGCCGGAGGCGTACAGGATGGGGCGGGGCGATCCGCCGCCCGGCCGCCACGCGAGGATCGCGGCGAGCACGTACAGCATCGAGGCGCCGTACATCACGCGTGCTCCCACACCGTGCAGCACCTCGCCGTGGGACGAGGAGAGCAGCACTCCGGCGGTGACCGCCTGGAAGAAGATCGCCGAGGTCTGCAGGACGACCGCGACCTGGAGGAACGTGGGGCTGCGGTGTTCTGCCGTTGTCCGTGTGGCCATGACGCGGTCCCTCTTCTGTCGCACGGGTGCGGATCGGTACTGTCCCGTCAGTCCGACGACCTGGGCCCGTGAACTGTCAGGCGGGGCACCGGCCTGACGAACGGGGGCGGTGTCCCGTCGAAGTGGCGGAAGCGGAAGCGGACGGGACGAACAGGGAGCGGTCGCGAGGATGAGCAGCACCCCATTCCAGTCAGGGCACGACCGGTCGGAGCCGGACCTGAGCGCGGTCGTCGGCGAGCGGCGCCATCTCATCAACCTCGCCTACCGGCTGCTCGGTTCGCTGGCCGAGGCCGAGGACGCCGTGCAGGAGACCTACGCCCGCTGGTACGCGATGTCGCGGCAGCAGCAGGAGGCCATCGAGTCGCCCGGCGCCTGGCTGACGACGGTGGCCAGTCGCGTCTGCCTGGACCTGCTCGGCTCGGCCCGCGTCCGGCGCGAGCGCTACGTCGGCTCCTGGATACCCGAGCCGCTGCCCGACCGTGCGGAGTGGACCGGCGGGCCCACCGTCGGGGGCGGGGCGGAGTCGGCCGACCCCGCCGACCGGGTCACCCTGGACGAGTCGGTGACCATGGCCTTCCTGGTCGTGCTGGAGGCGATGACGCCGGCCGAACGCGTGGCGTTCGTCCTGCACGACGTCTTCCGGTTCCCCTTCCCGGAGGTCGCCGGGATCGTCGGCCGGACACCGGCGGCCTGCCGGCAGTTGGCGTACTCGGCCCGCCGGCGTGTGCGCGACGCGCGGGACCCGGCGGTGCCGGCTGCCGGACAGGCCGGTGTGGTGCGGCACTTCAAGGAGGCCTGGGAGGCCGGGGACATCAAGGCCCTCGTCGGCCTCCTCGACCCCGATGCCACGATGGTCGCGGACGGCGGCGGGCAGGTCGGCACCGTCCTGCGCCCGGTCGAAGGCGGAGAGCGCATCGCCCGGTACCTGGTCCACATCGCGGCGAAGTCGCCGGGGCTGACGCTCCTGGAGCGGACGGTCAATGGCCGGCCGGGCCTGGTGGCCCAGCACGCCGGGGTCACCGTCACCGTGGCGGCGTTCGGCGTCACCGGCGGCCGCGTCACCCGCATCTGGGCGGTCCGCAACCCGGACAAGCTCCGGCCGTGGACGGCGAGCGGATCCGCCTGACGTCGCCGCTCAGGCGACGTCCGCGCTGCCTTCGCGGTAGACCTTCGCCGAGGCGATCCGCCCCCTCGCGGAGCTCGTAGAAGGCGGCGATGGGGCAGGTGCGGCGCTCGCCGCGGTAGGTGAGGGTCTCGGTCATCTGGCAGGCCGCACGGTCGTCCGCGGCGATGAGGTCGTGCACCTCCAGCGTGGGGAGCAGCCCGCGCATCGCCTCGTCGAAGAGACCGGTCAGCGCGGCGCGGCCGCGCACCGTGGTGGTACCGGTGATCCACACGGCGTCGTCGGTGAAGCCGGCGAGGAGCGCGTCCAGGTCTCGGGCGTTGAAGGCCGCTACGTGCGCGTGTATCGCCGTCGCGGCGTCAGTGGTGGTCACGGGTGCCAGTGTGGCAGGGCCCCGCGGGGCCGACCTGGCAGTGGTCGGTCCCGCGGGGCCGGTGGTGCGGTCCCGGCGTCGGTGCCGGCGTCGGCGTCAGTTGACGTTCACGGCGGACCAGGCGGCAGCCACGGCGGTGTACTCGGCGCTCGACGCGCCGTAGAGGTCGGTGGCGGCCTTGAGGGCGGCGGTACGGGCGCCCGCGTAGTTGGTGCCGGAGGTCATGTACACCGTGAGGGCGCGGTACCAGATCTTGCCGAGCTTGTCGCGGCCGATGCCGCCCACCGTGGAGCCGTTGCAGGTGGGGCTGTCGTAGCTGACGCCGTTGATCGTCCTGGCGCCGCTGCCTTCGGCCAGCAGGTAGGCGAAGTGGTTGGCGACGCCGGAGGAATAGTGGACGTCGAGGTTGCCGACGCCCGAGCTCCAGCAGTCGGCGGAACTGCCGTCCCTGGAGGGCTTGTCCATGAAGCGCAGCGCTGCCTTGCCGAAGCCGGGCTTCACGATGCGTTCGCCGATGAGGTAGTCGCCGGTGTCGGAGGCGTTGCCCGCGTACCACTCGACCAGCGTGCCGAAGATGTCCGAAGTGGCCTCGTTGAGGCCACCGGACTCCCCGGAGTAGGTGAGGCCCGCGGTGCGCGAGGTGACCCCGTGGGACATCTCGTGCCCGGCGACGTCGAGGGCGACCAGTGGCCCGAAGGTGGTGCCGTCACCGTCGCCGTAGGTCATGCAGAAGCAGCTGTCGTCCCAGAAGGCGTTGTTGTAGTTGTTGCCATAGTGGACGCGGTTGTACGAGCCCTTGCCGTCGCCGGCGATGCCGCTGCGGCCGTGGACGGTCTTGTAGTAGTCCCAGGTCTCGTCGGTGCCGTACTGGGCGTCGACGGCGGCCGTCGCGCGGTCGGCGGTGGTGCCGGTGCCCCAGTGGTTGTCGGCGTCGGTGAAGAGGACCGCGGGGGCCCGGGAGAAGCAGATGCCGAAGATGCACAGGTCGGTCTTGTTCTGCGCGTCGCCGGTGTAGGTGTTGCCGCGGGTGGGGTCCTTCAGCTGGTAGGTGCTGCCGCTGAGGGTGGTCTCCAGGGACACGGTGCCGCCGTACAGGGACTTGCCGTCCCCGGCGGCGGTCTCCAGGGCGTCCCAGGCGTCGATGCGGGCGCCGGTGCGGGCGTCGGTGAGGACGACGCGGGCGGCGGGGTTGCCCAGGCTGTCGAGGCCTACGGCCGTGGTGCGCCAGGCCAGGCGTGGTGTGCCGTGCAGCGCGTCGACGACGAGCTGCGGCTTGGCCTTGGCCTGACGGAAGGTAGTCCCGCGGTGGGCGGAACGGAGCGCGGCCAGGCCCTTGTCGGCGGCGGTCGCGGCCTTGACTGCGGGGGTGGTGCTCGGGACGGCGAGGTCGGAGCGGGTGGCACGCTCGGCGCCCTCGTAGGCACCGCCCGGGGCGAGGTGCACGACGAGGTCGCCGCCGAGGACCGGCAGTCCGCGGTACGTCCGGTCGTAGCGGACGTGCTGGGCGCCGTCCGTGTCGGTGACGACGTCGCGGACGGTACGGCCCTGCGCGGACGTGAGGGAGAGCCGGCCGGCGTTGGCCATGACGGCGGCGTCGGCGCGGGCGACGCCGGTGGCCCGGGAGGGGAGGTCCCGTCCGGACGCGGACGCCGCGGAGGGCGTCAGGAGGGCGGCCGTGACGGCGGTCGCGGCGAGCGCCGCGGATATGGCGGTCGCGGCACGTCTGGTGCTGGGCTGCATCGTGCTCCTCTGGTGGGGGGCGTGCGCGGTCCCCGCATCTGCGTCCGGCCACGGTTGGGCGGGCCCGGGTGCGGAGGTGAGGCGGTGCCAGATTTAAGTGCCCATGACATACGGATGTCCAGAGCGCGTCCGTGGTCCACACACGGGAACCGGCCGAACCACACACGGCGGACACGCGATGGGCGCAGGTCAGCCGGACGACCGGCGCGGATCGGCCCCCGTCGGACGCTCCGCGCCGGTCAGCTCACCTCGAACGCACCGTGCCTCCCGGCCCCCGCCGAGAAACGCGCCGCGCCCTCCCCCGCTTCCGCGAGGGACACCCGGCCGTGCCGCAACTCGACCTCGAGCGCGGCCGTTTCCTCCAGCCCCTCGGCCTCCAGCACCGCGAGCCGGTCGTGCCGTACGCAGGTCTGCGGGAAGGCCGCGATCTCCGCGGCGAGCCCCTCGGCGGCGGCGCGTGCCCCGCCGACCGGGGCCACCCGGTTGACCAGGCCCATGGCGTACGCCTCGGCCGCGGCGACCGGACGCCCCGTCAGGATCAGGTCCATAGCGCGGGAGGTGCCGATCAGCCGCGGCAGCCGTACCGTCCCGCCGTCGATCAGGGGCACGCCCCAGCGCCGGCAGAACACCCCGAGCACGGCGTCCTCCTCGGCGACCCGCAGGTCGCACCAGAGGGCCAGTTCCAGGCCGCCGGCCACCGCGTGACCCGAGATCGCCGCGATGACCGGCTTGCCCAGCCGCAGGCGGGTGGGCCCCATGGGCCCGTCCCCGCCGCCCCCCTCGGTCACGCCGGTCACCTCGTTGCCGCGCGGGGTGCCGATGGCCTTGAGGTCGGCACCCGCACAGAAGGTGCCGCCCTCGCCCCACAGTACGGCGACCGAGGCGCCGGGGTCGGCGTCGAACTCGCGGAAGGCGTCGGCCAGCTCGCGCGCCGTCGGGCCGTCGACGGCGTTGCGCGCCTCGGGGCGCGAGAGCACCACCGTGGAGACGGGTCCGCTGCGCTCGACACGTACGGGCATGGCCTGGTCCCTCCGCCGCCGGTCACCTCTGCCTGGTCAGGAGAGGTTATCGCCGTGGGTCAGGGTCTCCCAGGCGACGAAGAGGTTGTTGCTGCCGGCCGGGCGCTGGGACTCGGTGAGCGCCTGGGTGTTGGTCATGGCGTAGCCGAGCCGGTTGTGGATCGCGTTGTAGCCGACCTCGGTAACCGGCCCGAGCCCCAGGTTGAGGTGGCCGCCGCACAGCCAGGACGGCACGGCCTCCCCCCTCTGGTACTTGGACTGGAAGCCCAGCGCCTGCCGGAGCCGTTCGCCGACCTGCGGGTAGAGGTCCTCGCCCTGGATGCGGCTGGTCTCCGCGACGTGCGAGATCGACGAGATGCCGTAGCCGGTGTGCGTGAAGTCGCGGCAGGTCTCCTGGGTGAGACCGGTCACGAAGGTGGACTGGCCCTGCCAGTAGCCGACGATCTCGTCGCGGGTGTCGAGCCCGCTGCCGGGCACGGTCCTGGGCAGTGCGCCGTCGGTGTCCAGGTAGACGTACGCGGCGACCCGGTTGAGGTAGCGGGTCACGGCCTTGTCGTACGAGGTGCGGTCGTCGAGGAAGACGGAGATGCCGACGGCGGCCTCCATCATGCTGAGCTCCCAGTTGCCGTTGCTCTTGGAGCCGTTGATGACCTCGGGGAGGTAGACGTTGCGCAGCATGGTGGCGAAGCGGTTCACGTTCGGCCAGCTGGTGTACGTGTAGCGGATGATCTCCGCCGCGCGCGGCCACACCGAGCCCGCCCAGCCGGTCTGCAGCGGGGCGTTGCTGTTGGTGTGGTCGGTGATGGTGGCCGACCAGGCGTCCATCAGCTGGATCGCCTTCTGGGCGTACTTGGCGTCACGGGTGACGTACCAGGCCAGTGCGTTGGTGTAGGCGGCGATCGCGTCCTCGCGCTCGTCGGTGCAGCCGTAGTTGGGGTTGGAGTAGGAGCCGCACTCGACGACTGCGCGCGGCTTGGGGGTGCGCGACTGCGAGGCGTACGCCGACGCCATCATCTGGTCGTAAGCGCCCTTCCAGGGCTGCGCTCCGGCCTGCACCTTGCTGCGTGCGAAGTCGAGTTGGGCTCGGCTGACCAGGACGCCGGGGTGGCTGAAGGCAGCGGGCGCGGCGTCGGCGCGACCACTGCCGGGCAACGCGGTCAGGAGGGCGGCGACCAGCGCCGCGACGAGGGCGAAGACGCCCTTGGTGAGGAGACCTTGTGACCTGTGGGACATGGGGGGACGCCTTCCCAGGAGACGGCATGTTCACATGGGTGAACCATGGATGCACCCGTGAACACTGCGATTGACGGATGACGGTAGGACTAGACCAATGCCCCGTCAAGTCCCCTGTCGTGCACGGCTGATACCTGCCACCGCGATGCACACGGCTGCGACGCGCCGACGGGCCGACGGGGCGTGAGGACACGTATCTGCCCCCCTCACACCTGCCCCCGCCCGGCGGCGCTCCGATGGCGGGCCCGCCTCCCCTCCCCCAGGCTCGATACGCATGCGCCCATCCCGAAGGGGTCCCCATGGAACTGCAGCTTCAGGGCAAGGTCGCGGTGGTCACCGGAGCCGGCCGGGGCATCGGCCTGACGGTGGCACAGACGCTCGCGCGTGAGGGCGTGCGCGTCGTCGCGGGCAGCCGCAGCATCACCCCGCAGGCGCGAGCCCTCCAGGACGCCTACGACGTGACCCCCGTGGCCGTCGACCTCTCCACCCCGGACGGCCCCGCCGAACTCGTACGGCAGGCCGCCGAACGCTACGGAGCCGTCGACGTCCTGGTCAACAACGTGGGCTCCGGGACGTCCCGCAACGGCTTCCTCGAGGTGGACGACGCGGAGTGGCGGCGCGTCTTCGAGATCTCCTTCTTCAGCGCGGTCCGCACCACCCGCGCCGCGCTCCCCCACATGCTGGCGGCGGGCGGCGGCGCGATCGTGAACATCACGTCCGTCAACGCACGCCTCCCCTTCCCCATGGTCGTGGACTACTCGGCCGCCAAGGCCGCGCTGGCGAACCTGACGAAGTCACTGTCCGAGGAGTTCGCCCCGCGGGGCGTCCGCGTCAACGCGGTCGCCCCCGGCCCCGTCCGCACGCCCTTCTGGACCGCTCCCGGGGCCTTCGCCGACCAGACGGCCGCGGCGGCCGGGACCAGCGCCCAGGAGGCCCTGGACGAGGTCGTGCCGCGCACCATGGGCATCTCCACCGGGCGCATCACCGAGCCCGAGGAGGTCGCCGCCCTGGTCGCCTTCCTCGCCTCGCCCGTCGCGGGCAACGTCACGGGCGCCGAGTTCACCATCGACGGCGGCCAGATCAAGACGACCTGACGCCCCGCCACGACGGGGAACACGCGAAAACAGGGGCGGCCGACCCCGTCCCACGAGTCGGCCGCCCCCTCACAGGGCTCTCCCCCACGGTGAACCCCGTGGCCTTGGTTCACGGCATCGGCGTCAGAAGGCGAAGACGCCGGCCGTGTCGCTGCCGCGCAGCATGCACGGGTTGCCGAAGGTCTGCGCGAAGGTGACGCGCCGGCCTTCCCAGACCCCGTCGGCGGTGACCACGACCGGGTCCCACACCCGGGTGCAGGTCACGCCCCCGGCGTCGGCCGTCATCGCCGCGAAGTCCCCGTGGACCGCGGTGAGCTCCGCGCAGGCGGCCACCGGGTCCGGGTGGTCCCCGTACGGGGTGGGCTTGCACCGCAGCACGACCGCGCGCTGTATCGTCGCCGTCGCGGGGTCCTCCCCCTTCCCCACGGACAGGACGAGCGCGGACGGCGCGTACAGGCTCGTCGCCCCGGCCGGCCGGGCTTCCGCCGAGCCGGCCGCGACCCCCGCCGAACACACCGCCGCCACCAGGGCCAGGCAGGTCCCCACCGCACTGAACCGCATAGCGAACACTCCTTCGGCAATTGATCCGGTTATCGGACGTCGAGGAGTCTTGTGCATCGAACGCCCGCCCGTCACATCGTTCCGCGACTTTCGGTCACCGGTTGTTCACAGTGTGTACTATCCGTTGTGTCGCACTTGCGGTGAGCTGGGCGTCCGGGTGAATGGACTCAGCGGAGCCGGGGCCTCCGTGAAAGCGCCTTCACGGATCGACACATCGTCTCCACATCGGCCGGAAAGCAGCGGGCCGCCACCGTGTTCTCCACACGACGGCGGCCCGTGAGGGCGGTCCCGAGGGGTGCTAGCCCGTGTAGCCCGCGAAGATCTGCGAGAACTCGTAAGGGGACTGCGGGATGTTGGTGCACATGTAGAGCGCGCCGGTGCAGGCGTTGCGGTCCCGGGTCGTCTCCCAGAAGGCGAGCAGGCCCAGGTGCCTGCCCTGGGCGAAGCTCACCAACTGGCGGGCGTCGGCCTGGTCGTAGATCCGGCCGTCGTCGTTCTGCCCGAGCATCGGCGTGACGCCCACCATCGCCCACAGCTGGGCGTCGGACTTGCCGGGGTAGAGCGACTTGAGCTGGGTGAAGGTGCTGTTGGCCGCCTGGATCGCCGCGTCGCCGTAGTCGGCGCTGCGGTAGTAGTCCATCGCCATGATGTTGACGACGTCGAGGTTCACCCCGGCGTCCCGGGCCGAGCGCACGACGCCCAGACCGTCCGCCGTGAGCCCCTCCGGCAGGACGGGCAGGGTGAGCGAGATCCGCAGCCCCGGATGGGCCTGCTGGAGTCGGGCCAGTGCCTGGGAGCGGCGGGCGACGGACGCCGGGTCGGCGGTGGCGGCGCCCTCGATGTCGAAGTCGGCGTACGTCAGGCCGTAGGCGTTGACCACCGCGTTGTACTCGGCGTACAACGCGTCGACGGAGCCGCAGGCCTGCGCGAGTTCGATGCCGCTGGCACCACCGAAGGAGATCTTGACGTCACCGCCGGCCGCGCGGATCGCGTCGATCTGGTCCTTGTTCCAGGCGTCGCGCGGGTCATAGGCGTTGAACCACATCGCCTTACAGGACGAGGCGGTGATGAAGGCCATCGTGAAGCTCTTCAGGCCGCTCGCCGAGGACAGCGTGGTGAGGCTGGGCGTCGGCCAGGCGCCCATGTCGACGTACGGCGCGGTACGCACGCCGCCCGGGGGCGGGTTGGTGCCGCCGGAGGTGGTCGTGCCGCTCACGGCGGTGCTGTACGCCGAGGTGTTGCCCGCCGCGTCCTTGGCGCGGACCCGGAAGGAGTAGGCGGTGCTCGCCTGCAACCCGCCGGCGGTGTACGAGGTGCCGGTCACGGCGACGGGCGCGCCGCCGTCCCGGGAGACCTCGTAGCCGGCGACACTGCCGGAGTTGTCGGTGGAGGCCGTCCAGCGGACGGTGAGGGAGGAGGAGGTGGCCGAGCCGACGCTCACCCCGCCGGGGACGCTGGGCGCGGTGGTGTCCGGTCCGCCGCCGGTGCCCGTGCAGGACCCGCCGTTGAGCTTGCAGTTCGCAGGCGCCCCGGTGCCCGAGGAGACCCAGCCGAAGGCGGCGGTCGCGCCGGGCGCGAGGGTGCCGTTGTAGTCGCGGTTCTTGAAGGTGTAGTGGCTGCCGCTCTGGGTCATCAAGGTGTCCCAGTACGAGCCGACGCTCGTCCCCGACGGCAGGTCGAACTCGACGGTCCATCCGCTGAGCGTGGTGGTGCCGCCGTTGGTGATCGTGTACTGCCCCTGGTATCCGGTCTCCCAGGTGGACGTCTTGACGAAGGCCGCGCTCGGCGCCGCTGCGGCGGCGGGCGGGGCGAGGAGCAGGACGAGCGCTCCGACGAGCGCCGTGACCAGGGCCAGAGTTCTTCGCATCCGGGCCTCCCGTGGGGGGAACGCGCAGTTGGTCTGTACCAAATACATCTGGTGTAGACCTATCGAGTTGATGCGTTCGCGTCAATACGCGGAACGGTCCGGGATCACGGAGCCGCACCCCCTGAGTGGCGGCCGGCCCGGTGGCAACCGGGTGAACGACGGCCGGGCCGCACCCGCGGACGCCCACGGGGCAGGCATCATCGCTGAAGGCCGGGGCCGGTGCTCCCCCCTCCCCGATCGTGCCGGGCGGCCCGGGAGGTCGTCATGCACATCCTGCTCATGGCGTCGGCGTTCAACAGCCTGACGCAGCGCATGTACGCGGAACTCGGCGAGCTGGGCCACACCGTCGCCGTGGAGGTGACACCGGACGGCGACGCCATGCGCACGGCGGTCGCCCGCCACGAGCCGGAACTCGTCGTGGCACCCATGCTCAAGGCGGCGATCCCCGCGGACGTCAGGACCGCCCGCACCTGCCTCGTCGTGCACCCGGGGCCACCCGGCGACCGCGGCCCCGCCTCCCTGGACCGTGCCGTCCAGGAGGGTGTCGCCGCATGGGGCGTGACGGTCCTGCAGGCCGAGGAGGAGATGGACGCGGGCCCGGTCTGGGCCGCGGTGGACTGCACGGTGCCCCCGGTCGGCAAGAGCGACCTGTACCGGGGCGAGATCTCGGACGCCGCCATGGAGGCCGTCCTGCTGGCCGTCGACCGGTTCGCGACGGGCGCGTACGTCCCGCGGCAGCAGGGCGACCCGGCCCTCGGAGCGGTCGTCCGCCTCCGCCCCGCCCTCGGCCAGGACGAGCGGCGCATCGACTGGGCCGCCGACCCGACCACGACCGTGCTGCGCAAGCTGCGCGCCGCCGACTCGCGGCCCGGCGTCCTGGACGAGCTCCTCGGCGCCCGCTGGTTCCTGCACGGCGGCCACCCCGAGGACCGGCTGCACGGCGAGCCGGGGCGGCTGCTGGCCACCCGCGCGGGCGCGGTCTGCCGGGCCACCCGCGACGGCGCCGTGTGGATCCCCCGGCTGCGGCCCCGTCCCGCCCCCGGCGGCCCGCCCACGTTCGCGCTGCCCGCCGTCACCGCCCTCGGCGCGCTCCTGCCGCCGCTGCCGGAGGAACCGTTGCCCCCCGAACTCGCCGGCGACCGTGCCACCTGGGCCGACATCCGCTACCGCGAGTACGGCGCGGCGGGCGTCCTGTCGTTCACGTTCGCGGGCGGCGCGATGTCCGCCGCCGACTGCCGCCGGCTCCTCACCGCGTACCGCCACGCCTGCACGCGGCCCACCTCGGTACTCGTGCTGGGCGGCACCCGGGACGTCTTCTCCAACGGCATCGACCTCAAGACCATCGAGGCCGCCGCGGACCCGGGCGCCGAGTCCTGGGCGAACATCACCGCCATCGACGACCTGGTCGAAGCGGTCCTCACCACCACCGACCGCCTGGTGGTCGCCGCGCTCGGCGGCAACGCGGGCGCGGGCGGCGTGATGCTCGCCCTCGCCGCCGACGAGGTCTGGTGCCGCCAGGGCGCGGTGCTCAACCCGCACTACCGCCTGATGGGCCTGTACGGCTCCGAGTACTGGACGTACACCCTGCCCCGCCGGGTCGGCCCCGCCATGACCGCGCGCCTGACGGAGCAGGCGCTCCCGGTCGGCGCGGCCGCCGCGCTGCGGATCGGCCTGGTGGACCGACTGCTGATGTGCGGCCCGCAGGAGTTCGGCGCCGACGTCGCCCGCCTCGCGGCCCGCCTGGCCCGTACGGCCGGGACCCAGCCCAGGATCGCCGCCAAGAAGGCGGAGACCGAGCGCCGCGAGGCGGAGCGCCCCCTGGCGTCCCACCGCGCCGAGGAGCTGTCCCGCATGCGCGAGGCCTTCTTCGACCCCCGGTCCCCGTACCACGCCCTCCGCTCCGCCTTCGTCCACCGCCGCACCCCCGCCGGCACCCCAGCGCACCTGCGGGAGGCGTCGGCGGCCTCCTGCCCCTGAGGGGCGGCTGCGCGGATCGCGGGGCGGTCACCGTATTGGCCCTCTTCGACATCCCCTCCCGGCGAGCCACTCGCTATCAAGGGGGATAGATGCCTTTATGTGGCATTTGTCGCTCGATGAGGAGGCATCCCGATGGATGCGACTGCTTCGACCAAGAACGACGCCGCGCGTACCCCGGCAGCCGGGGACGAGCAGGCCCCGATCCACATTCTCTGGATCAACGCGGGGCTCAGTTGCGACGGCGACTCGGTGTCGCTGACCGCCGCGACGTTGCCCAGCATCGAGGAGATCGTCCTGGGCGGCCTTCCCGGGCTCCCCAAGATCCAGGTGCACTGGCCGCTGATCGACTTCGAGTGCGGTCCGGTCGGGGGCGCCGACACCTTCATCGAGTGGTTCTTCAAGGCCGAGCGCGGCGAGATCGATCCGTTCGTCCTGGTCGTCGAGGGGTCCGTCCCCAACGAGGCGATCAAGGCGGAGGGCTACTGGTGCGGTTTCGGCGACAACCCCGAGACGGGCCAGCCGATCACCACCAGCGAGTGGATCGACCGGCTCGCGCCCAAGGCCCTGGCCGTGGTCGCCATCGGCACGTGTGCCACCTACGGGGGCATCCACGCCATGGAGGGCAACCCGACCGGCGCCATGGGCGTGCCGGACTACCTGGGCTGGGAGTGGAAGTCGAAGGCGGGCATCCCGATCGTCTGCGTACCCGGCTGCCCCATCCAGCCGGACAACTTCGCCGAGACGCTGACCTACCTGCTCTACCAGGCGGCCGGCTCCGCGCCGATGATCCCGCTGGACGACAAGCTGCGCCCGGCATGGCTGTTCGGCGCGACCGTGCACGAGGGCTGCGACCGGGCGGGCTACTACGAACAGGGCCAGTTCGCCGACCGCTACGACTCGCCGCAGTGCCTGGTGAAGATCGGCTGCTGGGGCCCGGTCGTGAAGTGCAACGTCCCCAAGCGCGGCTGGATGGACGGCATCGGCGGCTGCCCCAACGTCGGCGGCATCTGCATCGCCTGCACCATGCCCGGCTTCCCGGACATGTTCATGCCGTTCATGGACGAGCCCCCCGGCGCGCGGCTGTCCAGCACCGCCAGCGGCGCGTACGGCGCGGCGATCCGGCGGCTGCGCTCCATCACGGCCAGGACCGTGGACAAGGAGCCCAAGTGGCGTCACACCGGCCGGAAGCTCACCACCGGCTACAAGGCGCCCTGGTGACCTCACGGCACCGCCCCGGCCACTGACCACCCCCTCCCCCGCTTGACGAAGGGCACGCACACACCATGGCTCCGAAGACGAAGACGGCCGGAGACGGCAGTGGCCTGATGGAGATGTCCTGGGATCCGATCACCCGGATCGTGGGCAGCCTCGGTATCCACACGAAGATCGACTTCAAGCAGAAGCGCGTCGCGGAGTGTTACAGCACCTCGTCGGTCTTCCGCGGCTACAGCGTCTTCATGCGGGGCAAGGACCCCCGCGACGCGCACTTCATCACCAGCCGGATCTGCGGCATCTGCGGCGACAACCACGCCACCTGCTCGGTCTACACGCAGAACATGGCGTACGGGGTGAAGCCGCCGCACCTCGGCGAGTGGATCATCAACCTCGGCGAGGCCGCGGAGTTCATGTTCGACCACAACATCTTCCAGGAGAACCTGGTCGGGGTCGACTACTGCGAGAAGATGGTCCGCGAGACCAACCCGGGCGTCCTGGAGCAGGCCAACCGCACCGAGGCCCCGCACGCCTCCGAGCACGGCTACCGCACCATCGGCGACATCATGCGCTCGCTCAACCCGCTCGAGGGAGAGTTCTACCGCGAGGCGCTGCAGGTCAGCCGCTACACCCGCGAGATGTTCTGTCTGATGGAGGGCCGGCACGTCCACCCCTCCACCCTCTACGCGGGCGGCGTCGGCACCATCGCGTCGGTGCAGTTGTTCACCGACTACCTCACCCGGCTGATGCGGTACGTGGAGTTCATGAAGCGCGTCGTGCCGCTCCACGACGACCTCTTCGACTTCTTCTACGAAGCCCTGCCCGGCTACGAGGAGGTCGGCCGCCGCCGCGTCATGCTCGGCTGCTGGGGCGCGTTCAACGACCCCGAGCACTGCGACTTCACGTACGCGAACATGACCGACTGGGGACGGAAGATGTTCGTCTCCCCCGGCATCGTGGTGGACGGGAAGCTGGTCACCAACGACCTCACGCAGATCAACCTGGGCATCCGCATCCTGCTGGGCAGCTCCTACTACCAGGACTGGGAGGGCCAGCAACAGTTCGTCACCCACGACCCGCTCGGCAACCCGGTCGACCCGCGGCACCCGTGGAACCAGCACACCATCCCGGCGCCCCAGAAGCGCGACTTCGGCGACAAGTACAGCTGGGTGATGTCCCCGCGCTGGTTCGACGGCAAGGAGCACCTGGCGCTGGACACCGGCGGCGGCCCGCTCGCCCGGCTGTGGTCCACCGCGCTCAACGGACTGGTCGACCTGGGGTACGTGAAGGCCACCGGGCACAGCGTGTTGATCAACCTGCCCAGGACGCTCACCAAGCCGGAGACCACCTTCGAGTGGAAGAT
The DNA here is from genome assembly GCF_040613835.1 of Streptomyces sp. NPDC006207. Lineage (NCBI taxonomy): Bacteria > Bacillati > Actinomycetota > Actinomycetes > Kitasatosporales > Streptomycetaceae > Streptomyces > Streptomyces sp. NPDC006207. The sequence goes on along the minus strand of NZ_JBEXSX010000050.1, from coordinate 37,812 downwards.
CCCGCAGTGGAGCAACGCCCTGGAGCGCAACCGGGCCCGCACGTACTTCCAGGCCTACGCCGCCGCCTGCGCCCTGCACTTCGCCGAGATGGGGCTGGAGGAGGTCCGCGCGGGCCGCACCCAGACGTGGGAGAAGTTCGAGGTCCCGGACGAGAGCATCGGCGTGGGATTCACCGAGGCGGTGCGCGGTGTGCTCTCGCACCACATGGTCATCCGCGACGGCAAGATCGCCAACTACCACCCGTACCCGCCGACCCCGTGGAACGCCAGCGTGCGCGACAGCTACGGCACCCCGGGCCCGTACGAGGACGCGGTGCAGAACACCCCGATCTTCGAGGAGAACTCCCCCGAGAACTTCAAGGGCATCGACATCATGCGGGCCGTGCGCAGCTTCGACCCGTGTCTGCCGTGCGGCGTCCACATGTACGTCGGCGGTGGGCGCACCGTGGAGAAGCTCCACGTCCCCACCGGTCTGAGCGGCATGGCCGGATGAGCGCGGAGCAGACGGCGCGGCGCGTCGAGGAGATCCTCGACGCGTTCGCGGCCTCCGGCGACGGCGAGACGGCACGCGCCGCCGAGGAACTGGTGCGCACCCTCATGGAGTTCTACGGCGCGGGCCTGACGCGCGCCGTCACGCTCCTCAAGAACGGCACGGCCGACCCGCTCGCCGTGCTGATCGCCGACGAGATGGTGGCGGGTCTGCTGACCCTGCACGACCTGCACCCCGAGGACACCCTCACCCGGGTCGGCCGCGCCGTCGAAGCGGCGCGCGCCGGGGCGACGGTGGGCATCGAGCACTTCGACCCCGAGACCGGCACGCTGCGGCTGAACGCCCGCGAGGACGGCGGCTGCGGCTGCCCCAGCACCATGGACGCCACCCGGCAGCGCATCGAGGCCGCACTGTCCTGCTTCGCGCCCGAGGTGACGGTGGTCGAGATGCCGCGCTCAGGCCCGGCGGCGGGCGAGCCCGCGCTGCTGCAGATCGGCAACCGTCCACCGGGGGCGCCGTGAGCCCGCGGACCCCCGCGGCCGGACTGCGCCGTTTCGTGGCGCCCCGGCAGCCCGCGATCGAGCGCTGCGAGCTGTGCGGGGTGGAGCTGACGGGACCCCACCGGCACCTGGTCGACACCGGCAAGCGCGCGCTGGCCTGCGCCTGCGTACCGTGCGCGCTGCTCTTCGAACGGCCCGGCGCCGGCGGGGGCCGCTTCGCTTCCGTGCCCGACCGGGTGCTCAGTGACCCGGGCTCGGTGCCCGGCACGGCCTCCTGGCAGCGGCTGCGCATCCCCGTCTCGGTCGCCTTCTTCTTCCACAACTCGGTGCTCGACCGGCCGGTGGTCCTCTACCCGAGCCCGGCCGGCGCCACCGAGAGCGAGGTCGATCCGGGCACCTGGCGGGAGGTCTTCGGCGACTCGCCGCTGGCGGCCGCGCTGCGGCCGGACGTGGAGGCGCTGCTCGTCCGCCGGGACGGCGACGGGGGCGACGGGGGCGAGTGCTTCCTCCTCCCGGTCGACCGGGCCTACGAGCTGGTGGGCCGGCTGCGCCTGAACTGGCAGGGGTTCGACGGCGGTTCCGGCGCCCGCGCCGAACTGGCCGCCTTCTTCGACGACGTACGACAGCGGGCCGCACCGGTGCCGCGGGAGGGGTTGCCGACGTGACCGAGCTGGACTTCGCCTGCACGGGCGTACGGGCGGACCGGTACGCCGCCGGACCGACGCTGGTCTTCCGGCTGCGCATCACCGCCCCTGGCGGGGAACGGGTGCACGCCCTCGCGCTGCGCTGCCAGTTGCGCATCGAACCGGCGCAGCGGGCGTACGGCGAGGCCGAGGCGCAGGGCCTCGGCGATCTGTTCGGCGAGCGTGAGCGGTGGGGCAGCACGCTGCAGCCGATGCAGTTCGCCCAGGTGTCGCTGATGGTGCCGGGCTTCACCGGCGAGACCGAGGTGGACCTGCCGGTGCCGTGCACCTACGACATGGACGTCGCCTCGACGAAGTACTTCGAGGCCCTGGAGGACGGCGAGGCGCCGCTGCTGCTGCTCTTCTCCGGCACCGCCTTCCTCGGCCCGGCCGGCTTCCAGGTGCAGCCGGTGCCCTGGGACAAGGAGGCCGTGTGCCGTATGCCGGTGGCGGTGTGGCGCGAGACCATCGACGCCCACTTCCCGGGGTGCGGCTGGATCCGGCTCCCGCGTACGGCGCTGGAGTCGCTGCGGTCCTTCCGCAGCGCGAACGCGCTGCCCTCCTGGGAGGCGACCGTCGAGGCCCTGCTCGCCGGCGCCGCCGCCCCGGCGGGAGGTGCCGCCCGGTGACGGCCGCCACGGAACGCTTCGCGACGGCCCGTCAGGCCGCCGACGCCGTCCTGTTCGAGGGCTACGTGCTCTACCCGTACCGGGCGTCCTCGGCGAAGAACCGGATGCGCTGGCAGTTCGGGGTGCTCGTGCCCCCGGTGTGGGCGGACGCGTCCGGCGAACCCGTCCTGCAGCGGACCCAGATCCTCATGGAGCCGCGCGCGGACGCCGCGCTCCACGCGGAACTGCGCTTCCTGCACGCCCAGCGGCGCACGGTGGAACGGATCCTGAGCGACGGCGAGTTCGAGCCCACCGACGAACTCCAGCTGCCGGACCGGGTGCTGGTCCCGTGGGACGAGGGCGTGGAGGAACGCGTCGAGGTGTCCGTCGACGTCGCGGCGCTGACCGCCGAGGACGTCGTCCTGCCCTTCACCGTCCCCGCGACGGAGGAGAGCGAGATCGTCACCGGCGCCGACGGCAGCCCCGCCGGGCGCGTCCTGCGCTGCCGGGCACGCCTGGAGGGCGTCCTGCGGATCTCCGCCGAGGAACTGCCCGGCCCCTATCGGGTGCTGAGGCTCACCGCCGTCGCGGAGAACACCGGGTGCGCCCTGGCCTCCAGCCGCGAGGAGGCACTGCCGCACGCGCTGGTCTCGGCCCATCTGATGCTGGGCCTGACCTCCGGCTACTTCGTGTCGATGACGGACCCGCCGGAATGGGCGAAGGCCGCCGTCGCCGAGTGCCGCAACGAGAACACCTGGCCGGTGCTGGCGGGCGACCACGGCGCGGCGAACGTGGTGCTCTCCTCCCCCATCATCCTGGAGGACCATCCGCGGATCGCCCCGGAGAGCCCGGGAGCGCTCTACGACGCCACCGAGATCGACGAGATCCTGGCGCTGCGCACCGCCGCCCTCACCGACGAGGAGAAGCGGCAGGCGCGCGGTACGGACGACCGGGCCGCCGCGGTGATCGACCTGGCCGAGTCCATGCCGCCGGAGGTGATGGAGCGTCTGCACGGGGCCGTGCGCGCGCTGCGCGAGGTCACCGCTCCGGCAGGCCCGCCCGCCGCGGCTCCCCGGACCCCCTGGTGGGACCCCGGCGCCGACGCCTCGGTCGACCCGGCCCGGGACCGCGTGATGGTGGGCGACACCTGGGTGGCCGCGGGCAGCCGGGTCGTACTGCAGCCGGGACGGCGGCGCACCGACGCACAGGACCTGTTCCTGCACGGGCGCAGCGCCCAGGTGGAGGCGGTGCTGCACGACGTGGACGGCGGGGTGCACCTCGCGGTCACGGTCGACGGCGACCCCGGCGCGGAGATCCGCCGCGAACAGGGCCGGTTCCTGTACTTCCAGCCCGACGAACTCGCTCCCCTGGAGGACGCGTGAGCACGGGCGGCGTGCTGGTCGCCGGCATCGGCAACATCTTCCTGGGTGACGACGGCTTCGGCGTCGAAGTGGTGCGCCGGCTGTCCGGGCACCCGCTGCCCGACGGCGTCCACGTCACCGACACCGGCGTGCGGGGCGTGCACCTGGCCTACCAGCTCCTCGACGGGTACCGCAGCGTGGTCCTCGTCGACGCCGTCGCGCGCGGCGGCTCCCCCGGCACGCTGCACCTCATCGAGGCTCCGCCGCCCGGCGGCGACGGCCCGGGCGAGGCCCTCGTGGACGGGCACCGGATGACCCCGGACACCGTACTGGCGCTGCTCGACACCCTCAGCGCCGGGACGGATGCCCCCAGGCCCTCCCGGGTCCTGGTGGTGGGCTGCGAGCCGGCCTGCCTGGAGGAGGGCATCGGTCTGAGCGCTCCCGTGGCCGCCGCCGTGGACGAGGCCGTACGCCTGGTGCTGCGGGTCGTCGGTGAGGAGTGCGACCGGCCCGCGGACCCGCACGCGGTGGCCTGACCGGCCCGCCGCGCCACAGATCCCGGCAACGAGCAGAAAGGAGCACCCCGCCATGTGGAAGATCGCCCTGAGCGCGGTGGGCGCGGCCGTGGCCGCCCTCGCCTTGTCCCGCGTCCTGCCCGACGTGAAGCGCTACCTGCACATCCGGTCCATGTGAGGCCGAACGGGTAGGCCGTCGCCGCCCCGGCGGCGTGGCGGGCCGGGTGCCCCGGGCGCCGGGCCTTCAATGAGCCGCGTCAGCCGCCGGCACCGCCCACCGGGCGCGCCGGCAGCCGGGGCCCGGCCGGCACCCGCACACCGGAGAAGAGACCGATGCACGAGATGTCCATCGCAGTGGCGGTGGTGGAGCAGGTCGAGGAGGCCGCCGCCCGGCTCGCGGACGGTACGGGGGCGGCGCCCTCCGCGGAGTCCGTCCACCTGGAGGTCGGCGAACTCGCCGGTGTCGTGGCGGACGCCCTCGCCTTCAGCTTCGACCTCGCCTGCACCGGCACCGTACTGGAGGGCGCGGCCCTCACCACCGAGACCGTCCCCGGCCGGGCCCGCTGTGCGCGCTGCGCGCGGGACTGGCCCACCGGCATGCCCCCGCGGCTGACCTGTCCCGGCTGTGACAGCGCGGCGACGGAGCTGCTGTCCGGCCGTGAACTGCGGATCACCGAGGTGCGGTGGGCCGCGCAGCGCCGGCCGGCCGCCACACTCCCCGAGGAGCGCTGAGGACCATGTGCAAAGTGACCGATCTGCAGCAGTCCGTGCTCGCCAGGAACGACCGTGGCGCACAGGATCTGCGCCGGGAACTGGCCGCACGCGGAACCGTCATGGTGAACCTGCTGTCGAGCCCGGGCAGCGGCAAGACGGCGCTGCTGGAGTCGGAACTGGGGCTGGCCCGGTTGCGGGGGGTGCCGGTGGCGGCGCTCACCGCCGACCTGGCCACCGAGAACGACGCGACCCGGCTGGCCCGCTCAGGTGCCCCGGTGCGGCAGGTGCTCACCGACGGGCTGTGCCACCTGGAGTCGGCGATGGTGCGGTCGCAGGTGGACTCCTGGCTGCCGGAGGGCACCCACCTGCTGTTCGTGGAGAACGTCGGCAACCTCGTCTGCCCCGCCTCGTACGACCTCGGCGAGTCACTGCGCGTGGTGCTGGCATCGGTCACCGAGGGCGAGGACAAGCCGCTGAAGTACCCGACGGCCTTCGGCCTGGCGCATCTGGTGATCGTGACGAAGCACGACATCGCCGAGGCGGCCGGCTTCGACGAGGCGGCCTTCCTGGCGGCCGTCGCCCAGGTCAACCCGGGCGTGGAGGTGGTCGTCACGTCCACGCGGGACGGCGACGGCGCGGGCGTGCTGCTGGAGCGGGCGCTGGCCGTGCACGCGGGGGCCGCGGTGCACCGTCCGGTGATGGCGCGCACCGCCGTGGAGAACGGCCACGCGCACGGGCACACCCATGCGCACGAGCACCCGCACGAGCACCCGCACCAGGACGCCGCCGGGCACACCCACTCCGTGGGCCACACGCACTGATGCCGGGTCAGCCGGGGCCCGCGGCCCGGACCGCGCAGCGCCGCAGGGTGCTGGTCCGGGGGGTCGTGCAGGGAGTGGGCTTCCGGCCGTTCGTGTTCGGTCTGGCCCGTGAGCTGGGGCTCGCGGGCCACGTCGGCAACACCGGCGACGGGGTGGTCGCCGAGGTCGAGGGCGCCCCCGGCGCGGTGGCGTCCTTCTGCACACGGATCGGCTCCGAAGCGCCGCCGCTGGCGGTGGTGGAGTCGGTCTCCCATCATCTGCTCCCCCTCGCGGGCGGCACGGACTTCACCATCAGCCCCTCGCGCCCCGGCGACGCGGCCTCCCGCACCCTGGTCTCCCCCGACACCGCCACCTGCGAGGCGTGCCTGGCCGAGCTGCGCGACCCCGCGGACCGCCGCCACCGGCACCCGTTCATCACCTGCACGCACTGCGGGCCGCGCTTCACGATCGTCACCGGCCTGCCGTACGACCGGCCCAACACCACGATGGCCCGGTTCCCGATGTGCGCGACGTGCCGGGCCGAGTACGAGGACCCCGCCGACCGCCGCTTCCACGCCCAGCCCGTCTCCTGCCACGACTGCGGTCCCCGGCTGCGGCTGGTCCTGCCCGGCACGAAGGGCGCGGACGGCACGGACGGCACGACATGGCAGGGCGAACCGCTCGCGGAGGCACGGCGGCTGCTGGCGGCGGGCGCGGTCGTCGCGGTGAAGGGCCTGGGCGGCTACCACCTGGCCTGCGACGCGGGCAACGAGGAGAGCGTACGGCTGCTGCGGGCCCGCAAGGACCGCGGCGACAAGCCGTTCGCCCTGATGGCGCGGGACGTCGCGGACGTGAAGCGGCTGGCCCAGGTCGGCCCGGCGGAGCGGGAGTTGCTGATCGGCGCGCGTCGGCCGATCGTCCTGCTGCGGCGGCGCGCGGGGGTGCGCAGGGTCGCGGAGGCCGTGGCGCCGCGGGTCGCCGACCTCGGGGTCATGCTGCCGTACACGCCGGTCCACCATCTGCTGCTGGGGCTGCCGGGCGATCCCCCGGGGCCCCGGCTGCTGGTGATGACCAGCGGCAACCTGGGCGGGGAGCCCATCGTCACCGACGACGAGCAGGCGCTGGAACGGCTGGCGGGCCTGGCCGACGCATGGCTGACGCACGACCGGCCCATCCATGTGCCGTGCGACGACTCGGTGGTGCGGATCTGCGACGGCGAGGAACTGCCCGTACGCCGCTCGCGCGGTTACGCGCCCTTCCCGGTGCCCCTGCCCGTGCAGGTGGCACCGGCGCTCGCCGTGGGCGGCGACCTGAAGAACACCTTTTGCGTGGGCGAGGGACGGCACGCCTGGCTGTCGGCCCACGTCGGCGACATGGACGACCTGGCGACGCTGACCGCCTTCACGGCCGCCGAACGCCAGTTGGAGGAGATCACCGGGGTCAGGCCCGTGCTGCTCGCCGCGGACCGGCACCCCGGTTACCGCTCGGTGGGCTGGGCCCGGCGCTCCGCGGGCGAGCGGCCGCTGCGGCTGGTGCAGCACCACCACGCGCACGTCGCGGCGGCGATGGCCGAGGCAGGGCTGGACGGGACACGTCCGGTGATCGGCGTCGCCTTCGACGGGACGGGCCACGGCGACGACGGCGCGGTGTGGGGCGGTGAGTTCCTGCTCGCCGACTACGACGGCTTCCGTCGCCCCGCGCACCTGGCGTACGTGCCGCTGCCCGGCGGGGACGCGGCGGTGCGCCGCCCCTACCGGATGGCGCTGGCGCATCTGCGGGCGGCCGGTCTGCCCTGGGCGCCGGAACTGCCCTGCACGGCCGCCTGCCCGGAGGACGAACGATCGGTGCTGGCCGCCCAGTTGGAACGGGGGCTGCACTGCGTCCCGACCTCCAGCATGGGCCGGCTCTTCGACGCCGTCGCCTCGCTGGCCGGGGTGTGCCACGAGGCGGGGTACGAAGCGCAGGCCGCCGTCGAACTGGAGGCCGCGGCGGTGGCGGCGGGCCGACTGCCCACAGAGGGCTACGCCTTCACCCTGCGCATCGGCGCCGGCGCCGACGGAGCGACCGCCTGCGACCCCGGCCCGGTGCTGGCGGCCGTCGTCGCCGACCTGCACGCGGGCGTGCCCGCCGGGGTGGTCGCCGGGCGCTTCCACCGGGCGGTGGCCGACCTGGTGCGCCGGGTGTGCGCGGCCGTTCGGGAGGCGGAGGGCACCACGACCGTGGCGCTCAGCGGCGGCGTCTTCGCCAACGCCCTGCTGTCCTCCGCGTGCGCGCGGGACCTGCGCGAGGACGGGTTCACGGTGCTGCGCCACCGGCTCGTCCCGCCCAACGACGGAGGCCTGGCGCTCGGCCAGTTGGTCGTCGCCGCCCGCGGCGGCCCCACGAACCCCCACCCACAGCGAGGAGACAGCTGATGTGCCTGGCGGTACCCGGCAAGGTGCTGGAGATCGAGGAACGGGACGGCACCAAGATGGCGACCGTCGACTTCGGCGGCGTGGTGAAGGACGTGTGCCTGGAGTACCTGCCCGACCTCCAGGTCGGCGAGTACGCCATCGTCCACGTCGGCTTCGCGTTGCAGCGGCTCGACGAGGAGTCGGCGCGGCAGACGCTCGCCCTCTTCGGGAACCTCGGGCTGCTGGAGGAGGAGTTCGGCGACCCCTGGCAGCAGGCGGCCGCCGAGGCGGGAACGACGGCGGAGGCGGAGCGGTGAAGTACATCGACGAGTTCCAGGACCCGGAGCTGGCGCGGAGGCTGCTGGACGACATCCACGCGACCGTGACCAGGCCCTGGGCGCTGATGGAGGTGTGCGGCGGCCAGACCCACACCATCATCCGGCACGGCATCGACCAGCTCCTGCCGAAGGAGGTGGAGCTCATCCACGGCCCCGGCTGCCCGGTCTGCGTGACCCCGCTGGAGGTCATCGACAAGGCACTGGAGATCGCCTCCCGCCCCGGGGTGATCTTCTGCTCCTTCGGCGACATGCTGCGCGTCCCCGGCACCGGGCGCGACCTCTTCGGCGTCCGCGGCGAGGGCGGTGACGTGCGCGTCGTCTACTCCCCGCTGGACGCCCTGCGGATCGCCCGGGAGAACCCCGACCGCGAGGTCGTCTTCTTCGGCATCGGGTTCGAGACCACCGCCCCGCCCAACGCGATGACGGTGTACCAGGCCCGGAAACTCGGCATCGCCAACTTCAGCCTGCTGGTGTCCCACGTGCGCGTCCCCCCGGCGATCGAGGCGATCATGCGCTCGTCGGACTGCCGCGTGCAGGGGTTCCTGGCGGCCGGTCATGTGTGCAGCGTGATGGGGACGGAGGAGTACCCGGAGCTGGCGGACGGGTTCGGTGTGCCGATCGTCGTCACCGGCTTCGAACCGCTGGACATCCTGGAGGGCGTACGCCGGGCGGTGCACCAGCTGGAGCGCGGCGAGTACCGGGTGGAGAACGCCTACCCGCGCGCCGTGCGCCCGGAGGGCAACCCCGCGGCGAAGGCGATGCTCGCGGACGTCTTCGAGGTCACCGACCGCGCCTGGCGCGGCATCGGGGTCATCCCCGACAGCGGGTGGCGGCTGTCGGAGCGGTACCGCGAGTACGACGCCGAGCACCGGTTCTCCGTCACGGGCATCACCACGCGGGAGCCGGCCGCCTGCCGCAGCGGCGAGGTCCTGCAGGGCCTGATCAAGCCGCACGAGTGCGAGGCGTTCGGCGGTGCCTGCACGCCCCGCACGCCTCTGGGCGCCACGATGGTCTCCAGCGAGGGGGCCTGCGCCGCGTACTACCTCTACCGCCGGCTCGGCGGGACCAGCGCACCCCTGGAGGCGAGCCCCGTTGGCTGACATCGCAGAGACCCTCGCCGCCCCGGACTTCTCCGGCTGGACCTGCCCGGCGCCGCTGCGCGACCAGCCACGGGTGGTGATGGGCCACGGCGGCGGGGGCGCGCTGTCCGCGGAACTCGTCCGGTACGTCTTCGCCCCCGCCTTCGGCGGCGAGGTGCTGGCCGGGCTCGCCGACTCCGCGGCCGTGACGCTGGGCGGGGCCCGGCTGGCGTTCTCCACCGACTCCTACGTGGTGCGGCCGCTGTTCTTCCCCGGCGGCAGCATCGGCGACCTCGCCGTCAACGGCACGGTCAACGACCTGGCGATGAGCGGGGCCAGGGCCGCCTACCTCTCCTGCGGCTTCATCCTGGAGGAGGGGGTGGAGATGCCGCTGGTGGCGCGGGTCGCCGAGGCGCTCGGCGCGGCCGCGCGCACCGCCGGGGTGGAGGTCGTCACCGGCGACACCAAGGTCGTCGAAGCCGGCCACGGCGACGGGCTGTACATCAACACCGCGGGCATCGGTCTGATCCCCGACGGTGTCGACATCCGTCCGCAGCGCGCGGCGCCGGGCGACGTGGTCATCGTCAGCGGGGAGATCGGGGCGCACGGCGTCGCCGTGATGAGCGTGCGCGAGGGCCTGGAGTTCGGGGTCGAGATCGAGAGCGACACGGCGGCGCTCGGCGGGCTCGTCGAGGCCGTGCTGCGCGTCACGACGGACGTGCACGTGCTGCGCGACCCCACGCGTGGCGGTCTGGCGGCGGCCCTCAACGAGATCGCGGCCGCCTCGGGTGTCGGTGTCGTCCTGCAGGAGCGGGCGGTGCCCGTGCCACCCGCGGTGGCCAACGCCTGCGCGGTGCTGGGCCTGGACCCGATGTACGTCGCCAACGAGGGCAGGCTCGTCGCCTTCGTGCCCCGCGCGGTGGCCGAGGAGGTGCTGGCCGCGATGCGCGCGCATCCGCTCGGCGCGGACGCGGCGGTCATCGGGGAGTGCGTGGCGGACCACGCGGGCATGGTCGTCGCCCGTACGGGCCTGGGCGGGACGCGGGTGGTGGACCTGCCGCTGGGCGAGCAGTTGCCGCGCATCTGCTGACCGCGGACCGGATCCGGCCGGTCCGCGGACGCGGGCCGGCCGGGCACGTCGCGCGCACCGCACCGCCCATCGTCGACGAGCCCCCGGGGAGGACGGCGTGGCATTCCGGCATCCGGCCGAGCGGGCCGACGAGGACGGCGGACGGGGCCGGTTCGAGCGGCTCGCCGAGGCGACGTCCAACTTCACGGCGTCGCCGCTCTTCTACTGCCTCTGCCTGCTCCTGGTGGCCGGCTTCCTCGTCGTCCACGCCCTCGGGCTGCCCTTGAAGTGGCAGCTGTTCGCCGCGGATCTGATGACGGCGGTCACGCTGCTGCTGCTCGCCCTGCTCAAGAACGCCGAACGCCGCGCCGAGCACGCCGTCCAGCGCAAGCTGGACGCGATCGCCGCCGCGCTGCTGGAGCAGGGCGGCAGCTCCCACGAGGCACGGGACGCGCTGCGTGAGGTGATCGGCCTCCACGAGGAAGCATGCCCCACCTATTTTCTGATGCTCCGTCAATCTTGTTCCGGCAGCGTATCCCTGTCGGTCCGTCACCTGATTGCGGGTAAGGCAGCCCACTTTCGCAGGCGATCGTCCGCAGGGGGCGTGACCTGCGGTGACGTGGCGAGCCGGGGCCGGGCGGGGACGCGTTCGGCGCCGTGAGCACCGCTTTCGGGTGGCAGGCCCCACACGGTGCTGTTTTGCTCCGCGTGGAGCGGACACCCTGGGACCGCTCCTCTCCCTGCCCGTTCGACCTGGAGCTGCCTCATGCCTACAACACGCGTTCTTGGCGGTGTCGCCATGGCCGCGGCCGTCATCGGTCTCACCGTTCCCACCGCCTCCGCCTCCGCCCCTGCCTCCGACTTCCCCAATGCATGGGTCACCCCCTACTACGCCGTCCCCGGAATGCGGCTGATGGTCACCACCACGGCCTGCGGCCGTGACGCCAACTACTCCAAGGGCCAGTCCGAAGCCGGCGGCCAGGTCAACCTGCTGCCCCTGGGCAGGGGCGGCGGCCTGCTGGCCGGCAGCTTCCGGGTGCCGAAGCACACCCGGCCGGGCTGGTACACCGTGACGCTGCGGTGCCCGCCGCGCGTCCAGACCACCGCCTCCTTCCGGGTGGTCAGGGGCTTCGCGCACGGGTTCTCCGGCCGCGACTGCGACGACGACTTCGGTCCCGTCGGCCGGCGGTCCGCCCGACGCTGACCCCCGGTGCCCGGGTCCTCGGACCGCTGCCCCGGCCGCCGCTCAGGATGACGGTGGCGCGGCCGGGGCAGCGGGGGCACGGGACAGCGGGTGAAGGTCCGGGGAACGCTCCCGCACCGACCTTTTTCACGCTTCCGGGTGGCGATCGGCGTCCGGACGGAAGAGTGTGGAGGGAAAGAGGGGGCGCGCGGCCCGCGAGGCGGCGCCGAGGCGGTGGCGGCGCGTGAGCGAGGAGACGGACATGCGAGAGAACGAGATGGGTGACGAGGTCTACCAGCCCGACGGGTCAGAGGTACAGGACGACGCCGGGCTGCTGGAGCCCGAGGACACCCTGGACTACCACGGTGTCGACCAGATACTCGACGAGGGCTACTCACCGCCGGAGCGGCCCTGGGCGGTGAACAAGCCCGCCATCACCGCGGCGGGCCGCCTGCGGGGCGAGACGCTCGACGAACGCCTGGCCGAGGAGCTCCCGGACCTGCCGGTCCCCGACGGGGACGGCATCGGGGACGCGTGGGACACCGACGGGGAGCTGATCGACGGCGAGGTCGGGGGCCCGCGCGCCGGGCGTCTGGTCGCCCCCGACGAGGGCGCGCACTACGAGACCGAGGGCATGGTCGCCCAGGACATCGGCATCGACGGGGCGGCCGCCTCCGCCGAAGAGGCCGCGATGCATCTCGTACCGGAGTCCGAGGAGTACTGACCCCCCCTGACCCGGTCGCGCCGGGACCCGGTGGCGCGGACCCGGTCGCGCGGGTCACCCGGCCGGGGGGCGGTCCTTGCGCATGTCCTGCCCGCCGCCGGTCACCGTCCCGCATGCGGACTCCTCGCCGCTCTGCAGGGGCGGAGCGCCGATGGCGCAGTAGTGCTTGCACGCCGGAGCCGGCTTGGCCGGCTCCTCGGGGGTCTCGCGGAGCACGTCGGAACGGATGCCGAACCAGGCGAGGAGCGAGCCCACCACGAGCATCCCGGCGCAGATCGTCACGGCGACCCGGAACCCGTGGCCGAAGGCCGCCGGGTCCTCGTAGTCGTCGCCGGAGAGCCCGGCCATGAGCGGCAGGGCGGCCACCGCGAGGAGGCCCGCCGCACGGGCCACGGCGTTGTTCACACCGGACGCGGTGCCCGCGAGCCGTACCTCGGCGGCGCCGAGGACGGTGGCGGTGAGCGGGGCGACCGTGGCCGCCAGGCCCAGGGCGAAGACGCACACCGCGGGCAGGACGTCGGCGACGTACGACGCCTCCGCGCCGATCCGCAGCATCAGCAGCAGGCCGACGGCGGAGACCGCCGGCCCGACCGTCATGGGGATCCGCGGCCCGATGCGCTCGGCGAGCCGGCCCGCGCGCTCGGACAGCGCCAGCATGATGACGGTGATGGGCAGCAGCGCCGTCCCGGAGGCCAGGGGGGAGTACCCGGCCTCGGTCTGCAGCTCGAGCACCAGGAAGAAGAACAGGCCGCCGAGCGCCGCGTAGACCGCGAAGGTGACCAGGTTCGCGGCGGTGAACTGGCGATTCGAGAAGAGCCTCGGCGGCAGCATCGGGTGCGGGCTGCGCCGCTCGGTCACCACGAACCCGGCGAACGCGGCCAGGCCCGCCACGCCGGAGACGCAGACGGCGGCGATGTCCGGGTGGCTTCCGCCCGCGGAGATCAGGGCGTAGGTGACCCCGGCGAGGCCGACCGCACCGAGCACCGCGCCCGCGACGTCGAAGCCGCCGGTGACGCTCTCGTCGCGGCTCTCCGGGACGTGCCGGGAGGCGACCGCGATGACCAGGACGGCCAGCGGGAGGTTGATGAAGAACACCCAGCGCCAGCTGACGGCGTCGACCAGCCAGCCGCCGAGCAGCGGCCCCAGCGCCCCCGCGATGCCGCCCAGGCCCGACCACACGCCGATCGCGCGGGCCCGGTCCTGGGACGCGAAGGACGCCTGGATCAGGGCCAGCGACCCGGGGGTGAGCAGCGCCCCGCCGACACCCTGCAGGGCGCGGGCGGCGATCAGCACCTCGATGCTGGGGGCGATGCCGCACAGCAGGGAGGCCAGCGCGAACCACACCGTACCGATCATAAAGACCTTGCGCCGCCCGAAGCGGTCGCCGAGCGAGCCGCCCAGCAGGATGAGCGCGGCGAGGGTCAGCGTGTAGGCGTTGATCGTCCACTGGAGACCGGCGAGCGTGGCGCCGAGCTCCTTGCCGATCGTCGGGAGCGCGACGTTGACGACGGTGCCGTCGAGGAGGGTCATGCCCGAGCCCAGGACCACCGCCGCGAGGACCCATCGCCCGCTCGCCCCGCCCAGCGTCAGCGTCCCGGCCCGGTCCGTCGCGCCCGCGGCTTCCGTCATCCCAGCCTCCGCCATCCCCCGCCGTCCCCCGCGGGTCGTCACCGAATCTACTCCGGGGGCCGGGGTATCGCGTGGCGGTGGGATCCCTCCACGGACTACCTTGGCGCCGGTCGACGATCATCGCGTACCAGGGGGCAGCATGCGCAGGCTGACGTATTTCGTGGCGTCCACGATCGACGGGTTCGTGGCCGGGCCGGAGGGCGAGTACGACTTCCTCGCGGCCGTGGGCGACCACATGGAGACGGTCCTCGCCGAGTACCCGGAGACCCTGCCGGCGCAGGCCCGCGGCCCGCTGGGCATCGCCGACGCGCCGAACCGGCGGTTCGACACGGTGCTGATGGGCCGGGCCACGTACGAGGTGGGGCTGCCCTTCGGGCTGACCAGTCCCTATCCGCACCTGCGGCAGTACGTGGTGTCCGGGAGCATGACGGCGAGCCCGGACCCCGCGGTGGAGCTGGTCTCCGGTGACCCGCTGGAGTTCGTGCGCGGGCTGAAGCGGCGGGACGGGGCTGGCATCTGGCTGTGCGGGGGCGGCCGGCTGGCGGCCTCGCTGCGCCCGGAGATCGACGAGCTGGTCGTCAAGCTCAACCCCGTGGTCGCGGGCGCCGGCGTCCCGCTGTTCGCGGGCGGTTTCGCCCCGCAGGCGTACGACGTGACCGAGGTGCGGACGCACAAGAGCGGCGTGCTGATGGTGACGTACGCCCGCCGGGAGGACTGAGCGGCGTCCGGGGCGCCGCCACCCGGGAATCCCGCGTCGCGGTGGGCGTTGCACCAAAGGTGATCGCACCGCAGCTCCCCCCGATTCCGTTCTCGATCCTCGACCGATCCCCCGTCCGCGAGGGCGCCGAGCCCGCGCAGGCGTTGCGGGACACGGTGTGGCTGGCGCGGCACGCCGAGGAACTGGGCTACCGGCGCTTCTGGGTGTCGGAGCACCACGGGGTGCCGGGGGTGGCGGGATCCTCGCCGGCGGTGCTGGCCGCGGCGGTCGCCGCAGCCACGTCCCGGATCCGGGTGGGCACGGGCGGGGTCATGCTGCCCAACCACCGGCCGCTGGTGGTGGCGGAGCAGTTCGGGGTGCTGGAGTCGCTGTTCCCCGGGCGGATCGACATGGGGCTGGGGCGGTCGGTGGGCTTCACGGACGGAGTGCGCCGGGCGTTGGGGCGCGATGCCCAGGCCGCCGGGGACTTCGAGGAACTGCTGACGGAGCTGCTCGGCTACTTCACCGGCACGGCTGGCCCCGGCGCGGTGCACGCGCGGCCGCCGGAGGGGATGCGCGTCCCGGCGTTCGTACTGGCCACCGGCGCGGGAGCGGCCACGGCGGCGGCCTTCGGGCTCCCCCTGGTGATCGCCGCGGTGCGGGGCGAGGAGCGCATGCGGGAGGCGATCGAGGGCTACCGCGCGGCGTTCCGGCCCTCGGCGGGGGCGGCGCGGCCGTACGTCGTGGTGTCGACGACCGTGTCCGTCGCGGAGACGACGGAGGCCGCGCGGCGGCTTCTGGTGTCGGAGGCCTGGTCGCTGGCGCACTCGCGTACGCAGGGCGAATTCCCGCCGCTGGCGCCGCCGGACGAGGTGCTGGCCAGGCACATGACGGCGCGCGAGCGCGACGTGTTCGAGGGGACGCTGTCGGGGGGCGTCCACGGCACCGAGGCCGAGGTGACGGCCGCGCTGTCGGGCCTGGTCGGACGCACCGGGACGGACGAGGTGCTGGTCACCACGGCCGGCTACGACCGGTCGGCACTGCTGGACTCGCACCGCCGACTGGCGCGGCTCGCGGGGCTGGGCACACAGGCCGTGGCGGCGCGCTGACCGGTGGCGGGAAGGTGCCTGCGGTGATCGCCGCCGTCACGGCGGCCGAGGGAAGCACCCGCGCCCCCAACTCGGCCACCACAAACCGGTCATGGTCCGCGAGGACGCCGACCTCGGTGGCCCGCTGGGCGAGTTGCCGTTACCGGCTGGGTAACTCGTCGCCCTGCGACGGCTGCCGAAGCGGCGTCACGGGCACGGGAGGGACGTCAGGCGGTGGGGCCCTCGTACACGTCGTCGTTGCGGCCCTCTGCGAACTCCCACCACGACAGCGGCAGCCAGTCGCCGTCCACGAAGGCGTCGACGGCCGAGCCCCGTCCGCTGATGGCCACGCGCGTGCCCACCGGGTACACCGTGCCGGACAGGCCGGGCACGGGGACGAGCAGCGTTCCTGAGCGGTGGGCCATTCTTCCCGCCTTTCCTCGCGGTCAATCACAAATCGCCATATTCCACGTGAAGAATAGCTGGCTTGTCTCGCACTGCCCAAGGGGGCAGCATGAGAAATAGGTCACGTAAGCCGCGAATCAGACACCAATCGGAGGTGTCCACGTGAAGGCCGTCGTCTACAAAGGACCGTTCGAAGTAGCCGTCGAGGAAGTCGACAATCCACGCCTGCAGCACCCCAACGACGTGATCGTCAGGGTGACGTCGACCGCGATCTGCGGCTCCGACCTGCACATGTACGAGGGCCGGACCGCCGCGGAGCCCGGCATCGTGTTCGGCCACGAGAACCTGGGCATCATCGACCAGGTCGGCGAGGGTGTCACCACCCTCAAGCAGGGCGACCGCGTGGTCATGCCCTTCAACGTCGCCTGCGGATTCTGCAAGAACTGCTCGGCGGGTTTCACCGGCTACTGCCTGACGGTCAATCCGGGGTTCGCCGGAGGCGCTTACGGCTATGTGGCCATGGGCCCCTGGCCGGGCGGTCAGGCGGAATACGTGCGCGTACCGTACGCGGACTTCAACTGTCTGAAACTGCCGGACGGCACCGCCAACGAGTCCGACTTCGTGCTCCTCGCCGACATCTTCCCGACCGGGTACCACGGCTGTGAGCTCGCCCAGGTCTCCCCCGGCGAGAGCGTCTCGGTGTATGGCGGTGGCCCGGTTGGGCTGATGGCCGCGTACTCGGCGATGCTGCGCGGGGCGGCCAAGGTGTTCGTCGTGGACCGCGTGCCGGAACGGCTGCAGAAGGCCGAGGAGATCGGCGCGGTCCCGATCGACTTCACCAAGGGCAGTCCGGTGGACCAGATCAAGGAGCACACCCAGGGCGAGGGCACCGACAAGGGCGTCGACGCGGTCGGCTACCAGGCCCAGGCCGGCGGCGCGGGCCGCGAGGAGCCCGCGGCGGTGCTGAACTCCCTGATCGACACCGTGCGCCCCACCGGTGCCCTGGGCATCCCGGGCCTGTACGTGCCGTCCGACCCCGGCGGCCCGGACGAGCAGGCCAAGAGCGGCCGGCTGCTGGTCGCCATCGGCCGGCTCTTCGAGAAGGGCCTGCGGCTGGGCACCGGGCAGTGCAACGTCAAGCGCTACAACCGGCAGCTGCGCGACATGATCATCGAGGGCCGCGCCCGTCCGAGCTTCGTGGTCTCCCACGAGTTGCCCCTGACGGACGCGCCGTCGGCCTACGAGAAGTTCGACAAGCGGATCGAGGGCTACACCAAGGTCGTCCTCCACCCGGGTCAGGGCTGATCCGGCGCAAGCGCGGCACCCGGGGCCCGGCTAGCAGCTCTCCGGGCCCTGGGCGTCGTACGGACCCGAGGGGCTGACCTCCTCCAGGGTGTACGTGTACAGGTCGAACTCCACCAACCCGTCCGCATGCGTGGTGACCCGCGGCGGGCGGGTCCCCGGATACCGGGAGGCGATGACGTCGGCGACCCTGTGGGCGGTCGCCGCGTCGGCAGCGGCGATGCGCACGTAGGCCACTCCCGGTTCGTACAGCGGTCCGAGTTGTCCGGTCATGCTGCTCCCCTTGTCCCGTCCGTCCGGCGGATTACCGCTGGAGACAGCCCGTCGGTCGTCGCGGTTGCCCGCGCGGGCTGGGTTCACTCGAAGATGTCAATGCGGGGGCTCAGGACAGCAGGAAGTCGGCCTTCCCGTCCTTGGCGCCCTGGATGAACATCCTGATCTCGTGGTCCGTGTAGATAAGGGCCGGCCCGTCGGGGTCGGTGGACTGCCGCAGCGCGACCCTGCCGTCGGCCAGTTTCATGGCCTCCACGCAACTTCCCCCGTTGCCGCCGCTCCACGGCTTGTGCCAGCCCTCGGTACCGAGGTCGACGGCGCGCATGCCGTTGTATATGCGGTCGTCCATGTATGTCAGATCTCCTTGCGGATGCCATCGAGGATGGCTGCGGTGCTGTGTGCCGGCGCGGCTTGCGCGCACATCCGGTCGAGGGCCTCGAGGAACGCCGAGACGTCGTCCACGTCGTCCAGGTAGGCGGCGCCCACCAGGCTCTCGGTGAACACGACGTCCGGCAGCTCGCGGATCTGGAACCGGAAGATGTGGAAAGGCCCGTACATCGCCGGGTGCGGCCCGGCGTCGAAGGGCATGATCTGCAGTCTCACCTGCGGCAGCTCACAAGCCTCGGCCAGCCGGTCCAGCTGGGCGCGCATGATGCCGGGACTGCCGATGGGGCGGCGCAGCACGGTCTCGTCCATCACCACCCACAGCAGCGGGGCCTCGGGCCGGGCGATCAGCGCCTGCCGTTCCCGGCGGAGCGCGACCAGGCGCTCGAGTTCCTCCTCGGAGGCGCCCGGGCGTCCGGCCTTCAGCACGGCGCGGGCGTAGTCCTCGGTCTGCAGCAGGCCGGGGACGTAGTGCGGCTCGTAGGCGCGGATGATGGCCGCCTCGCCCTCGAGGCTGACGAAGGCGCTGAACCAGGACGGCAGGACGTCACGGTAACGGTGCCACCAGCCGGGGCGGTTGCCCTGCCGGGCGAGGTCGATGAAGGTCGCCGCCTCGGCGGCGTCGACGCCGTACAGCGCCAGCAGCTTCTCCACGTACGGGATGCGCAGGCCGACCTCGGCCTTCTCCATCCGGCGCACGGTGGCATGGGTGACGTCCAGCTCGCGCGCGGCCTGTTCGTACGAGCAACCCGCCTTCTCCCGCAGGTCTTGGAGGCGTTTGCCGAGGATCACGCGGAGGACGGTCGGCGCCCCGCTCGCCTTCGCCTCACCCACGTCGCAACTCACGCATGGCAGCAGTGTGCCATGTCAGGAATGGAACCCACACCCTGATACTGGCGATTGTGCAATTTGCAGAATGACCCTTGCCTTCTGTGCAAGCAGTGGCCATAGTTGCGTGTGTGCTCTTTGCCCTCAGCGCCCGGGACACCTTCCGGCTCCGACTGCCGGCGCAGGCCTCGTCGGTCGGCGTCGCGCGGCGCCAGGTGCGTTCCGCGCTCAGCAGCTGGGGCCTGGAGGAACTGGGCGACGACGCCGGCCTCGTGGTGAGCGAACTCTTCACCAACGCGGTCGTGCACAGCGGCAGCGACCACGTCGCGTGCCTGCTCTGGACGGCGGGCGGCACGCTGCACATCGAGGTCGTCGACGAAGGGCGCGGGCCCGCGGGTCCGCAGGCACGCGCGGCCGCCGACGCCGACGAGAACGGCCGCGGGCTCGCCCTCGTCGCCCATTTGGCCCAAGGCTGGGGCGTGCGTCCGCCGGCGCACGGCACCGGTCGCGCGGTGTGGGCGACCCTCTCCTGCGCCCGTCCCGGGGCGGTACGGCGCAGCGGTTGAACACCGGGTGACGACCGCCCGGCGTACGCGGGAAGGGTGGCCGTCGTCGCGGCGCGCCGTATTGGGATGGTGGCACCCCGCGTCCGGGCATAGGCTTCTCCCGACGGAAAGGCCCTCGGGGGAGCACCAACACCCCCTGCCTCCGCCCCGGGAGGAACCGCCCACCGCGGTCCCCGCCCGGTTCCGCAACCGGCGCCACCGCGTCCGCTCAGCCATCAGCCCGACCGGGCGGTCGGCGTCCGGCAGCGGCCGGGCCGGCGTCCGGCTCACCCGACACGAAGGAGTGCGCGGTGACACCCGAGAAGTCAAAGCGGAACCAGCTCCCCAAGGAGCCTGACGATCAGCCCGCGCAACAGCGGGAGGTGCGGAACCTGGACGTCTGGGCCAGGTCGGCACCGATCCGACTGGCCGGCTACGAGGACGATCTGAACGAACCGCACATCCTGCGCGGTATCGACTGACCCTCCGGCACGGCCGGTTCACGGGCCGTACGGGCAACGAAGCCCGTACGGCCCCTGCCGTGTCCCGGGCCTCCCGGCGGCGTTTCCGGCCCGCTCAGCCCGCCGCGTCCACAGCGCCCACGGTACGGCCGCCCGGCGGTTCGATGGCGTAGAGGTCCAGGACGTCGGGCGGTACGGCGCGGCCCGGTCCCCCGGCGCGCACCCACGCGACGATGTCGCCGAGGGCGCCGGGATCGTTGACCAGGCCGAGCCAGACCGGCCGGCCTCCGGCCGCGCGCCCCTCCGGCGAGGGCTGCACGACGACGGCGTTGGCCTGTTCGCACACGTCGAGGCACTCGGTGACGCGTACCCGGCAGACCCCGGCGAGTTCCCGCCGGAGCAGGTCGAGTTGAGCGTCGTGGTCGACGCCGGGGACCTTCTCCGTACCGCAGCAGCAGTCGCGGCAGACGCTCACCGTGCAGGCGCCCTGCCGCGGCGCACCGCCGCTCACGTGAGGGTGATCCGCACGCCCACCGTGCCCTCGCGGCCGCGGCGCAGGCGGCTGCCGAACAGGGTCAGCCGGCCGAGCAGGCCGTACTTGCGGGCGACCAGGGAACGGTAGCGCTCGGTCTCCTGCGGTCCGAGGATCTCGGCGCGCGCGGGCACCTGCTCCCCGGTGGGGTTGCCGCGTACGTCGCAGGGGCCGACCAGCACGTCGGCACGGTTGCGGATCCGCTTGACCTTGCCGGAGTCCGCCGCGGTCCAGGCACCGACCGCCTCACCGTCGCGGACCACCCAGACCGGGGTGGCGACGGTACGGCCGTCCCGCCGGTAGGTGGTCACCAGTAGGTACTTGCCCGCCGCGAGCCGGGCGGACGCGCTGTCCTCGATCACGGACCAAGGCTACGCGGGAACGGCCTCCTCGGCCGGTGCCCGGAGCGTTTTGCCCAGGCACACGCTGAGCGGACTGTCCTTGTAGTGGCCGAACTTGGTCACCGGCGTGTAGCCGCAGGAGGCGTACAGGGCGATCGCCTCCGGCTGCATCTGCCCCGTCTCCAGCACCATCCGGGTGCGGCCCGCCGCGGCGGCGCCGGCCTCCAGTGCGGCGAGCATCCGGCGTGCGAAGCCCCGGCCCCGGGCCTGCGGCACCACGTACATGCGCTTGACCTCGGCGTCGCCGTCCTCGAAGCCCTCCGGGGAGGCGTCCTGACCGCGCCAGCCGCCGGTCGCCACGGGGGCGCCGTCGAGGTAACCGACCATGAACTCGCCCTGCGGGCCGTCGAAGTGGTCGGGGTCCATCGCCGTCTCGTCGGGGCCGCCGTACCGCACGACGTACTCCTGCTGCACCTGCTCGGTCAGCAGTACGGCGTCGGGGTGGTCGTAGGGCGTCTTCCGGATCTCCACCCGCACATCGTACGGGTGTGCGGCCTACGCCCCGGTACGGGCACCCTCCGGCGGGCCGGTATCGTCCCCGTCATGCTCACCGTGACCACCGTGAACGTGAACGGGCTGCGCGCCGCGGCCAAAAAGGGCTTCCTCCCCTGGCTGGAGGCGACCACGGCCGACGTGGTGTGCCTGCAGGAGGTCCGCGCCGAGGCCGCGCAGCTGCCCGAGGAGGTCCGTGCCCCCGAGGGCTGGCACGTGCTCCACGCCCCGGCGGCCGCGAAGGGCCGGGCCGGGGTGTCCCTCTACTCGCGGCAGGAACCGTCCGCGAGCCGGATCGGCTTCGGCTCGGAGGAGTTCGACGGCTCCGGCCGCTACGCGGAGATCGACCTGCCCGGCGTGACGGTCGCCAGCCTCTACCTCCCCTCGGGCGAGGTCGGCACGGAGCGGCAGGAGGAGAAGGAGCGCTTCATGGCCGCGTTCCTGGAGCACATGGTCAAGCTGCGGGAGAAGGCCGCCGCCGCCGGCCGCGAGGTGCTGATCTGCGGTGACTGGAACATCGCGCACACCGAGCGGGACCTCAGGAACTGGCGGGCCAACCAGAAGAACGCCGGCTTCCTCCCCGAGGAGCGGGCGTGGCTCTCCCGCGTCTACGACGAGGCCGGGTACACCGACGTCGTGCGCCACCTCACCCCGGAGGGCGAGGGCCCGTACACGTGGTGGTCCTACCGCGGCCGCGCCTTCGACAACGACAGCGGCTGGCGCATCGACCTCCACGTCGCGACCCGCGGCCTGGCGGCCCAGGCCTCGCAGACCCGGGTCGAGCGCGCGGACACGCACCCCGAGCGCTGGTCCGACCACGCGCCGGTGACGGTCGCCTACGATCTCGGCCGGTAGATCCTCCAGGGGGGAGCATGCGGCGGCACTGGCCGCGGGGCGTCGAGCGCGGGGACCGTCCGGGCTTCGCCCTGTCCCGGTCCGGGGACGGCCTGCTGTGGGGCGTGTGCGCGCGGGTGTCGGGGCTGCTCGTGGACCCGTACCGGCGTCCGCACCAGCTCGTCGCGTGCGAACCGTCCGGCCCGCTGCTCGACGTCCTGGACGGGGAGGGGCACGGGATTCCTCGGTGACCTCTGGGTGAGCCCGCGGGACTGCGGGCGGCACGCCGCGCCGGATCCGTTCGACGACCCGCACGCGCCGTGGCGACTGGAGGACGCACGGATCACGGGTCACCGCCGTCGCCCCGGCGCGCCCGCCGCGTGGGACGTGTTCCTGGACGCCGTGGACGGGTGGCCCGAACCGCCCGGCGAACCCTGCCTCGCGGCGGGGCTGCTGATCCACGACGGACACCGGGCCCTAGGTGTATTGATCACGAGCGTTGTTGACACCGGCCCGGGCTTGATCAAGGCGAAGACCTCCGGTGTGGTGGAGCTGTCTAGGACTGCACCACACCGGAGGTCTTCGTGTCCCACCGTAATGCCCGGCTGACCGTTCATGGCAGGCGGCTGCTGGTCGAGCGTGTCTGCTCGGGCCGACCGGTCGCTCATGTCGCGGCTGAGATGGGGATATCGCGCGTCACGGCTCACAAGTGGGTCCGCCGCTGGCGGGTCGAGGGCGACGCCGGCCTGCACGACCGTACGAGCAGGCCTCACACCGTCCCCCACCGCACACCGGCCGCCATGGAACGCACTCGGCCCCGGGCTCGTCGACGTCGGCCTCACCGACGGCGTGTGGGTGCCCTTCCCGGCTCGCGCCCGGGCGCTGTGGGACCGGTGGCTCGCCGGGCCCCCGGCGGAGTCCGGTACCTGGTCCGGGTACGCCACCCGTGACCGGTCGTTGAGGCTGGGCCTCGTCCGGGACCGCGGCTGCGCGGACCCGCGTCCGGCGCGGCCCGCCGGGCTCGTGCACGACCTGGAGGCCGGCACGTCACTGACGAGCCCGCCCTCTACCTCGCGCTGGGTGAGGCGATGAACGGTCCGGGCGGCTACCTCGGATGCAATGCGGACGCCCTGGCCGACTGCCTCCGCGGCGGCTTCGGGGTCACCACCCCGTGCACCCTGGTGTGGCGGGATTCCGCGGTCGCCCGCCGGGCGCTGGGCGGGACGCTGAACTCCCACGGGGAGCCGGACAGCCGCTTCGGCCTGGTCCTCAAGGTGCTGGCCGAGGGCGGCGTGGAAGTCGTCCTCGCCTGAGGGCGCGGCGGCACCCGGTGCCGCCGTACGGGACCGCCGGAGGGCGCCGTCGCCGTATCGTCTAGTCAGCTGCCCTTTTCCGGAGGAGTACCCATGGCGCCGCCCGTCGTCCGCTCTCTGCGCGAGCAGATCCGCGAGTTCATCGTGGACGGCATCGTCAGCGGGCGGTGGAAGCCCGGGGAGCGGATCGTCGAGCGGGGCATCGCCACCGAGCTGGAGGTCAGCCAGACGCCCGTACGGGAGGCGCTGCGGGAGCTGGAGGTCATGCGGCTGATCGAGTCCGCCCCGAACAAGGGGGTGCGGGTGCGCCGGCTGACCGCCGGGGACCTGGAGGAGATCTACCCGGTGCGGGCGGGCCTGGAGCAGATCGCCGCGGAGCTGGCGGCGCCGCGCCTGCGGTACGACCTGTCGGCGCTGGAGGCCGAGGTCGCGCTGCTGCACGAGGCGGACGAGGAGGGCGACGCCGGGGCGCAGGTACGGCACACCGTGGCGTTCCACCGCGAGTTGGTGCGCGCCTCCGGCAACAGCGTGCTGCTGCACACCTGGGAGTCGCTGGGCATCGAGGTGTGGACGGCGCTGTCGATCCGCTGGCTGGGCACCCGGCAGCGGCTGTACGCCGAGGAGCACCAGGCGGTGGTGGAGGCCTTCCGCAGGGACGACCCGCGGGTCGGTGAGCTGGTCAAGGAGCATGTGCTGGGCTGTGCCCCGCAGGGCGGCTGACGCCGGCCCGGAACACCCCGCCCGTAAGGCCGGAGCTCCCCTTTGTGACCCTCGTCACAAGGTATTTGATCGATCATCGATCAGTCTTACTCTGTGAGACACGGGGACACCCCTGCCCGCACGGAACCAACTGGGAGGCGTTCACCATGACCGACGCCACGCTGAGCGCGCTCGATCACCTGCCGGACCCGGACCCGGAGGAGACCGGCGAATGGGCCGCCTCACTCGACGCGGTCACCCACGCCGCCGGCCCCGATCGCGCGGCGTACCTGATGCGCCGCACCTTCGACCACGCGCAGGCGTCCGGTCTCGCGGTGCCGTCGCTGCTGGAGACCGAGCACATCAACACCATCCCGACCGCCGCGGAGCCCGAGCTCCCCGGTGACCTGGAGATGGAGCGGCGCATCGCCGGATGGAACCGCTGGAACGCCGCCGCCATGGTGACCCGCGGCAGCCGGCTGGGTCTGGGCGGCCACATCGCCACCTTCGCCTCCGCGGCCTGGCTGTACGAGACCGGCTTCAACCACTTCTTCCGCGGCAAGGAGGGCGACGGCTCCGGCGACCAGCTGTACGTCCAGGGCCACGCCTCCCCCGGCATCTACGCCCGCGCGTTCCTCGACGGCCGGCTGACCGAGCGGCAGCTGGACAACTTCCGCCAGGAGGCCGGCGGCGACGGTCTGCCGTCCTACCCGCACCCGCGGCGGCTGCCCTGGCTGTGGGAGTTCCCGACCGTGTCGATGGGCCTCGGCCCGCTCGCCGCGATCCAGCAGGCGCGCTTCAACCGCTACCTGACCCACCGCGGCATCAAGGACACCTCCGGCTCACACGTGTGGGCCTTCCTCGGCGACGGCGAGATGGACGAGCCGGAGTCGACCGCCGCCCTCGGCCTCGCCGGCCGCGAGGGGCTGGACAACCTCACCTTCGTGATCAACTGCAACCTGCAGCGCCTCGACGGGCCGGTCCGCGCCAACTTCAAGATCGTCCAGGAGCTGGAGGCGAAGTTCCGCGCCGCCGGCTGGAACGTCGTGAAGTCGCTGTGGGGCTCCGCCTGGGACGAGCTGTTCGCCCTCGACACCACGGGCGCGCTCGTGCGGCGGCTGCGCGAGGTACCCGACGGGCAGTTCCAGACCTACGCCACCCGCGACGCCGCGTACATCCGCGAGCACTTCTTCGGCGCCGACCCGGCCCTGGCCGAGATGGCGAAGCTGCTGACGGACGCCAAGATCGCCGAGTGCTTCCACACCTCCCGCGGCGGCCACGAGCCGCGCAAGGTGTACGCCGCCTACCGCGCGGCCACCACGCACAAGGGCGCGCCGACCGTGATCCTCGCGCAGACCGTCAAGGGCTGGACGCTGGGCCGCGGTTTCGAGTCGCGCAACGCCAACCACCAGATGAAGAAGCTCACCCTCCCCGAGTTCCGCGCCATGCGCGACCTGCTCGAACTCCCCATCCCGGACAGTGCGCTCGCCGGGGACCTGGTGCCGTACGCCCACCCGGGCGCCGACTCCCCCGAGGTGCGCTACCTGCAGGAGCTCCGCGCCGAGCTCGGCGGCCCCGCCCCGGCCCGCCGGGTGCACCCGGTGGCGCTCCCCGAGCCGTCCGCGAAGCCCTTCGAGGCCCTGGCCAAGGGCTCCGGCAGCCAGGAAATCGCGACCACGATGGCCCTGGTCCGGCTGATGAAGGACCTGATGCGGGAGAAGGAGAGCGGACGCCGCTGGGTGCCGATCGTCCCCGACGAGGCGCGCACCTTCGGCATGGAGTCGCTCTTCCCGAGCGCGGGCATCTACTCGCCGCTCGGCCAGACCTACGACCCGGTCGACCGCGACATGCTCCTGTACTACCGGGAGGCGGAGAACGGGCAGATCCTCAACGAGGGCATCACCGAGGCCGGTTCGATGGCCTCCTTCACCGCCGCGGCGACCTCGTACGCCACGCACGGCGAGCCGATGATCCCGCTGTACATCTTCTACTCGATGTTCGGCTGGCAGCGGACGGCCGACCAGATGTGGGCCCTCGCCGACCAGCTCGGCCGCGGCTTCCTGGTCGGGGCGACCGCGGGCCGCACGACGATGACGGGTGAGGGCCTGCAGCACGCCGACGGCCATTCGCACCTGATCGCGTCCACCAACCCGGCGGCGGTCTCGTACGACCCGGCCTTCGCCTACGAGGTCGGCGTCATCGTCCGCGACGGCCTGCGCCGCATGTTCGGCCCGGACGCGGAGGACGTCTTCTACTACCTGACGGTCTACAACGAGCCCAAGATCCAGCCGGCCATGCCCGCGGAGCCGGGCGTCGAGGAAGGCATCGTCAAGGGCCTCTACCGCTTCCGCGCCGCCGACACCGCCGGGCTGTCCGCCGACGCGCCGCGGCTGCAGCTGATGGCCTCCGGCACGGCGATCCACTGGGCCCTGGAGGCGCAGCAGCTGCTGGCCGCGGAGTGGGGCGTGGCGGCGGACGTGTGGTCGGCGACCTCGTGGAGCGAGCTGCGGCGCGGTGGTCTGGCGTACGACGCGGCCCGGCTGCGCGGCGAGGACGCCCCGCTCCCCCACGTCACCCGTGTCCTGGAAGGTGCGCCGGGCCCGGTGCTGGCGGTGAGCGACTGGATGCGCGGGGTGCCGGACCAGATCAGCCAGTGGGTGCCGCAGGAGTGGCACTCGATCGGCACCGACGGCTTCGGCCTGTCGGACACGCGCGATGCGGCGCGCCGCCACTTCGGCGTGGACCCGCAGTCGGTGGTCGTCGCCGCGCTGGCCGCGCTCGCCGGGCGCGGCGAGGTCAAGCGGGAGACCGTGCAGGAGGCCCGGGAACGTTACGGGCTCTGAGCTCCCCGCTCCGCCCCGGGCGGGGGCATGAGGGCCGGGTACGCCGTCACAGGCGTGCCCGGCCCTCTTCCGTACCCGGCCCTCATCCGTGTCCGCCCCCTGCGCCCCCTCCCCAGATACATAAGGCAGTGATATAAATTCCTTATGCATCTTCCCGACGACGACCCGGACCACGGCCACGCCGTCGACGTGGCGCGGGCACTGGAGCGGCTGTACCGCATGCTGCGCAGGCTCAGCCAGCCGAGCGAGCTGTCGCTGACCACCGTGGCGACGCTGTCCACGCTGGAGCAGTCCGGCCCGCTCCGGCTGACCGAGCTGGCAACCCTGGAGGGCGTCACTCAGCCGGCGATGACCCAGGTCGTGTCACGGCTGGCGGAGGCGGGACTGGCCGGTCGCGCGGCGGACCCCGCGGACGGGCGTGTGGTGCTCGTCCACATCACCGACGCGGGCCGGGAGGCCATCGCCCGCCGTCGCGCCGTGCGCGCCGAGCGGCTCGGGGAGTTGCTGGAACAGCTGAGCCCGGACGAGCGGGCGGCCCTGGTGGCCGCGCTGCCGGCCGTGGAGGCACTGACCCGGCTGGGGCCGCCCCCGGCCCCGTCGCGCCCGGCCCAGCGGAGCAGTTGATCAGGCATCGGTTTCTACGTCGGAGCACCTTCATGACCGCGCACGCGCAATCGTCTCGTTCCGTGAATCCGTTCAAACAGCCGAAGGCCGTGTTCGCGGTCGCCTTCGCCTGTGTGGTCTCGTTCATGGGGATCGGTCTGGTCGACCCCATCCTGCCCGCGATATCGCAGCAACTGGACGCCACTCCGAGCCAGGTGACGCTGCTGTTCACCAGCTACCTGGTGGTGACCGCGGTCGCCATGCTCATCACCAACTGGGTCTCCAGCCGGATCGGCGCCAAGCGGACGCTGATCGCGGGCCTCGCCCTGATCGTGGTGTTCTCCGCCCTGGCCGGCACCTCGGGGAGCATCGGCGGCATCGTCGGCTTCCGTGCGGGCTGGGGCATCGGCAACGCGTTGTTCATCGCCACCTCGCTGGCGGTGATCGTGGCCTCCGCGAGCGGCGGCTTCGTGGGCGCGATCATCCTGTACGAGACCGCGCTCGGCGTCGGCATCGCGGTGGGCCCGCTGCTCGGCGGCCTGCTGGGCAACGTGAGCTGGCGCGGCCCCTTCTACGGCGTGGCCGTTCTGATGGCCATCGCGCTGGTCGCCACCGTCGTCCTCGTGGAGCCGATCCCGCTGCCGGCCCGCAAGACCGGGCTGAGCGAGCCGCTGCGCGCGCTGCGCCACCGAGGCCTGCTGACGATGTCGCTGACGGCCCTCTGCTACAACTGGGCCTTCTTCACCGTGCTCGGCTACGCGCCCTTCCCGATGGGGCTCGGCGCGGTCCAGCTCGGCCTGGTCTTCACCGGCTGGGGCGCCCTCGTCGCGGTCTTCGCCGTCTTCGGGGCGCCGCGGCTGCAGGCCCGGCTGGGCATCGCGCGCACGCTCTACGCCAACCTCGCGCTGTTCGCCCTCACCGTGCTGGCCATCGCGATCTGGACCGACGACCGGACCGTGCTGATCGTCTGCGTGATCGTCGCCGGCGTCTTCATCGGCGTGAACAACACGGTCACCACCCAGGCCGTCATGACCGTCGCGCCCGTCGACCGCGCCGTCGCCTCCGCCGCGTACGGCTTCGTCCGCTTCATCGGCGGCGGTCTGGCGCCGTTCGCCGCGGGCAAGCTGGTCGAGGCCTTCGGGATCCACGTGCCGTTCTACATCGGCGCCGGGGCACTCGTGCTGGGCATCGTGATCCTCTCCACGGCCAACGGGCTGCTCAAGGAGGCCGAGAAGGTCCAGGCCGAACAGGTCGGGGCCGCCTCGGAGCCCGCCTCGGAGCCCGCCCCGGAGCCCGTCCCCGGGGCCGACGCCGCCCCCTCACTGGTACCGGTCGAGCACGACGCCGCGGCGCACCACGACCCGGGGCGCGGCGCCATCGTCGCCGCCGTGGACAGTTCCCCGCACGCCGAGCGGGTCGCCGCGGCCGCCGGCCGCCTCGCGACGATCAACGGCCGTACGGTGCACGTCGTCCACGTCGAGGAGGCCGCGGTCGCGGGTGACGCGGCCGCCGATGCGGAGGACCTGGAGTCCGCGCGGACCGCCGTCCGCAAGCACCTGGACCGGCTCGCCGCCCTCGGCATCCCGGCCGTCGGGCACGTGCTGCGGAACGCCACCGGCCACGGCGAGGTGGGCCGTATGGTCGCCGAGCACGCGAAGCGCACCGGGGCCCGCGCCATCGTCGTCGGGGCGCCCACCCACGGCGGGCTGTCCGCGCTGCTGGACGCCGGCGCCGGGCAGGCCCTGATGCGGTACGCGACCTGCGACGTCGTACTGATCAACCCGCGTTCGGCGGAACTGGAGGCCGCGGCCTGATCCCACGGCGGAAGATCACGGTGGCCGCGCCATCGAAATACCGACAAACCCGACGTATGGTGGCCTGACGGTGCCATGTGCCGGGGGACGCGGTCACCGTGCCTCCCCATGATCGTGACGGCGGCGCCGGAGGCGGCCATGGCCGATCCCAAGGGCTTTCTCACCACCCCCCGCCGCACCCCCGCGCGGCGCCCCGTCTGCGAGCGCGTCGAGGACTGGCAGGAGGTCTACACCGGCCAGGGCCTGCTGCCGATCATCTCCGCGCAGGCCGGCCGGTGCATGGACTGCGGCATCCCGTTCTGCCACGACGCCTGCCCGCTGGGCAACATGATCCCCGACTGGAACGACCTGGTGTACCGCGAGGACTGGGCCGCCGCCGCGGAACGGCTGCACGCCACCAACAACTTCCCCGAGTTCACCGGCCGGCTGTGCCCGGCGCCCTGCGAGAGCGCCTGCGTCCTGACCATCAACGCCGACCCCGTCACGATCAAGAACGTCGAGGTCGCCATCGCCGACCGCGCGTGGGAGGACGGCCTCGCCCTCCCCCGTCCCCCCGAGCGGCGCTCCGGCCTCACCGTCGCGGTGGTCGGCTCAGGACCCGCCGGACTCGCCGCCGCCCAGCAGCTCACCCGGGTCGGCCACACGGTGACGGTCTACGAACGGGCGGACCGGCTCGGCGGCCTCCTGCGCTACGGCATACCGGAGTTCAAGATGGAGAAGCACCATCTGGACCGGCGCCTGGCGCAGATGCGCGCCGAGGGCACGCTCTTCCGCACCGA
The DNA here is from genome assembly GCF_040613835.1 of Streptomyces sp. NPDC006207. Lineage (NCBI taxonomy): Bacteria > Bacillati > Actinomycetota > Actinomycetes > Kitasatosporales > Streptomycetaceae > Streptomyces > Streptomyces sp. NPDC006207. Next base: position 7,433 of record NZ_JBEXSX010000050.1, on the reverse strand, counting down.
GGTCGAGGTGGGCGCCGACCTCGACGCGGAACGGGTCGTCGCCGAGCACGACGCGGTGCTCCTGGCGGTGGGCGCCACGGCATGGCGCGAGCTGCCGGTACCCGGACGGGAACTGGCGGGCATCCACCAGGCGATGGAGTACCTTCCGCTGGCGAACCGCGTGCAGGAGGGCGACCTGACCGAGTCACCGGTCAGCGCCGAGGGCAAGGACGTCGTCATCGTCGGCGGCGGCGACACCGGCGCCGACTGCCTGGGCACCGTGCTCCGGCAGCACGCGGCCTCCGTCGTGCAGCTCGACATCAACCCCCTGCCGGGCGAGTACCGCCCCGAGCAGGAGCCGTGGCCGGTGTACCCGCACGTCTACCGGGTCTCCCCCGCCCACGAGGAGGCCCGTGAACTGGCCCGGCGCGGCGTCTGGGACCCGGCGGAGCACGGCGGTGTGCCGCTGCCCGGCCCGGAGGGCGACATCCGGGTGTTCTCCGCCTCGACCTTCCGCTTCGAGGGCGACGACGAGGGGCACGTACGGTCGCTCCACCTGGTCGGGGTGGAGCCGCGGCACCGCCGTCCGCAGCACGGCACCGAGCGCGTCATCCCCGCCCAGCTGGTGCTGCTGGCGCTGGGGTTCTCGGGGGCCGAACGCGACTGCGGGCTGGTCACCCAGCTCGGCCTGGACATCGACCGGCGCGGCCACGTCGTCCGCGACGCCTGCTTCGCCACCGGGGTGGAGAAGGTCTTCGTCGCGGGCGACGCGGGCCGCGGTCAGTCGCTGATCGTCTGGGCGATCGCCGAGGGCCGGTCGGCCGCGGCGGCGGTCGACCGGTGGCTCACCGGCAGCACGTGCCTGCTGGCACCGATCACGCCGACGACCCGGCCGCTGGTGGCGTGACGGCGGCGGAACGCGGGCGCGGCTCGAAGCCCGCGGCGCGGTAGCAGGCGTCGATCATGCGCATCGACTCCACGGCGTCGTCGGCGTCCGTGGGCAGCGGGGCGCCGTCGCGCAGGGTCGCCGCGAACGCCTCCAGCTGGTAGGTGTACGACAGGCGCCTGCCCAGCTCCTCGACCCGCTCGCCGTCCGGCGTACGGACCACGACCCGGTCGTCCTGGTGCGGCAGCACGAAGCACGGCGCGGTGGCCTCGCCGCGGCTGCCGACGATGCGCCAGCTCATCTCGAGCGCCTCGGCGTCCATGTGGCAGCGGGCCGAGGCGGTGGCGCCGCCGGGGTACTCCAGGTCGGCGTCCAGCCATTCGTCGACACCCGGCGCCTTGGCGCGCTCCCCGCCGCGCGCGGCCACCAGGCGCGGGGCGCCGCCGGCCCACGGGGCCAGGGATCCCGCCGCGTGCAAGGAGTAGCAGCCCAGGTCCATCAGGGCGCCGCCGGCCAGCGGCAGCGACCAGCGGGGGTCCTCGTCCGCGGGCGCGGGGATGTTGACCACGGCTTCCACGTGCCGCAGCTCGCCGAGCTCACCGGACTCCAGCAGCTCGTGCAGGCGCCGGGTGACCGGGTGGTAGAGGTAGTGGAACGCCTCCATGACGACCACGCCCGCCTTGGCGGCCGCGTCGCGCACCTCGACGGCCTCCTCGAGGTTGCTCGCGGAGGGCTTCTCGCTGAGCACGTGCTTGCCCGCCGCGATGGCGGCCAGGTTCCAGGGGCCGTGGAGGCCGTTGGCGAGCGGGTTGTAGACGGCCTCGACCTCGGGGTCGGCGATGACGTCGGCGTAGGAGTCCAGCACGCGCTCGACGCCGTGCTCGGTGGCGAAGTCCGCCGCCCGGGAGCGGTCGCGGGCGGCCACGGCGACCAGCCGGTGACCGGTCGTGCGGGCGGGGGCGGCGATGGCGGTCCCGGCGATGCGGGCGGCGCCGAGCACGCCGATGCGCAACGGTTCGGTGGTCATGCGGTGCGTACCTCTTCCATGACTGCGGGTCGGTGGTCCCCGTGGAACAACGTGCAGGCCTCGGCGATCCATCCGGCCTCGACCCCGTCGGCGACGCTACACCGCGCAGGCGAACGGCCGGCGACGGCCTCGGGGAAACCGGGCCAAGCGGGGCCCACCTCGGCCGGGGGCGGCGGCGGGCCCCTGGCCGCCGCCCCCGCCACCGCCGCAGTCGCCGCAGTCGCCGCGCCTCAGTCGAAGACAGGACCGGCGGTGCGGGTGCGCTTCATCTCGTAGAAGTCCGGCATGGAGGCGAGGACGATCGCGGCGTCCCAGAGGCGCCCTGCCTCCTCGCCCTTCGGGGCGGGACTGACCACCGGGCCGAAGAACGCGGCCCTGTCACCGTCCTGACCGGGCAGGGCGACGACGGGACTGCCGACGTCCTCGCCGACCAGGTCGACGGCCTGCTGGTGGGAGGCGCGCACCAAGGCGTCGAAGGTGTCGGTGTCGCCGGCGTCCGCGAGGCTCTCGGGCAGGCCCGCGTCGCGCAGCGCGGCCGCGATCGTCGGCTTGGTCCGGGGCTGCTGGTGCAGGTGGAAGCGGGTGCCCATGGCGGTGTACAAGGGCCCCGTCACCTCGGGTCCGTAGGCCTGCGAGGCCGCGGTCAGGACCCGGACCGGTGCCCATGCCAGGCCCATCAGCTCGCGTATGCGCTCCGGCAGTTGGTCGAGGCGGTCCTCGTTGAGCACGGCCAGGCTCATCACGCGCCAGGTGACGTCGACCGGCCGGATCCTCTCGACCTCGAGCATCCAGCGCGAGGTCAGCCAGGTCCAGGGGCACACCGGGTCGAGCCAGAAGTCGACGGCCGTACGGGGGCGGGATGCGTTCACAGGAGGGTCCAAACTCGGTAGCAGGAACCCTGGCGGAGGGGCCAGGGAGACGTCGGGTTCACGTTGTTCACCGGTAGGCGGGGAAATCGGTGGAGACCGTGAGGTCGGCCCAGGCGGCGAGGTCCTCGCGCAGCAGCCGCTGCCCCTCTTCGACCAGACGCAGAGCATCGGTGCCGAGGACGAGGTGGACCGGGGGGTTGTCGGCATCCAGGACCCGCAGCAGCGCCCGGGCGGCGCGGGCCGGATCACCGGCCTGGTTGCCGCTCTTGGCCTGCCGGGCGGACCTGATGGGGTCGAACAGCGTGTCGTAGTCGGGGATGCTGCGCGGCACGCGGGTCATCGAGCGGCCCGCCCAGTCGGTGCGGAACGAGCCGAGCGCGAGGGAGGTGACGTGGATGCCGAAACCGGCGACCTCCTGGGCCAGGGACGCGGCGATCCCCTCCATGGCGAACTTGCTCGCGCCGTAGAACGCGACTCCGGGGAGGGCGGTGAGGCCGGCCATGGACGAGAGCGTCACGATGTGCCCGCCGCGGCGCCGGCGCATGTGGGGCAGGACCGCCTTGATGACGGCGACGCTGCCGAAGACGTTGACCTCGAACTGCCGGCGCAGGTCCGCCATCGCCGACTCCTCGACGGTGCCTTCGAGGCCGTAGCCGGCGTTGCTGATCAGCACGTCGACGGGGCCGGTGTTCCGTTCCACCTCGTCGACGAGGGGGACGACGGCCTGTTCGTCCGTCACGTCCAGCAGCCTGGCGCTGGCACGCCCCGGGGCCAGGGCCTCGAACTCGGCGATCCGCTCCGGTGCGCGGACCGTGCCGACGACCCGGTGACCGGCGGCGAGTGCCTCCTGGGCGAAGGCACGGCCGAGGCCGCCGCTGACACCGGTGATCAGAAACGTCTTGCTCTGGCCCTGAACGCTCATGTGTTCCTGCTCCGGGGGGAGGTGATGGAGACGTAGTAGACGATCGGTCTACTACACGATAGGCGACCCGCCGGGGTGCGTCAAAGGCGCGGGGCCCGCCCACCCTTGGTCGTGTCCCGGATCTGGGATACCGTCCCGGATGTGAGAGAAACCGCCCCCACGTCCGTCGACACCCGCCTCGCCGCGCGCCTCGCCGAGCTGCGCGACGAGCGCGGCTGGTCCCTCGACGACCTCGCGACGCGCACCGGCATCAGCCGCTCGACGCTCTCCCGCCTCGAACGCGCCGAGATCAGCCCCACGGCCGCCCTGCTCGGGCGCCTGTGCACCGCGTACGGACGCACCATGTCCCGGCTGCTCGCCGAGGTCGAGAGCGGCGGCGAGCCCGCGCAACTCGTACGCGCTGCCGACCAGCGCGTCTGGACCGACACCCCGTCCGGCTTCGAGCGGCGCTCCGTCTCACCCCCGCACCCCGGACTGCGGGCCGAGATCATCGAAGGGGTGCTGCGCCCCGGTGCGGACATCGCGTACGAAGGCCCACCCGTGGCCGGGCTCGAACACCACGTGTGGTTGCACGAGGGGGCCCTCGCGGTCACCGTCGAGGACCGCTCACACCACCTCGCCCCCGGCGACTGCCTCCGCTACCGCCTGTGGGGCACCTCCCGCTTCCGCTGCCCCGGCCCGGACCCCGCCCGCTACACCGTCGTGGTGGTACTGCCATGAAGGACAGCCGCGCCCCCGCCCCCGTGCACGCCGTCGCCCCGCTCTCCGCCAAAGCCCTGCTGGAATCCGCCGACGACCTCGCCGCCCTCCTCGTGGACGCCGTCGAGGGCGGCGCGTCCCTCGGCTTCGTGACCCCCTTCACCCACGCCGAGGCGGCCGCCTGGTGGCGCGCCCGCGCCCACGTCGTCGCGGACGGCGGTCTCACCGTCTGGGCCGCCCGCGACACCGCCGGTGTCACCGGTACCGTCAGCCTCGCCCACGAGGGCAAGCCCAACGGCCGCCACCGCGCCGAGGTCCTCAAGCTCATGGTCCACCGCCGCGCCCGCGGCCACGGCCTCGGCCGAGCCCTCCTCACCGTCGCCGAACACGCCGCGGCGGCCGCGGGCGCGACCCTCCTGCTGCTCGACACCGAGACCGCCAGCCCCGCAGAACAGCTCTACCGCAGCGCCGGCTGGACCCCCTACGGCACCGTCCCCGCCCACGCCGCGAACCCGGCGGGGGTGCTGCGGCCGACGACCTTCTACTTCAAGGCGCTGCCGTCCGCGCAGGAGCGCGCGTCGAACCACCGGCCGTAGGCCCGCGCGCCTCGCTCCCGCCCGCACTGCGAGCGCGGATCCGCCGGTACGCGACCTCGCGGTGAACGGAAGGACAAGGACGAGCGGGCAGCCGGCGAAGAACGGCCGAACCCGGCCGATCGCGCGCAACCCTGCCCGGTCATCGAGCGTCTGGTCAGCGGCGTCGCACGGTTCGGCGCTCGTCCATCAAGACCAGAGGAGATTCCGTGTCACGTGCGTCGTGGCCCGCGGCAACTGCGACGCAGGCACCCCCGCCACCGGAGGCGAACGCCGGAACACCGGTCCGTCCGGCCGCCGGAGCACCGCTGCGCCTCGACATCCAGGGGCTGCGCGCGCTCGCGGTCTCGCTCGTGGTGCTCTCGCACGCCGGGGTCCGGCCGCTGGCGGGCGGCTACATCGGGGTCGACGTCTTCTTCGTGATCTCGGGCTTCCTCATCACCTCGCTGCTGCTGCGTGAGCTGGCCCGGAACGACCGTGTGTCGGTGCGGAGGTTCTACGCCCGCCGGGCCCTGCGGTTGCTCCCCGCGTCGACCCTCGTCGGGGTCGTCACGCTCGGCGGCGCCTGGCTGTACCTGTCGAAGGTCCGCTTCGCGGAGTACGTCGGGGATGCGCTCGGCAGCACCTTCTACGTGGTGAACCTCCGGCTGGCGAACGCCGGCACCAACTACCTCAACGCGGACAGCCCGCCGTCGCCGTTCCAGCACTTCTGGTCACTGGCGGTCGAGGAGCAGTTCTACCTGGTCTGGCCACTGCTGCTGTGGGCGAGCTGGAAGCTTGCCCGGCGCCGGACCGGACTGCTGGCGGCGCCGCTCGCGGTGCTGTGCGCGATCTCCTTCGCCCTGAACGTGTGGGTGACGGGCACCTCGGTGTCCTGGGCGTACTTCGGCTCGCACACCCGCTTCTGGGAGCTCGGTGCCGGGGCGCTGCTCGCGCTCTCCGCCGGCCGGCTGGAGCGGTTGCCGGCCCGGGTGGCCGGGCCGATGAGCTGGGCCGGGCTGGTGTCGCTGGTGGTGGCGGCGGTCTGGTTCGACGACGCCACGCCGTTCCCCGGGCCCTATGCGCTCGCGCCCGTGCTCGGCACCGTGCTGGTGCTGGCGGGGGGCTGTTCCCCCGCGCGGTACGGGGCCGGGGCGCTGTTGTCGCTGCGGCCTCTCACTTGGGTCGGCGGCCTGTCGTACGGCTGGTACCTGTGGCACTGGCCGATGCTGGTGATCCTGCCGATGGCGTGGGAGCGGCCGGCGACCGTCCGCTTCGGCCTGGTGTGTGCGGCGATCTCCCTGCTGCTGGCCTGGGGGACGCTGCGTCTGGTCGAGAACCCGGTGCGGTTCCACCACGTCTTCCGCGGCCGTCCCGCACGGGCACTGGGGCTGGGCGCGGGGCTGACGGCGTGCGCCACGGCGGCGGCGCTGGTCGCGACGGCCTTCCCGCCACTGATCAGTTCGGGAGCGGCCGCCCCGGAGCTGAGGGGCACGCTCACCGGGGTGACCGACCCGCAGACACGTCTGACCGAGCTGCTGGAGGCACCCGAACGCAGTCTGCCGGTCAATCTCACGCCCGGGATCACCAAGGTCAAGGGGACGTTGTCGGCGGTCTACCGGGACGGCTGCCACATCGGCTACCAGAGCACGGCAACACCGTCGTGCGTCTACGGCGACCGGTCCGCGCCGAAGACGGTCGTCCTCTTCGGGGACTCGCACGCGGCCCAGTGGTTCCCCGCGCTCGACCGGCTGGCCCGCGAGCGCCACTGGAGACTGGTCTCGCTGACCAAGGCATCGTGCAAGGTCGCCGCGGTCACCACGGTCTACCAGGGCGAGCCGTACACGTCCTGCGACCGGTGGCGCACCAAGGCACTGGCCCGGATCAGGTCCCTGAAGCCCGCGCTGGTGATCGCCTCCTCCTCGGACACGGCCGACCTGGCCCGGCCGTCCGCCGACCCGCGCCGGCAGTGGACCGACGGTTTCGAGCGGACCTACCGGGAACTGGCGAGGAGCGGCGCCCAGGTGCTGGCCATCGAGGACACCCCCTGGCCGAAGGGGGACGCGGTCGACTGCGCGGGGACCCATCCGCAGGAGCTGGAACGGTGCGCGTCCGAGATCGGGCAGGCGGTCAGGGATCCCGACAAGAAGCGGGAGATCACCGAAGCGGCCGCGGCCACCGGCGTCTCGGTGGTCGACCCGGTCCCCTGGCTCTGCGGCACCGGCGGCGACTGTCCCGTGGTGGTGGCCGACACCTTCGTCTACCGCGACGACAGCCACCTCACCGAGTCCTACGCCGAGGCCATCGCACCGGTGCTGGACCACGAGATGACCGTCCTCTACGGCGCGGACCTGAGCCGGCACCCCGTACGGCCGACCGGCCCTTAGGTCGTGTCGTCAAATGAGCGCCGGCCGCCCGAAGGGCGGGCCCAGCGGCGTCTGGTGCGGTGCATCGCAAGGCGGCGAGTCGTCCTCGTAGT
>NZ_JBEXSX010000049.1:0-76482 GCF_040613835.1 Streptomyces sp. NPDC006207 | reverse complement strand
CTCCGGCCGGACGATCAGCCGCGCATCAGGCGCTCAGGCCATCACGCGGGGACGATGTTCACCAGCTTCGGCGCCCGCACGCGCGGGCCCGCCCGTTACGACAGGGCGAACGTGGTGACCACGGCGGCGTGGTCGGAGGGCCAGGCGTTGCCTGCCACGTCCGGTTCGGGGCGGGGCTCCCCGGTGACCAGGGTGGTGGAGTCCAGTACCCGCAGGCCCCGCCCGGCGTACAGGACGTAGTCGATCCGGTCCTGCGGCTCGGGCTCGGGGGTGACGGGTGACCAGGTGGTGCCGGGCTCGCGCACGGGGTCCGGGTGGGCCTCGCGGTAGGAGTCGCGCAGTCCGGCGGCCTCGGCGGCGAGGGTGACCGGCCAGGGCACGGGTCCGTACCCGCCGTGCAGGGGCGCCGCCTCGGCGGTCCAGTCCAGGTGGGAGGGGACGTTGAAGTCGCCGACGAGGACGACCGGGGTGGTGTCGCGGGCGGCGAGGTCGCCGGCCATGTCGTGCAGGATGTCCCGGATCTGGTCCACGCGTCCCGAGGCCGCCTCGTGCTCGACGAGCACCTCGACCGGCTGCCGGTCGTGGAGGGCGTCGTAGGGGCCGTACGGGGTGTAGTTCAGGTGCGCGCTCCACAAGGTGACGTCGTGGCCCTCGTCGAGCCGGACGGTGGCACCGAGGCCACCGTAGAACGGGCTCGCGGGCAGGCCGTGGCGGGAGACGATCGGGTAGCGGCTGATGACGCCGAGGTTGTCGCCCGCCTGGTGGTGGTCCCAGCCCAGCGCCTCGGCCAGTTCCTTGGCGGAGTGCGTCCGCGTCTCCTGCAGGCCGACGACGTCCACGTCGGCTTCCAGCAGCACGCGCAGCTGCTTGTCCCGGTGGTCGTCGACGCGGGTGCCGCCGAGCCACAGGTTCCAGCTCATGACGCGCAGCTCGCGCACGACGGTTTCACCCGCCGCGACGACCGGCACACGCACGGTGACGGTGGCGGAGCGGCCGTCGGCGTCCGTGGCGGTGACGGCGACCTCCGCGTCGCCGGGTGCGTCGGGGGTGCCGGTGACGGTGCCGTCGGCGGAGACCCGCGCCCAGTCGGGGCCCGCGGTCCCGGCGTAGGTGACGGGGGCGCCGCGCAGGAGCCCGGCGACCGTGGCGCGGAACGGCTCGCCGACGCGGGCGCGCCGGCTGGTGAAGGCGGGCACGAGGAAGGACGGGGGCCGCGCGACCAGGGCCCGCAGCACAGAGACGTCGGCCCGTTCCAGGCTGCCGAGCACCGCGCGTCCGGCGCCGGGGGCGATGGGCGCCAGGGAGGGCACGGCCAGCACGCGGCAGCCGGCGGCCTCGGCGGAGGCCACACCGGTCGGGGTGTCCTCGACGGCCACGCACGCGCCGGGGTCCACGCCGAGGGCGTGGGCGGCGGCGAGGTAGGGGTCGGGGGCGGGCTTGGTGCGGGGGGTGTCGTCGGCGGTCAGGGAGACCGCGAAGCGCTCGCGGCCCAGCACCGCCAGCACGATGTCCACGACCTCGCGCGGGGACGCCGAGACCAGGGCGATGGGGATCTCGTGCCGGGCGAGTTCGTCCAGCAGCTCCAGCGCGCCGGGGCGGGGCACCGTGCGGGCACGGACCCGCTCGGCGAACTCCCGGTGCAGGAGGGCGGCCAGTTCGTCGGCACCGGCCGCCGTCCCGGTCGTGGTGGCCAGGTGGGCGGCGGTGTGCTCGACGGCGCGGCCGAGGACCTCGGCCACGTCCGCGTCGCCGAGCACGTGCCCCAGCCCGGCGGCCACCTCGGCGACCGCCTCCCACCACAGCTCCTCGGTGTCGACGAGCGTGCCGTCCATGTCGAACAGGACGGCCTGGAGCGGGTGGTGCGGTGGGTGGGTCACGGGGCTCTCTTTCCTCGGGGGTGTGGGGGGATGGGAGGTGCGATCGGGGTCAGGCGGTGCGCGCGGTGACCAGGACGGGCCGGTCGGGCAGGGAGACGGTGACGGTCGCCCCCGGCGGGAGGGCGGCGGCGTCGGAGCCGGCCACGTCGGCCTTGACGGAGGCGCCGTCGGCCAGTTGCACGGTCACCCGGGTGACGGCGCCGAGGAAGGCGGTCGCCACGACGCGCGCGTCGCCGGCGGGGTCGGCGGTCAGGCGCACCGCCTCGGGACGGACGAGGACGTCCACTTCGGTGCCCGCGGGCACGTCGCCCTGGGCGGGGAGCCGCCGGCCGAGGACCTCGACGGTGCCGCCGTCGGTCAGCCGGCCCGGCAGGCGGCTGTTGGTGCCCACGAACTCGGCGACGAAGGCGGTGGCGGGGCGGTCGTACAGCTCGGCGGGGGCGGCGCACTGCTCCATCCGCCCGGCGTTCATGACGGCGACGCGGTCCGCCATGGACAGCGCCTCCTCCTGGTCGTGCGTCACGAACAACGTGGTGATGCCGAGTTCGAGCTGGAGACGGCGGATCTCCTCGCGCAGGTTGGTGCGCACCTTGGCGTCCAGCGCGCTCAGCGGCTCGTCCAGGAGCAGGACGCGCGGCCGCAGCGCCAGGGCGCGGGCGAGGGCCACGCGCTGCTGCTGACCGCCGGAGAGCTGGTGGGGGTAGCGGTCCCCGTGGTCCGGCAGGCCGACGAGTTCCAGCAGCTCCGCCGCGCGGGCGCGCCGTTCGGCGGTGCCGACCTTGCGCATGCGCAGCCCGAACGCGACGTTGTCTGCGGCGCTCAGGTGCGGGAAGAGGCTGTAGGACTGGAAGACCATGCCCGCGTCGCGGCGGTGCGCGGGGATCTTGGTGATGTCCTTGCCGTCGACCAGCACCTGACCGGAGTCGGGGTGCTCGAATCCGGCGAGCATCCGCAGCGCGGTGGTCTTCCCGCAGCCGGACGGGCCGAGCAGGGCGAGGAGTTCTCCGGGCCGGACGGTCAGGTCCAGTCCGTCGAGGGCGACGGTGGGCCCGAAGGCGCGGCGCAGCGCCCGGAACTCGACGGTGGCGCCGCCGGGCACGGTCGGCGCGGCGTCGGCCGGGGCGGGGACGGTGTCGGTCATGTCTCGGTCACTTCCGGGAGGCGGTACGTGAGGTCGGGCGGCGTCCGCCGACGGCGGCCAGGATGAGCAGCAGCATCCAGGTGACCAGCAGGCTGAGCACCGAGACGGCCACGGACAGCTGGGCCTGCGAGCCGCTGACCGTGACGATCCACACCGCGAAGGGCTGGAAGCCCAGCAGCTGGGCGACGGTGAACTCGCCGAGCACCAGGGCGAGGGTGAGGAAGGAGGCGTTGAGCAGCGCCCCGCGCAGGTTGGGCAGCACGACCCGGACCAGCGCGCGCGGCCAGTCGGCGCCGCAGGAGCGGGCCGCCTCGACCAGGGTGCGGACGTCCACAGCCCGCAGTCCGGCGTCCAGGGCCCGGTACACGAAGGGCAGCGCCATCACGACGTACGTGAGCACCAGGACGACCGGGAAGGACGGGTTCTGGATGGCCACGAAGGTCTGGAAGAGCGGCGTGGTGGCCAGGTGCTCGGGGCCCCAGCGCAGCACGTTGCTCACCCCGGCGACCAGCGCGATCGGCGGCACGACCAGCGGCAGCGAACAGACGACCTCGACCACCGGGCGCAGCCTGGGCGCGGACAGCCGCAGCGCGACCATGGCCGGCACCATCAGCAGCAGGACGACGGCGATGGTGGCGGCCCCGAGCTCCAGGGAGAGCAGCAGGCTGGAGGTGAAGCCCTCGGCGCCCAGGATCTGCCCGTACGCGTCGAAGGTGATGCCCTGGCCGGGGACGTCCACGGTGAAGATCACCGAGGCGGCCAGCGGCACCAGGAAGTAGAGGCCGGCACCGGCGAGGACGATGCCGCGCCAGGGCCGGATCCGGGTGCTCGTCAGACCAGCCATCGCGCGCTCCGTCGTTGCAGGGGCAGGTAGACCGCCATGACCAGGCCGGCGACGACGACCATGTCCAGGCTGAGGGCGAGGGCGACGTTCTCCTGCCCGACCAGGACGTTGCCGGAGATGGCGTCGGCGATCTGCAGGGTGATCAGCGGCACGGAGCTGCCGACCATCGCCGCGGCGGTGGCGTAGGCGGCGAAGGCGCTTCCGAAGAGCAGGACCAGGCCGCCGAGGAGCGAGGGGGCCAGCACGGGCAGGGCGACGTACCGCCAGTACTGCCCGTTGGTGGCGCCGTTGTTCTGGGCCGCCTCGCGCCACTGGACGCGCAGCCCCTCCAGCGCAGGGGTCACGGTGAGCACCATGAGCGGGATGAGGAAGTAGAGGTAGACGATGACCAGGCCCCAGAAGCTGTAGAGGCTCCAGCCGTGGTCGGCGAGACCCAGGTGGCGGGTGAGGACGCCGGCGTTGCCCAGGGTCGCCACGAAGGCGAAGGCCAGCGGCACCCCGCCGAAGTTGGCGAGCACGCCGGAGGCCGTCAGCACGGCTTCACGCAGCGCGCGGAAGCGCGAGGTCACCACGGCCTGGGCGAGCAGCAGACCGAACACCGCGCCGATGGCGGCGGAGAGCCCGCACAGCTTCACGCTGCCCCACAGGGCGGTCAGGTAGGCGCCCTGCAGGGAGGTGGTCAGGTTGGCCGTGGTGTACGAGGTGGCCCCGGTCGCGGGGTCCTTGACGGTGAAGGCGCCGTTGAGCATGGCGACCGCGGGGGCCCCGAAACCGATCGCCACGAAGACGAGCAGCGGGACCACCGCGAGCCAGCCGGCCGAGCGCCGCCGCGCCGGGGCGGTGGCCCCGGCAGCGGCGGCGACGGGCGCCGCGGTGGCGGTCATCGGGTCGGTCATCCGGAGACGGCCTTGCCCCAGCCCTGGGCCAGCACTTCCTTGGCCTTGTTCTGCTGGGCGTCGGTCGGGAAGGACGGGGTGCCGCTGACCGCGGGGAGCTTGCCGGCGGCGGTCTTGTCGAGGGTGCCGGCCGTGTCCATCGCGGGCATCAGGACGGGGCGGGCGAAGCCGGCGAGCCACAGGTTCTGGCCCTCGGCGCTGTACAGGTACTCCTGCCACAGGCGGGCGGCCGCCGGGTGCGGGGCGTCCTTGTTGATCGCCTGCGCGTAGTACTGGGCGTACTCGCCGTCGCTCGGGACGGAGACCTTCCAGTCCACGCCCTTGCTGGCGAACTCCTCGGCGTAGCCGGCGTTGAGGTAGTCCCAGTCGATGCTGATCGGGGTCTCACCCTTCTCGACGGTGGCCGGGGTGGACTCGACGGGGTTGTAGTTGCCGTTCTTCTTCAGCTTGCCGAAGAAGTCGATGCCGGGCTGGATGTCGTCGAAGGAGCCGCCGTTGGCCAGCGCCGCCGCGTAGACGCCGCCGAAGGCCGAGCCCGACTTGGTCGGGTTGCCGTTGAGGGCGACCTGGCCCTTGTACTCGGGCTTGAGGAGGTCGGCGAAGGTGGTCGGGCAGTTCTTGACGCGCTTGGCGTCGCAGCCGATGGAGACGTAGCCGCCGTAGTCGTTGTACCAGCGGGCCTGGGCGTCCTTCTGGGCGGCCGGGATGTCGTCGTAGGAGGCGACCTTGTAGGGGGCGAACAGGCCCTGCTGGGCGCCGCTGATCGCGAAGGACGCGCCGAGGTCGAGGACGTCGGGGGCGCGGTCCTGGCCCTTGCGGGAGGTGACGGCGTTGATCTCGTCCTGGCTGGCGGCGTCCGGGGTCTCGTTCTGGATCTTGATGCCGTACTTCTTGGTGAAGCCGTCGATCAGCGCGCCGTAGTTCGCCCAGTCGCGGGGCAGGGCGATCGCGTTGAGCGTGCCCTCCTTCTTGGCGGCGGCGACCAGGGCGTCCATGCCGCCGAACTCCTCGGCGGAGGTCGCGGTGGCCGCGCTCTTGCCGTTCTTGCCGTCGGCGGCGGTCTGGGTGGTGGGGGCCGAGCCGCAGGCGCTGAGCGCCAGCGCGGTCACGGCGAGGCCGGCGGCGAGTACGGCCGCCTTCGGAAGGGACGCGGGCACGGAAGTCTCCTGGAGGGGAAGTCGGGTCCTGAGGGCCAGGGAGGTCGGGGCGGTTCAACTTGTCCGAACAAGTTGGCCTTCAGTAGGCCGTGCGTCAATGGCCTTTCCGTAAACGGCGGGAAAACCTCGGCAAGCCTGCAGAGGGCAGTCGTCCCGTTTCAGCCAAGGACCCCGGGAGCGGCCCCGGACGCCGGGAACCCCTGCGCGCGATCGGCGTGCGGCTCGTCTACGCTGAGCGATGTTGTGCGCAGACGGTGAATGAACGGAAGGGGGCGCGGTGGCGGCGCGGCACGAGGAGATCGCCGAGGAGCTCCGGCGGGCCATCGACGACGAGGAGTACACCGTCGGTGCCCTGCTCCCCCCGGAGACCGAACTGGCCGCCCGGTACGGCGTCTCCCGCGGCACGGTGCGCCAAGCCGTGGCCGCGCTGACCGCGGAGGGGCTGATCGGCTCCCGTCAGGGCGCCCGCCGCGTCGTGCTGGCCAGCCGGCGCAGCCAGAGCTTCGCGGAGCTGCGCAGCTTCGCCCAGTGGGCGCGGGCCATGGGGCGCGCCGCCTCGGGCACCGTGGTCCGCACCGAGACCCGTCCGGCCACCGCGGAGGACGCCACGCGCCTGCACCTGCGCACGGGCGCGGACGTGCTGTACGTGCTGCGGGTGCGCGGACTGGACGGTGAGCACGTCCTGGTGGAGCGCACGGTCTACGCCGACTGGATCGCCCCCGCGGTGCTGCGCATAGAGCCGGACTGCGAGTCGGTCACCCAGCGGCTGTACGACGACACGGGCCTGGTCTTCGCCTACGGGGAGCACCTGATCGACGCGGTCGCGGCCGGCACCCGGGACAGCGAACTGCTGGGCGTGCGGCGCGGGAGCCCGCTGCTGCGGGTGCGCCGGGTCACCACCACGCAGAAGGGCCGCCCGGTGGAGTGGTCGGACGACCGCTACCGCTCGGACGCCGTCAACTTCAGCATCCACAACTCGATCGGCTCCAACCCGCTGGCCCGCCAGGCCGGCCCCGGACTCAGGGAGCCGTACGCGGCACCGTGAGGGTCACCACCAGTCCGTGCGGCTCGTTCGGCGCATACGCGATGCTGCCGCCGCCCTGCGCCAGCAGCACCCGTGCGATGGACAGGCCGAGGCCCGAGCCTTCGACGTTCTGGTGACGCGGGCTGCGCCAGAAACGGTCGCCGATGCGGGCGAGTTCGTCCTCGGTGAGGCCCGGCCCGCCGTCGGCGACGGTCACGTCGATCGCGCCGGGGCGGCCGCGCAGTTCGGTGGTGACCCGCACGCGTTCACCGTCCGGGGTGAACTTCACGGCGTTGTCGATCACGGCGTCGAGGGCGCTGGACAGCGCCACCGGGTCGGCCCAGCCGGTCACGGCGGCGGCGCCCCCGTAGGAGAGCTCCACGCCGTCGCGCTCGGCGACCGGCCGCCACGCCTCCACGCGTTCCGCGGCGAGGGCGGCGATGTCGGTGAGGGCGAGGTTGGCCTCCGCGTGCTCGGCGGTGGCCAGGCCCAGCAGGTCGTCCAGGACCGAGGCGAGGCGCTTGCCCTCCTCCCGGACCGAGGCGATCTCCTCGTGCCCGTCGGGCAGTTCCAGGCCCAGCAGCTCGATCCGCAGCAGCAGCGCGGACAGCGGGTTGCGCAACTGGTGGGAGGCGTCGGCGACGAAGGCCCGCTGCTGGTCGAGGACCTCCTCGACGTTGTCGGCCATCTCGTTGAACGAGCGTGCCAGGCGCCGCAGTTCCGGCGGCCCCCCGGACACCGCCACGCGGGACTTCATCCGGCCGGTGGCGATGTCGTGGGTGACCCGGTCCAGCACCCGGACCGGGCGCAGCACCCAGCCGGTGAGCCGGAAGGCCGCCATGACGGCCACGATCATGGCGGCCAGTTCACCGGCCGCGAGCAGCAGCCAGCCGCGCAGGATGCGCGAGCGCATGGCACCGGTCGGCGAGTCGGTGAGCACCACCGCGACGACGTCGCCGTCCCGGACGACCGGGGAGGCGACCGGCAGCGAGCGGCGCTGCCAGGGCCAGATCTGCGTGGGGTCGTGGCTGCGCCGCCCGGCCAGGGCCTCGCTGTACGCGGTGAAGGCCTCGCCGCCGGTGGGCAGCTTCCAGCCGGCCGGGGCCGAGGAGATCGGCTTGCCGTCACGGTCGAAGACGCCGGCCCTGATGCGGTACACCTCCTGGTACTGCAGCAGTTCGGCCCGCAGCGTACTCTCCCGCTCGCCGCCGCCGTCGGTGCTGACGTACTGCGCGAGCGCGGCGAAGCGCGCGGTGTCGTCGATGCGGTCCACGACGACCCGCTGCTGCTGGGCGGCGGCCAGGCTGGCGGCGAGCGGGAAACCGAGGGCCAGCAGCACACCGGCCATCAGCACGATGAGCAGCGGCAGCAGCCGGGCATGCACGGGAGGACGGCCTCCTAGCCGGCGGGCACGACGAGGCGGTAGCCGACCCCGCGCACGGTCTCGATCAGGGAGGGCAGACGCAGCTTGGAGCGCAGGGACGCCACGTGCACCTCAAGGGTGCGTCCGGTCCCCTCCCAACTCGTCCGCCACACCTCGCTGATGATCTGCTCGCGGCGGAAGACCACACCGGGCCGCTGCGCGAGCATCGCGAGCAGGTCGAACTCCTTGCGGGTGAGCGCGACCGGCTCGTCGTCGACGGTGACCTTGCGGGTGGCCAGCTCCACGCGGACCGGGCCCAGCCCGATGACGTCGGGAGCCTCCGCGCCCTCCGCCTCGGGCCCGGCGGGCGCCTCCTGCGCCTTGCGGCGGCAGACGGCGTGGATGCGGGCGAGCAGCTCACCGGTGTCGTACGGCTTCACCACGTAGTCGTCGGCGCCGAGGTTGAGGCCGTGGATGCGGGACCGCACGTCGGCCCGCGCGGTCACCATGATCACGGGGATGGCGGTGCGCAGCCGGATGCGGCTGCACACCTCGAACCCGTCCTGGTCGGGCAGGCCGAGGTCGAGCAGGACCACGTCGAAGCCGGGCCCGTGGTCGGGCAGCAGCGCGTGCAGCGCCTCCTCGCCGCTGCGGGCGTGGGTGACCTGCAGCCCGTGCTTGGCCAGCACGGCCGACAGCGCGGCGGCGACCCGGTGGTCGTCCTCCACGAGCAGCAGTCTCATCCGTTCACCTCCCGCGGTCCGGCCCTTCACGCCCCCGCAATCATGCTCTACCACCGAATACACGCCGATGGGCCACGTGCGCGTCAAGCGCAGCCCGCTCCCGCGGGGCGACTGTTACGGAGCCGGTACGCTGCACAACCGGCCGGGCTCACCCACAGTGCCGGATTTGTGCCAGCCAGTGACCGGATCGTGATGCTCAAGTTCCCCTCAGATGTGCTGACTCGGTTCGCCGAGCGTCAATAGGGTGATCGCCAAGGTCTGGTCAACCGACGAGGATGGAGCACACGCCGATGACCGAAGTGCCGGTGACCGAGGACGCCGTTCCGGCGCCCGACGACCTGGTCGTACTGAAGGACGTGAACAAGCACTTCGGCGCGCTGCACGTGCTCCAGGACATCAACCTCAGCATCGGCCGCGGCGAGGTCGTGGTCGTGATCGGCCCCTCGGGGTCGGGCAAGTCGACGCTGTGCCGGGCCGTCAACCGCCTGGAGACGATCGATTCGGGCGCGATCACGATCGACGGGAAGCCGCTGCCCCAGGAGGGCAGGGAGCTGGCCCGGCTGCGCGCCGACGTCGGCATGGTCTTCCAGTCGTTCAACCTCTTCGCGCACAAGACGGTCCTGGAGAACGTCACGCTCGGCCAGGTCAAGGTGCGCAGGACCGCCAAGAAGGCCGCCGAGGAGCGGGCCCGTGCCCTGCTGGACCGGGTGGGCGTGGGCAGCCAGGCGGACAAGTACCCGGCACAGCTCTCCGGGGGCCAGCAGCAGCGCGTGGCGATCGCCCGGGCGCTGGCGATGGAGCCGAAGGTCATGCTCTTCGACGAGCCGACCTCGGCGCTCGACCCGGAGATGATCAACGAGGTGCTGGAGGTCATGCAGCAGCTCGCACGCGACGGGATGACGATGGTAGTCGTCACCCACGAGATGGGCTTCGCCCGGTCCGCCGCCAACCGGGTCGTCTTCATGGCGGACGGGCGGATCGTCGAGCAGGCGACGCCCGACCAGTTCTTCAGCAATCCCCGGAGCGACCGGGCCAAGGACTTCCTTTCGAAGATCCTTCACCACTGAGAGCGACACCGACGGTTCGCCGACCTAAGGATGATCACCATGAGGTTCCGTACCACTGCCGCCGCCGCTCTGGCCGTCCTGGCGCTGACCGCCACCGCCACCGCGTGCGGCAAGGAGGGCTCGCCCTCCTCCTCGAGCACCCCCGGCAAGGGCTCCAGCAGCGCGGCCGCCGCCGAACTGCCCACCTACACCGTCAAGACCGGTGTGGACCTGGCCGGCTCCAAGACCTGGGACCGGATCAAGAAGAACGGCAAGCTCGTCATCGGCGTCAAGGCCGACCAGCCGAACCTGGGTTACCAGGACCCCGGCAGCAAGAAGTACTCCGGCTTCGACATCGAGATCGCCAAGATGATCGCCGCCGACCTCGGCTTCGACGAGAGCAAGATCGAGTACAAGACGATCCAGTCGGCCAACCGCGAGACCGCCCTCTCCGGCGGCCAGGTCGACTACTACGTCGGCACGTACACCATCAACGACGAGCGCAAGAAGTCCGTCTCCTTCGCCGGCCCGTACTTCGTCGCGGGCCAGGACCTGCTGGTCAAGAAGGGCAGCGGCATCAAGAGCACGAGCGACCTCAAGGGCAAGAAGGTCTGCTCCGCGACCGGCTCGACCTCCATCCAGCGCATCAAGGAGGGCAACTACGGCGCCGAGCCCGTCGAGTACGACTCCTACTCGCTGTGCGTGCAGAACCTGGCCTCGGGCCAGGTCGACGCGGTGACCACCGACGACGCCATCCTCAAGGGCTACGCGGCCCAGGACCCGGCCAACCTCGAGGTCGTCGGCAAGCCGTTCTCCGAGGAGGCCTACGGCGTGGGCCTGCTCAAGGACGACAAGGTCCTGCAGGAGGCGATCACCAACGCGCTGAAGAACCACGAGGACAACGGCGACTGGAAGAAGGCGTACGACGCCACGCTCGGCAAGTCCGGCGTGAGCGCCGAGATCCCGCAGCTCCAGTCCTGAAGCGGGCGGGACCCGGCCTGACCCGGGTCCCGTCCCCCCTCCCCGGCACAGCCCGAGCCTGATGTGCCGGCGGCCAGGAGCGGCCGTCGGCGCACCCCCTTCGGAGAATCGATGAACGTACTGCTGGACAACTTCGCGCTCTTCCGCGAGGGGTTCCTCGGCACGGTCGAGCTGACCGCGCTCAGCGGGGCGATCGCCCTGGTGCTCGGGGTGATCATGGCCGCCTTCCGGGTGTCCCCGGTGCCGCCCCTGCGCGCCTTCGGCGCGGCGTGGGTGACTCTGCTGCGCAACACCCCGCTGACCCTGCTCTTCTTCATCGCGGTGCTGGTGCTGCCCCGGCTGGGGCTGAACACCTGGAGCTACTTCCGGCTCGCGGTGCTCGCCCTGAGCTGCTACACCTCGGCTTTCATCTGCGAGGCCGTGCGCTCGGGCATCAACACCGTCCCGCTCGGGCAGGCCGAGGCCGCCCGCAGCCTCGGGATGACCTTCACCCAGACCCTGCGGCTGATCATCCTGCCGCAGGCCACCCGGACCGTGCTGCCGCCCATCGGCAGCCTGCTGATCGCGCTCACCAAGAACTCCGCGATCGCCGGTGCCTTCAGCGTCACCGAGCTGTTCAGCGTGCAGAAGGCGCTCGGTGAGAAGGGCTACAGCGTCTTCGCGACCTTCATCTGGGTGGCGATCGCCTACCTGGTCCTCACCCTCCTCATCAGCGCGGTCTTCCGACTGCTCGAGAACCGGCTGGCGGTGGCCCGATGAGCACGAACGTCCTCTTCGACGCCCCCGGCCCCCGGGCCAGGATCCGCAACCGGGTCGTCGGCGCGGTCGCCGCCCTGGCGATCCTCGCCCTGCTGTGGTTCGTCTACCGGCGGCTCGACGAGTCGGGGCAGTTCGCCTCGTACCTCTGGGAGCCCTTCCAGTACACCGACATCCAGCAGCGCCTTGTCGACGGTCTGGTCTCCACGCTGAAGGCCTTCGCGCTCGCCGCGGTCTTCTCGCTGGTGCTGGGCGCGGCGCTGGCGGCCGGCCGGCTGTCGGACCACGCCCCGGTGCGGTGGGTGGCGACCGTCGTCGTGGAGTTCTTCCGCGCGATGCCGCTGCTCATCATGATCTTCGCGCTGTACGTGGGCCTCTTTACCGCCGCCCCGCTGTGGGCGCTGGTGATCGGCCTCACCCTCTACAACGGCTCGGTGCAGGCCGAGATCTTCCGGGCCGGCATCAACGCCGTACCCAAGGGGCAGCGCGAGGCCGCGTACGCGATCGGCCTGCGCAAGACGCAGGTCATGGTCTTCGTACTGATCCCGCAGGCGGTCCGGGCCATGCTGCCGTCGATCATCAGCCAGCTGGTGGTCACCCTGAAGGACACCTCACTCGGGTACATCATCACGTACGAGGAGCTGCTCTACATCGGCAACCTCATCGCGAAGAACAGCGCGGGCTTCCCCTTCATCCCGATGATCATCATCGTGGCGCCGATCTACATCCTGATGTGCCTGGCGCTCAGCTCGCTGGCCAACTGGATCGAGCGTCGCGGCCGCCGCAGCCGCAAGGGCGCGCCGCCGAAGTCCGGTGACATCAAGGCGGTGGAGGCCGCCGCGGAGTGACGGTGCGCCAGGCGCACCACCGCGCGACAGGTGTGGTCACTTGACGCACGCACGCGCAGTAGGTTGCATACGCAATGTGACTGCACAACTTCCCGGGACCGCACCGTGGACCCGGTGATCATCGCGGGGGCGGGTCCGGTCGGGCTCGCCCTCGCGCTCTGCCTGGCCCGGCACGACGTGCCGAGCATCGTCCTCGACGAGCACGACCACCCGCCCGCCCTCTCCGCGGAACGCACGGCCGTACTGAGCCCGGAGACCGCCGGGCTGCTGGTCCGGCTCGGCCACCGACGGCTCTACGAGTCCGGCGCCACCTGGGAGGCGTGGCGGACGCTGCGCCGACGGCAGGAGACCGTCCGGGTGGAGTTCGGCGACCGCGCGTCCGGCGGGCAGGGGCCCTCCCCGCTGCACATCGGGCAGGAGCGCCTGGAGCACGGGTTGCGCGGGGCCCTCGCCGAGCAGGCGCTGGTGCGGATCGTCCCGGGGGCGCGCGTCGACTCCGTCGAGCAGGACGACCGCGGTGTCAGCGTCCGCACCAAGGGTGCCAACGCCACCTGGTGGCGCGGGAGTTACCTGATCGGCTGCGACGGCCCGCGGTCCACCGTGCGCAAGCTGCTGGGCGTGCGCTTCCCCGGCCGCACGGCCGTCGACCGGCACGCCGTCGCCGCACTGCGGGTCGCGCTGCCCGACGAGGGCGTGGCGCTGCTGCACCGTGAGCCGCCGGGGCCCGGCGCGGGACCGGAGGTGACGGCCCGTCCGCTGCCGGACGGGGTGTGGCGGCTGGACTGGCTGCTGCCCGCGCGCGGTGAGCCGCTCACCTCCGACGAGCTCGTCTCGCGGATCCGCGGCACCCTCTCGGCCTGGTGCGGAAGCGTTCCGTCGTACGAGCTGCTGGGCTCCGCCGAGTACCCGGTGCACCAGCGGCTGGCCCGGCGCTGGCGCGCCGGACGCGTCTTCCTGGCCGGGGACGCGGCGCACCTCATGGGCGCGCTGGGCGCGCAGGGGCTGGAGGAGGGCCTGCGCGACGCCGACAACCTCGCCTGGAAGCTCTCCCTGGCCTGGCACCACGGCGCCTCGGACACGCTGCTCGACAGCTACCAGGCCGAGCGGCGCGGCGCGGTGGGCGCCCGGCTGCGGGCCACCGACCAGGTGCTGCCGCTGCTGCGGGCCAGCGGTGTCTGGCACACGGTGCGACGCTCCGTGCTCTCCGGCTCCGCCCGGCGGTACGCCGAACTGCTCACCGACGGCCACCTCGGCCGGGGCCCGCTCGGCGCGCCGCCGGTCTACGCCCGCTCGCCGCTCGCGCTGCCCGCTCCCCGCGGGGCGGGCGCCGCGGCCTCGGCCTCCTCGGCTGCCGCGCCGTCGCCGCTGCTGGGGTCCTGTGCCACTCCCCCGGGCGGTGCGGTCGTCGACGTCCCGGTCACGGCGCTCGACGGCTCCGGAGCGCGCCTGTACGAGCGCCTCGGGCGTGACCTGCTGGTCGTCCTCGTCGCGCCGGGCACCGGTGTGTGGGAGAGCCGGCACTGGCTCACCGCGGGCCTGATGCCTCGGCTGGCCAAGGCGGTGGCGGCCCTGCCCACCCGGGCGGAGCTGCTCGTCACGGAGGCGTACCCGGGGTCGACGGCGCACAGCGTGCTGCTGATCCGCCCGGACGGCCACCTGGTGACCGTGATGACCGGCTGCCGCCCGACCGAGCTGTACGCCTACGCCGACCTCGCCCGCGGCGGCCCCCCGAGCCCCGTCCAGGACCGCGTCCCCCACTGACGGGGCGGGGCGCGGGCCCGGGCCCGGGGAGGCCGGTCCCCGGCTCCGCCCGCTGGACCTCCGGCGGAGCCGGGGTGAACCGCCGGGCCGGTCCGTTCGTCCGGGCCGATCCGGTCCGGGCCGATCCGGTCCGGGCCGATCCGGTCCGGTCCGGTCAGCGGGCGAACTCGGTGGCGCGGGACTCACGGACGACGGTGATGCGGATCTGGCCGGGGTAGGTGAGCTCCTCCTCGATCTGCTTGGCCACGTCACGGGCGATGACCTGCGCCTGGATGTCGTCCACGTCCTCCGGGCGC
The DNA here is from genome assembly GCF_040613835.1 of Streptomyces sp. NPDC006207. Classification (NCBI taxonomy): domain Bacteria; kingdom Bacillati; phylum Actinomycetota; class Actinomycetes; order Kitasatosporales; family Streptomycetaceae; genus Streptomyces; species Streptomyces sp. NPDC006207. Next base: position 61,749 of record NZ_JBEXSX010000049.1, on the reverse strand, counting down.
ACCATGACCCGGACCTCGCGTCCGGCCTGCATGGCGAAGACCTTGGCGACGCCCGTGTGCGCGGCGGCGATCTGCTCCAGTCGCTTGAGCCGGCGGACGTAGCTCTCCAGGGACTCGCGCCGCGCGCCGGGACGGCCCCCGGAGATGCCGTCGGCGGCCTGGGTGAGGACGGCCTCGACGGTGCGGGGGTCGACCTCGTTGTGGTGGGCCTCGATGGAGTGGACGACGTCCTCGGACTCGCCGTGCCGCCGCGCCAGGTCCGCGCCGATGAGGGCGTGGCTGCCCTCGACCTCGTGGGTGAGGGCCTTGCCGATGTCGTGCAGCAGCGTGCCGCGCTTCGTCACGGCCGGGTCGATGCCGAGTTCGGCGGCCATCATGCCCGCGATGTGCGCGGACTCCAGGAGGTGGCCGAGCACGTTCTGGCCGTAGGAGGTGCGGTAGCGCAGCCGCCCGAGCAGCGTGACCAGTTCGGGGTGCATGTCGGTGATGCCGATCTCGGTGAGCGCGTCCTCGCCGTGGCGCACGCAGAGCTGCTCGACCTCGGCCTGCTTGCGCTCGTAGACCTCCTCGATGCGGTGCGGGTGGATGCGGCCGTCGGTGACGAGCGCGTCGAGGGTGAGCCGGGCGACCTCGCGGCGCACCGGGTCGAAGCAGGACAGCAGCACCGCCTCGGGGGTGTCGTCGATGATGAGGTTGACCCCGGTGACGGCCTCGAAGGCACGGATGTTGCGACCCTCGCGGCCGATGATCCGGCCCTTCATCTCGTCGCCCGGCAGTTGGAGCACCGAGACCACGGACTCGGCGGTCTGCTCGGTGGCCACGCGCTGGATGGCCCCGGCCACGATCCGCCGGGCGCGTTCCTCGCCGCGGTCGCGGGCCGCGCGCTCGATGTCGCGGGCGATCACCGCCGCCTCACGCTTGGCCTGTTGCTCGGCGGAGCGCACGAGGTCGGCACGGGCCTCGGTTGCGGTGTAAGCGGCGACGCGCTCCAGGACGTCGCGCCGCTCCTCCTCCAGCCGGTTGAGCTCGGCACGGCGGCGCTCCAGCTCCTCGCGTTCCTCGGCCAGTTCACGGCGACGCCGGTGCAGTTGCTCCGACTCGGCGTCGATGCGGGCCTCCCGGTCGGCGAGCCGCTGCTCACGCCGCTCCAAGTCGGCCCGGATCTCGCGGACTTCCTCCTTGGCGGTGGCCCGGATCTCCCGGGCCTCACGCTCGGCCGCCGCCCTGAGCTGTTCGCGTTCCGCGCGGAGCCGTCGGAGCAGCACCCCCGCGGTGACCGCGACGACCACGGTGACGGCCACGGCCACGGCCGTGAACACGGATTCGGTCCCCAGCGCGATGCCCATGGCACCAACTCCCGTATCTCTGAGGATGCGATCCCTCACCGGTTGTGAGGCTAAGTCGACTCAGAGGAACGGTCAAGGAACCTCAACGGAGGTTCAGTCGGGCAGGTAGTGCTCCAGCGACTCCGGGTCCTCACCCTCCTCCTCCAGAGCACGGCGGACCACCCTCAGGGCGAGCCCTTCCGCATACCCCTTGCGGGCGAGCATCCCGGCGAGCCGGCGGATCCGCTTCTCCTTCTCCAGGCCGCGGGTGGCCCGGAGCTTGCGGTCGACGAGGGCGCGGGCGGTCTCCTCCTCCTGCCCCGCGTCGAGCCGCCCCACGGCCTGGCCGATCGCCTCGGCGTCCACCCCCCGGGTGCGCAGCTCCTGGGCCAGGGCACGCCGGGCGAGGCCCCGGCCGTGGTGCCGGGACTCCACCCAGGCGTTGGCGAACGCCTGGTCGTCAATGAGCCCGACGTCCTCGAACCGCTCCAGCACGTGCTCCGCCGCGTCCTCCGGGATGTCCCGGCGGCGCATGGCGTCGGCGAGCTGCTTGCGGGTGCGCGGGGTCCCGGTGAGCAGGCGCAGGCAGAGCGCCCGCGCCTGCTCCACGGGGTCGAGCGGGCGCTCTTGCTCCGCCCTGGGCCCCTCCTGCCCTACGGCGGGCGAGGAGGGAGAGAAAGAGCCGCCACGATCCTTGTGCCCGGATACCACCGTCAGGCCTTGGCGGCCGCGGCCTTGGTCGCCTTGACGGCCTTGGGCGCCGGGACCGTCGCGCCGGCGTCCGCCTTCGCCGGGTCGGCCACCGCCGCGGGAGCGGCCGCGTCCTCACCGGGCTGCTCGCCCGAGGCCTCGGGCCGGACGCCGATGCCGAGCTTCTCCTTGATCTTCTTCTCGATCTCGTCGGCGAGGTCGGGGTTGTCGCGCAGGAAGTTGCGCGCGTTCTCCTTGCCCTGGCCGAGCTGGTCGCCCTCGTAGGTGTACCAGGCACCGGACTTGCGGATGAAGCCGTGGTCCACGCCCATGTCGATCAGGCCGCCCTCGCGGCTGATGCCCTGGCCGTAGAGGATGTCGAACTCGGCCTGCTTGAAGGGCGGCGCGACCTTGTTCTTGACGACCTTGACGCGGGTGCGGTTGCCGACCGCGTCGGTGCCGTCCTTGAGGGTCTCGATGCGGCGGATGTCCAGCCGCACGGAGGCGTAGAACTTCAGCGCGCGGCCACCGGTGGTGGTCTCCGGCGAGCCGAACATCACGCCGACCTTCTCGCGGAGCTGGTTGATGAAGATCGCGGTGGTCTTGGACTGGCTGAGCGCGCCGGTGATCTTGCGCAGCGCCTGGCTCATCAGACGGGCCTGCAGACCCACGTGCGAGTCACCCATCTCGCCCTCGATCTCGGCCCGCGGCACGAGGGCCGCCACGGAGTCGATCACGATGAGGTCCAGCGCGCCGGAACGGATCAGCATGTCGGTGATCTCGAGGGCCTGCTCACCGTTGTCCGGCTGGGACAGCAGCAGGGAGTCCACGTCCACACCGAGGCGCTTGGCGTAGTCGGGGTCGAGGGCGTGCTCGGCGTCCACGAAGGCGACCTTGCCGCCGGCCCGCTGGGCGTTGGCCACCGCGTGCAGGGTCAGGGTCGTCTTGCCGGAGGACTCCGGGCCGTAGACCTCCACCACGCGGCCGCGCGGGAGACCGCCGACGCCGAGGGCGACGTCCAGGGCGGTGGATCCCGTCGAGATGACCTCGATGGGCTCGTTCGGCCGGTCGCCGAGACGCATGACGGCGCCCTTGCCGAACTGCCGTTCAATCTGTGCGAGCGCGGCGTCGAGCGCCTTCTCGCGGTCGGTTCCTGCCATGGGTTCCACCCTGGGTGTCTGAGTCGTTCGCTTCACGTCCATGACGCTACTGCCTGCCACTGACAACGCGTCCCGACGCCGCCCCCGGCCTGTGGACAACCCACGGGAGTCCGTGAAAACCCTTGGGAAACCGGGTCCGGGACATCCATGAGAATGGATGTTCGATTTTCGTGTCAAGCGACTCCCGGACCTCGGCCGCCCCCGCCGCCCGCCCCGTCCGCCCCGTTCCGGCCGTCCCGCCGGTCCCTCACGCCCCCGCGGGCCCCTCCGGTCCGTCGCCCGGCCCGTCACCGCCCGGACCGGTGCCCTGCCCGTCGCCCGGGCCGCTCCCCCGGCCGGTCCGGCGCGACCGGAACCGGAACAGCGGCCGCCGCTGCGGCCCGTGCGCCCGCGGGTCCGTGACGGCGTACCGCTTCACGTACGCCCCGAGGAAGCCCTGCAGCGTCGCCGTCGCCGGGATCGCCACCAGCGCGCCCACCGCCCCCAGCAGCGCCGTGCCGGCGATCACCGACCCGAAGGCCACCGCGGGGTGGATGTCGACGGTGCGCGCGGTGATCCGCGGCTGCAGCACGTAGTTCTCGAACTGCTGGTAGACCACGACGAAGCCGAGCACCCACACCGCGTCCCACGGGTCCTGCGTGAACGCGATCAGCATCGGCAGCGCCCCCGCCAGGTACGTGCCGACCGTCGGCACGAACTGCGAGACCACGCCGACCCAGACCGCCAGCGCCGGCGCGTACGGCACCCCGATGACCACGAACAGCACGTAGTGGGAGACGGCCGAGATCAGCGCCATCAGCGCCCGCGAGTACAGGTAGCCGCCGGTCTTGGCCACCGCGATCTCCCAGGCCCGCAGCACCTCGGCCTGCCGGGCGGGCGGCAGCACCGAGCACACGGCACGGCGCATCCGGGGCCCGTCGGCGGCGAAGTAGAAGGTGAACAGGCTGATCGTCAGCACCTGGAAGACCCCGCCGAGGACCGTCGCCGACAGCCCCCACACGTTGCCCGCCTGCCGCTGCACGTAGGTGCGCAGCCAGTCGGAGTGCAGCACGTTCTCCTGCACCTTGCCGACGGACAGGTCGGTGCCGAAGGTGTGGTTGACCCACACGACCACGTCGTCGACGTACTCCGGCAGATTTCGCCCGATCGAGGTGATCTGGTCCACCAGCAGGGAACCGAGCAGCACCACGAAGATCCCGCCCGCGGCGAGCACGACCAGGAACACCAGCCCGGTCGCCCACCCCCTGCGCATGCCGCGCGCGGCCATCCAGTCCACCGCCGGCTCGATCGCCAGGGCGCCGAAAAAGGCCAGCAGGATGTTCACCAGCAACCCGATGACCTGGTGGAACGCCCAGTTCGCCAGTTGGAAGGCGGCCAGCAGCGCGATCGCCAGCAGCATCGCCTTCGGCAGCCACCGCGGCATCGCGGAACCCCCCGCGCCCTCCCCGGGCTCCCCCGGCGTCCGCGGACCCGCGGCCGCCCCGGCTATCGTCTCGTCGCTTCCCGCCACGACCCCAGTCCCACCCCGTGATCAGCGGCGCGAGGCCGGAACGTCGACGGCCGCGCAGACCGCCCGCCACACGTCCTTGGTCTCCCAGCCCTCGTCCAGTGCCTGGTGCACGGTCCGGCCGCCGAGCTCGGACATCACGTGGTCGCGCGCGAAGGAATCGGCGTACGTCTCGCCGAAGTGCGTGCGCATCCGTTCCCAGAACACCGTCAGCTTCATGCGGCCAGTATCCCGCGCCGCCGACCGAACGGGCGGGCGTCGCACAAGGGCGCGCACGTCCGCCGCCGGGCCGGCGGGGACGATCCGCGCGTTGGGTACACTGGGCCGCAGCGAAGGGGAGTAGTCCCGCAATACCGGCTGGTCGACACACTGGACGTCCTGGACGTCCCGGCCACCGGGCCGCCGCACCGGGTGCGGGGGTGGACGAGACCTTCGGCCAAGGCAAGACGTGGTCCGCACCGACGTGCGGGCCGCACCGTCGTGCCGGGCCGTTGGCGCTTCCCGTCGCCCCCTGGGTGCCGTCGAGTCCGCGGTCCGGCCCCAGCAGAAAGCACCGGAATGACCTTCGACCCCCTGGCGCTCGTCACCGCCTTCGGGCTGATCTTCCTCGCCGAGCTCCCGGACAAGACGATGTTCGCCTCACTGGCGATGGGCACGCGCATGCGCCCGCTGTACGTCTGGTTCGGCACCTCGACCGCCTTCATCGTGCACGTGGCCATCGCGGTGGGCGCCGGCAGCCTGATCAGCATGCTGCCGAACATGGCCGTGAAGCTGGTCTCCGCCGCCTTGTTCGCCTTCGGCGCCGTGATGCTTCTGCGGAGCGGGGGCGACGACGACCACGACGAGGCCGGCAGGACCGTGACCGGTTTCTGGCCGGTGTACTCCACCGCCTTCATGGCCGTCTTCATCGGCGAGTGGGGCGACCTCACGCAGATCACCACCGCCAACCTCGCCGCCACCAACGGCTGGCTGCCCACAGCCGTCGGCTCGGCCGCGGCCCTGATGTCGGTTTCCGCCCTGGCCCTGGTGGTGGGCCGGTTCATCGCCAAGAAGGTGCCGCTGAAGACCGTCCAGCGCATCGGCGGCGCCTGCATGGCGGGCCTGGCCGTCTGGACCCTGGTCGAGGCGTTCACAGGCTGACGGTCCCCGGCCTCCGGGGAGGGCGCACCGCCGCCCTCCCTCGCTCCGTCCGCTTTTTCCGAATGCTGCCATTAAGCGGTGCGATGACCGGAGATGTTTGCCGGGCGTACATTCGGTGTATGGGAGCGCCAGCGGTGGAGGACGACCTTCGCGCCGCGGCCCCCGGCCCCGTCAGGGACCCGGAGCCGCGATGAAGGGCAGTCTCACGCACCGCCTGTGGCGGCTGCCCGGGCGGCGGGCGGCCGCGCCGGGCTCAGGGCCCGGCCCCTCCTGGGTGACGCAGGTGACCCAGGGCCACGGGCCACTGGCGCTGGCCCTGTTCATGATCGGCGCGATCGTCGTCACCGGCTTCGTACTGCCGCCCACCGAGCACCTGGCCTCGCTGATGGTGGTGGTCCCCGCCACCACGGCCGTGCTGGCGGGACCGGGGACGACGACCTTGAGCGCCGCCCTGTCCTGCGTCGCCGCCTTCGTGCTGGACGTCCACGACAACCTGCTGGGCACCTCCATCCCCGCCGTCCACCAGCTGGAGATCCTCCTCGTCTCGGCCTTCGTCATCGCCTCCCGCAGCATCCGGGACCGCAGCGTCCGGGAGCTGATGGAGGTGCGGATCGTGTCCGACACCATCCAGCGCGTCCTGCTGCGCCCGCTGCCCCCGCGCATCGGGCCGTTGCTCGTGCGGGCCACGTACCACGCCTCCCATCCGTACGCGCAGATCGGCGGGGACCTGTACGCGGTGGCCCGGAGCGCGGCGGGGGTCCGTTTCCTGATCGGGGACGTCAAGGGCAAGGGGCTGCCGGCGGTCGAGGACGCGGAGGCCCTGCTCGGGGCGTTCCGGGGGGCCGCCCGCAGGTTCGGCTCGCTCCCGGAGCTGGTGGCCGACCTGGAGCACGCGGTGCGCGGCCACTTCGAGGAGACCGGCCGCACCGACAGCGACGCCGTGGAACGGTTCATCACCGCGCTGGTCCTGGAGGTCCCCGACGGCTGCGCCGAGATCCACATGGTCACCTGCGGGCACCCCCCGCCCTACATGGCGCAGCGGTCCGACACCCTGCTGCTGGCCCCGGCCGTGCCCTCTCCCCCGCTCGGCCTGGGGAGCCTGAACGCCGAGGACTACGTCGTCGACACCTTCCCCTTCGGCCGTGAGGCGACGCTGCTGCTCTACACCGACGGCGCCATCGAGGCCCGCAACGACGACGGCCAGTTCTACGACCTGGGCGCCCACGTGGCCGACTGGCCGGGCTCCCGTCCGGAGGAACTGCTCCAGCACGTGCTCGACGGGCTCTCCCTGCACGTGGGCGGCGGCGCCATCACGCTCGACGACGACATCGCCATGATCGCGGTGCAGTACCGCGACGGGTTCCCCTCGCCCTCCCCCGCACCGTCCGACGAGCGGCTCCTCACCTCCTGACACGGTCGCGGCGGCGGACCCTCCGCCGGGGGGAAACGCCAGGGTGCGGGGGCTGGTGGGGTGGGAGAGGGTGAGGTGGGAGGTGCGTGCGGATGGCGGGTGGCGGTGACGTGCTCCTGCTCGTCGACGAGGACGGGCGGGTGGCCGAGTGGCGGCCCAAGGCCGAGGAGCTGTTCGGCCTGCCCGCCGACCGGGCCGTGGGACGGCCCGTCGCCGACCTCGTCCGCGCGCCCGGATCAGCCCTGGGCCAGAGCGAGCTGCTGGTCAGGCCGCTCCTGCGCGGTGCCTGCGTGATGTGGGAGGTGCGCGCGGGCGGCGACGCCCTCGGGGTGCGGGACATGGCGCTGCTGAAGGTGATGTTCTCGCAGGCCCCGGTGGGTCTGCACGTCCTCGACGACCAGTTGCGCCTGGTGCGGATGAACAGCGCGACGCGGGCGCTGCACGATGCCGCGCTCAGCCCCGGGCGGCACTTCAGCGAGGTGTTCCAGCTGGACGACCCGGTGACGGAGGAGGAGGTCGCCCGGCGGGTGCTGGAGACCGGCGAGCCGGTGGTGAACCGCCTGGTGCGCGGCGCACTGGGCGAGGGCCGGCCGCACCGGCGCATGTACCTCACGTCCGTCTTCCGTCTGGAGGGCCCGCATGGCGAGGTGCTGGGGCTGGTGGCCGCGGCCTCCGACGTCACCGAGCGGCAGACGAGCCGCCGGCGGATGGCCGTCCTGGACGCGGTGCGCGAGCGGGTGGGGCAGCGGCTGGACGTCGTCGCGGTCTGCGAGGAGCTCGCGGAGACGGTGGTCCCGGCGTTCGCCGGGATCGTGGTGGTGGAGGTGGTGGAGGACGTCGTGCGCGGCGAGGTGCCGCCGCTGGTCCCCGTCGACCGCGACGTGCCGCTGCGCAGGGCCGCCTACCGCGGGAAGATCTCGGCGTACCCCGTGGGGGACGTCCGGCACCTGCCCTACGGCACCCCGTTCGCCCGCGTGCTGGCCGATCTGCAGCCGCGGCTCATCCACGTGGACGAGAACAGCATGTGGCTGGCGGCGGACCCCGCCCGGGCCGACGCGATCCGCCGGCAGAACGTGCACTCGCTGATCGTGGCGCCGCTGGCGGTGCGCGGTGAGGCGCTGGGCCTGGTCAGCTTCTACCGGCACGAGGACGAGGACCTCTTCGACGAGGAGGACGTCAGGCTGGCGCTGGACGTGTGCACCCACGCGGCGCTGTGCATCGAGAACGCCCGGCGCTTCACCCGCGAGCGCACCATCGCCGCGACCGTGCAGCGCCGGCTGCTGCCGCAGCGGCCGGCGCCGCGGATCGCGCTGGAGACGTCCCACCTCCACCTGCCGGGCGTGGAGGGCGGAGGGGCGTGGTTCGACGTGATCCCGCTGCCCGGGGCACGGACGGCGCTGGTCGCCGGTGACGTCAAGGGGCGGGGCGTCGAGGCCGCCACCACCATGGGGCAGTTGCGTACGGTGATCCACTCCCTGGCCGCGCTCGACCTGCAGCCCGAGGAACTGCTGGCCCGGCTGAGCGACACGGCGACCCGGCTGGCCGAGGAGCGGGCGGCGCTGCCGGCCGGGGACCCCCTGCACCGCGAGCCGCTGACCGCGGAGTGCGTCATCGCCGTCTACGACCCGCTCGACCTCACCTGCACGATCGCCCTCGCGGGCCACCCGCAGCCGATCGCCGTCTTCCCCGACGGCGCGATCGAGTCGCTGTCCGTCTCTGCCGGTCCGCTGCTGGCGGAGACGAGCAACACCCCTTTCTCCGCCGCCACGGTCGCGCTCCCCGAGCACACCACCCTGCTGTTCGGCACCTCCCCGCTGACGGACCTGCTCCACCCGGGCTCGGGAACGCTGCACGGCCTGCTGGAGCGGTACGGCCGGGGCCCGCTGCAGGAGCTGAGCGACGCCTTCGCGTACGCCATCAGGAACGGCAGCCAGCCCGGGGACCTGCTCATGCTGTTCGCCCGCACCCGGGGGTTCCCCGGCGACCGGGTGCTGACCTGCCCGCTGCCCAGCGACGCGGAGGCGGCGCCCATCGCGCGGTCGTTGGCGCGGCGCCGGCTGGCGCAGTGGGGGGTCGACGAGGAGACGGCCTTCACCACGGAGCTGATCGTCAGCGAACTGGTCGGCAACGCGGTGCGGTACGGGGCCCCTCCCCTGCAACTGCGGCTCGTGCTGGACGCCACGCTGACCTGCGAGGTCAGCGACGCGGGAGCCAGCGCGCCTCACTTGAAGCACGCCCGCACCCTGGACGAGAGCGGGCGCGGCCTGTTCATCGTCTCCCGCTGCGCCGACCAGTGGGGCACCCGCTACCACGGCGAGGGCAAGACCATCTGGGCCGAACAGTCCCTGCAGACCCCGGTCCCGCCCCTACGGGCCGCCTACGACGGCGCGGGGCCCTGATCACACGTGCGGAGGTGCGGGCGCCGACCGTTTCGCGAGGGAGCGCAAGGCGAGCGCCGCCGCCACCTCGGCCAGGCCGAGCAGCACGAGCCACAGCCCGACCAGCCGGGCCAGTGCGACCGCCGACTGCACGGGGAAGGCGAGCACGACGATCCCCGCGACGACGCCGAGCGCGGCCACGGCGAAGGCCATGCCCCGGTGCGGCATGTCCCGTCCCGCGACGGCGATGAAGCCCACGAGCAGGCCGGACACCAGCCAGTAGGCGCCGAGGACGAGGGAGAGCACGGCGGCGGTCTGCAGCGGGTGCCGCAGGCACAGCACCCCCGCGAGCACGGCGACCACCGCGACGATCACCGCCGTCACCCTGCTGCCGCCGTCCCGGCGGGAGAACGCCGTGACGAAGTGGAAGACCCCCGTGACCAGCAGGTACAGGCCGATGACGACCGCCAGCACGTGCAGCGTCTCGTCCGGCCAGACGAGCACGGTCACCCCCGCCACGAGCGTCGCGAGGCCGAAGCCCAGGGACCATCCCCAGGAGCCCCCCAGCTTGCCGAGCACCTCGTCGGGGTCGGCCGGCCCTTGCGTCGTGGCGTGTCCGTACGGTGCGTTCATCGTGTCTCCCGGCGGTGCCCGCGGCGGCGGACGCCGCCGCGGGACGAAGGGCTGGGACGGCTCAGTGCAGGACCTTCTCCTTGAAGCGCTGGAACTCCTCCTCGGTCAGGTCGCCCCTGGCCTTGAGCTCCGAGAGCTTGGCGAGCGCGTCGACCCCGCCCGTCGCCGTGCCGGCGCCGCCCGCGGTCTCGCGGATGTAGTCGTCGAACGCCTTCTGGCGGGTGCGCGCCTGCTCCGCCTCGCGCTTGCCCATGCCCGAGCCGCGGAAGAGGAGGTAGGCGAGGATCCCGATGAAGGGGAGGACGAGCACGAAGAGCAGCCAGGCCGCCTTGGCCCATCCGTTCATGGTGTCGTCGCGGAAGACGTCCATCACGACGCGGACGATGAGGAAGATCCAGATCACCCACAGGAAGATCCACATCATCGTCCAGAACGCGCCCAGGACCGGGTAGTCGTAGGCCAGGTACATGTGACCGGTCATTTCCGTCTCCTCCTGGCGCCCGCCCCGTGCGGTTCCGGGGAGGGCGCGGGCCCGTGGCGGATGCCCGCCCGTGAAGCTGCGCGGTGGGCCGGGGTCAACCGTCTGACGCCGCCGCCTCCTTGGCCGGCTCCCGCGGTTCGCCCTCCTTGAGGCCGAGGGACAGCTGCCCGTCCTTGACGTCGGCGACGACCGTGTCCCCGGGGTTGATGGTGCCGTCGAGCAGCATGTTGGAGAGCCTGTTGTCGAGTTCGGTCTGGATGGTGCGGCGCAACGGCCGCGCCCCGAACTCCGGTTGGTAGCCCCGGTCGGCCAGCCACTCCTTGGCGGCCTGGGTGACCTCGAGGCCGACCTGCTGGGCGTGGAGCCTGCGGCGGCTGCGCTCCAGCAGGAGGTCGACGATCTGCACGAGGTCCGACCGGGTCAGCGCGTGGAAGACGATGATCTCGTCGATGCGGTTGAGGAACTCGGGCCGGAAATGCGCCTGGAGCTCGGCCATCAGGTCGTCCCTGATGTCGTCGACGGCCCCTTCGTGGTCGAGGATGTGCTTGGAGGCGATGTTGCTGGTCATGATGACCACGGTGTTCCGGAAGTCCACCGTGCGGCCCTGGGCGTCGGTGAGGCGCCCGTCGTCCAGCACCTGCAGCAGCAGGTTGAAGACGTCCGGGTGGGCCTTCTCGACCTCGTCGAACAGCACGACGCTGTACGGCTTGCGGCGCACCGCCTCGGTGAGCTGCCCGGCCTCCTCGTACCCGACGTAGCCGGGCGGGGAGCCGACGAGCCGGGAGACGGTGTGCTTCTCCTGGAACTCGCTCATGTCGAAGCGGATCATGCGTTCGGGGTCGCCGAAGAGGAGCTCGGCGAGCGCCTTGGCGAGTTCCGTCTTGCCGACGCCGGTCGGTCCGAGGAAGAGGAAGCTGCCGGTGGGCCGGTCGGGGTCGCCCATGCCGGCGCGGCCGCGGCGCACGGCCTGGGCGACGGCGTCGACCGCCTCGTCCTGGCCGATCACCCGCCGGTGGAGGTCCTCCTCCAGCTTCATCAGCCGCTCGCGTTCGGTCTCGTTCAGCTGGGAGACGGGGATGCCGGTGCGCGCGGACAGCACCTCGGCGATGTCCTCGGCCGTGACGCCGGGGGGCTGTTCCCGTTCCGCGGTGACCGCGGCGCGTTCGTTCTCCAGCTCCCGGATCCGCTCCTTGAGGCCGCCGGCGCGTTCGAAGTCCTCGGTGCTGACGGCCTCGTCCTTCTCGCGGCGGAGCTTGGTGAGGCGCTCCTCCAGCTCGTCGGACGGGCCCGGGCCGCCCAGGGAGCGCAGGCCCACGCGGGCGCCGGCCTGGTCCATGAGGTCGATCGCCTTGTCGGGCAGGAAGCGGTCGCTGACGTACCGGTCGGACAGGGCGGCCGCGGCGTCCAGTGCCTCGTCGGTGTAACGCACCTGGTGGTGCGCCTCGTAGGAGTCGCGCAGCCCGCGCAGGATCTCGACCGTCTCGTCGACGGAGGGCTCGGGGACCATCACGGGCTGGAAGCGGCGCTCGAGGGCGGCGTCCTTCTCGATGTACCTGCGGTACTCGTCGATGGTGGTGGCGCCGACCACGCTCAGGTCGCCGCGGGCCAGGGCGGGTTTGAGGATGTTCCCCGCGTCCATGGCGCCCTCGCCGCCCGCCCCGGCGCCGACGACGGTGTGGAGTTCGTCGATGAACAGGATGACGCTGCTCTTCGCCGCGGTGACCTCGTCGATCACCTTCTTCAGGCGTTCCTCGAACTCGCCCCGGTACTTGGAGCCGGCCACGAGTCCGGCCAGGTCGAGGCCGACCACCCTGCGGTCCCGGAGCGTCCTGGGCACCTCGCCGGCCACGACGCGCTGCGCGAGGCCCTCGACGATGGCGGTCTTGCCGACGCCGGGTTCACCGATGAGCACGGGGTTGTTCTTCGTCCGCCGGGACAGCACCTCGACGGTCTGCTCGATCTCCTCGCCCCGGCCGATCACCGGGTCCAGCCGTCCGGCGCGCGCCTCCTCGGTGAGGTCCCGGCCGTACTCGTCCAGGGTCGGGGTGTCGGTCGGCGCGGACCGGGGGCCGCCGCCCTTTCCGGCCAGGGCCGTGGGATCGGCGCCCTCGGAGCGCATCTCGAGGCCGGAGCGGGGGTCGTCCGCGAGCGCGGCGAGGATGTGCTCCGGGCCGATGTAGGAGGCGCCGGAGGCCTGGGAGCGCGCATGGGCGGCGAGCAGGGCGCGTTTCGCCGCCGGGGTCAGCGCCGGCTCCCCGCTGCCGGTGCCCGAGGGCAGGATCGCGCCCACGTCCTCGGCCAGCCGGTCGGGGTCCACACCCGCCTGCTCCAGCAGCTGCCTGCCCGCAGGTACGCGGGTGGCCGCCCACAGCAGGTGCTCGGTGTCGAGGTCGGCGCCGTCGGCGGCCGCCCGGCTCGCGGCGGCCGCCAGCAGTTCGTTCGAGGAGTCGCTGAGCAGGCGCCCGATGGGGACGCGCTGGACCGCGGGCGGCGATGCCGCGGGACTCATCCCGAAGAAGCGGTTGAAGAGGTCGGAGAACGGGTCGCCGGACCCGAAGGGGGAAGTCGTCACCTTGCCCACCCGTCCGGCGGGCCCACAACGGCTGAGTGGCGCCCGCCGTAGTCGATTTGCCCGTACTCCACCAGTGTTGGCCCGATCGGACGCGCGTGCCACCGGGGGTCCCGGCCGGTCACCGGACGCGGCGCGGCGCCGCCGCTCAGCCGGTCCGGGCCGCGGTCGCGGCGTCGCGGTGCGCCGGGGGCACCGGCAGCACGTCCGGCATCTCCCGGGCGGGGTTGCCGGCCCAGTGGGCCCCCTGCGGCATCTCCTCGCCCTTCATCAGGAAGGAGTCCGGCGCGAGGACCGCCTCGTCGCCCATCGTCACCCCGTAGTGCACGAGGGCGCCGACGCCGAGCGTGCAGCCGGCCCCGAGGGCGCTGTGGTCGGACTTGAAGGTGCCGTCCTCCTGGGAGTGGCACTGGATGCGGCTGCCCTCGTTGAGGACGCACTCGTCCCCGACGGCGACCAGGGAACGCTCCGGGAAGTAGCAGCCGTCGTCGAAGACCCGCCGGCCCACCCGGACGCCGAGCCAGCGCCAGATGACGCTCTTGAAGGGCGTGCCGTTGAATACCATGATCGCCTCGCTCACGCTCGTGACCTTCCAGTACCGCTCGTGCTGCCAGAAGGGGCGTTCGTAGATCGAGCAGTACAGCGGCCGCAGCCCGCGGAAGCCGGTGGCGATGCGTTCGGACAGCACCATGTCGGCGACCGTGAAGGCGAGCGTGAGGATGTTGGCGAGCGCGATCACCGACACCCCGAGCGCGTCGTAGAGGTCCGCGGCCACCGACACCACGAGCGCCACCCAGAAGAAGAACACCCACCGCGCGAGCAGGTGCAGCGCCATGGTGGAGACGTTGTGCTTGTTCTTGGCCGCCAGGCGCCGCCGGAAGGTCTCGCCGTCCTTGAGGTGGTCGAACTTGCTGTCGCGCAGGACGGACCGCGGGATCTCGAAGCTGGGCGAGCCCAGCAGGCCGACGCCCTCCCGCACCTTCCCGTCCACCGGGACCATGACCTTGGTCGCCAGGAGGCAATTGTCCCCCGTCCTGCCCTGCGACGGGTAGGCGACGTAGTTGCCGACGAAGTTGTGCGGCCCGATGGTGACGCGCGAGACGCAGAAGGACGAACTGGAGAAGTCGGCGTTGATGATCGACAGCCCGTCGGCCACCATCGTCCCCCGGCCGACGGCGCTGAGGAACGGGTTGTCCTGCTTCATGATCGTGCCGAAGTTCGACCCGGTCTGCTCCACGTGGGAGAGCCGGTAGCCCAGGCCGCCGAGGTAGTGGACGATGGCCGAGCTGTCGCCGAACAGGGTCTTGAAGAAACGCCGGTTGGTCAGGAAGCCGATGGTCCGGTGCATCCCGTACCGGAAGCCGAACAGGGGGTAGACCGTGTCCGGCCGGACGGCGCGGTTCAGCACGCGCGGGACCGTCACCGTGAACAGCAGGCCGAGCACCACCGCGCCGAAGAACAGGGCGACCGAGGTGACCAGGGCGTCGGAGTAGAACGACCAGGTCGTCAGCGCCCTGGGGTCCGGCTCCAGGAGCGAGGCGAACTGCGGCACGGCGGCGAACAGCAGCACCGAGCCGGCGACGGCCAGCGGCACGTAGACCAGGACCGCTCCCAGCAGCTGCGAGAGGGAGTAGCCCGCCCTGCGCGCGGTGCCGCAGCGGGCCGGGCCGACGGCCCGGTAGTCGACCTCGGCGGGCTGGGCGGGGGAGCCGTGCCAGTGCTCGCCGTCGGGGACGCGCTGGCCGGCGTGGAGCGAGGAGGCGTGCCCGAGCTGGGTGCCGTCGCCCATGACCGTGTCGATGTCGATCACCGTCACCTCGCCGACCAGCACGTCCTTGCCGAGCGTAACGGGGCCGCTCCGGATCACCCCGGACTCGGCGCGGTAACAGGAGAAGAACACGTCCTTGCGGATCACCGTGTCGTCGCCGATGGTGAGCAGGTCGGTGCAGACCGGCACGCGCCGTGACAGGACGGTGACCCGGCGTCCGATCTTCGCGCCGAGTGCCCGAAGGTAGAGCGTGTACAGCGGCGACCCGTGGAAGAACACCAGCGGATCCGACCGGATGAGGGTCTTGACGCACCAGAAGCGCAGGTAGGACAGGCTCCAGATGCGGATCTGCCGGGGCCGCCACCGGCCGACGAGCACCCACTTGGCGACGATCGGGAGCACGCACACCGCGACGAAGGTCATGCTGCCGAAGGCGATCGCCCGCAGGTAGGTGTCGACCAGGCCGGAGGCTCCGGCGATCCAGTCCACGCCCTTGGTGAGGACGAGCGCGGCCCCGAAGGAGTACGCCACGAAGAAGGCCAACTGCAGCGTCGCGCACAGCACGTAGTGGGGGGTGCCGGACGGCGGGCCCACCGCCGGCCGAGGCACCGCGGCGCGCGACGGGTCGGCGCCGGTGTACCCGTTCACACCGGGCGCGGAGGGGGCGGGCGCCGCGGCGGAAGCGGCGGGGGCGGCCGGTGCGGCCTCCTCGAGGGCGGCCGCCAGGCTGCGGACGGTGGGGTGGCGGTAGATCTCCTTCATCGACACCGACGGCGCGTCCGGCCGTTTCCTCAGCCGTGCGCAGAAGTGGGCCATCACCAGGGAGTCGGCGCCCAGGTCCTCGAAGAAGTTGCTGTCGACGCGGACCTGCTCGACGTGGACGACGCCGGCCAGGGTCTCCGCGAGGATCCTTTCCGTGCCGGTCCGCGGACCGGCACGATCACCTCCGGCGGCTGAAGCTTCATCCTGGTCGCGCCGACCGGCTTCGGCTGATTTGTCCACCATGTGATCCCCTGAGGGTCTACGACCATCCGCGTCCCAGCGGCCCGCTGCCACGAGGGGTCGTGGGCGCCTGTCCGGCCGTACGGGAAGAAGTCGTCTCCTTGCAGTCTCGAACGTCCGGCGCCGGGGCGCCAACCGCCGGGCCCGCGGCCGCCGGAGCGGTCACCGTGCGTAGGGCGGGCGCGCGCCGCGGAACCCCCGCCCGGGCCGCGGTCCTGACCCGTGGCCCGTGCGACAGGCCACCGTCGCGGGCGCGTGCCACGATGTGCGGGTGAGCGCGTTCTCGTCACTGCGGGCAACGGGGCAGACTCCGCGCCGCCCCGGCGTGACCACTCCGCGCCTGCGGTTCCTGCGCACCGAGACGGCGGGCGCCGGTTTCCTGCTGGCCGCCACGGTCGTCGCCCTGGCCTGGGCCAACCTGGCGCCGGGCAACTACGAGTCGGTGTGGCACACCCATCTGTCGCTCACGCTGGGTTCACGGGGGGTGTCGCTCGACCTGCGGGAGTGGATCAACAGCGGGCTGATGACGCTGTTCTTCTTCATCGTGGGCCTGGAGGCCCGCCGGGAGTTCGACCTCGGCGAGTTCCGCGAGCGGACCCGGATCACCCTGCCGACCATGGCCGGACTCGCCGGGATGCTCGTACCGCTCGGCCTCTACCTCGCCTTCACCCACGGCACCCCCGAAGCGCGCGGCTGGGGCACCGTGATCTCCACCGACACCGCGTTCGCCCTCGGGATGTACGCCCTGCTGGGCCGCAGACTCCCCGCGGCCACCCGGGCGTTCATCCTGACCGCGTCCGTCGTCGACGACTTCATCGCGCTCGCCGTGATCGCGTTCGCGTACACCAGCGGCATCTCGTGGCCCGAACTGTTCGTCGCCATCGGCCTCTTCGCCGTCGGGATCGGGGCGGCCAACTCCATCGTGCGGACCTGCGGCGAGTTCCGCGGCGCCGCCTACGCGCTGACCGGCGTGGCGGTGTGGTTCGCCCTGCTCGGCTCCGGGGTGGACCCGGTCGTGACCGGGCTGGCGCTCGGTCTCATGGCCTGCGACCACCCGGCGCGCGGCGCCGACCTGCGCCGGGCCAGCACGCTCTACCTGCGTTTCAGGGAGCAGCCCACACCCGCGCTGGAGCGCAGCGCCCGGCGGGGTCTGGCGCTGTCGGTCTCGCTCAACTCCCGGCTGCAGGAGCTCTTCCGGCCCTGGACCAGCTATCTCATCGTCCCCGCCTTCGCCCTGGCCAACGCCGGCATCACCATCGACGCACGGCAGTTGGCGGCCGCGTTCACCTCCCCCGTCACCCTCGGCATCGTCGTCGCGTACGTGGTGGGCAAACCGCTCGGGATCGTGGGCGCCTCCGCGCTGACCACCCGGCTCAGCCGCGGCCGGCTGCGCCCGGCGGTCGGCTGGGGAGCGGTGACGGCCGGCGGCACCATCTCCGGCTTCGGCTTCACCATCGCCCTCCTCATCGCGGACCGCGCGTTCCAGGGCGGACGGCTCGCCGAGGCGAAGGTCGGCATCCTCGCCGCGGTGGTCCTCTCCTTCCTGCTCACCTGGTGCGTCACGCTCGTCCTGAACCGGCTGCCCCGGGCGGTGCGCCGGCGGGCGCTGCTCGGCAAGTCGCAGCAACTGGAGGACCTGGCCGTCCCCGTGGACCCGGAGCGCGACCACGTCCGCGGCCCGCACGACGCCCTGGTCACCGTCGTCGAGTACGGCGACTTCGAGTGCCCCTACTGCGGCGAGGCGGAGCCCGTCATCCGCGACCTGCTCGCCGACTTCGGCGATGTCCGTTACGTGTGGCGCCACCTGCCGCTCGCCGACGTGCACCCCCACGCCGTCCAGGCCGCCCGCGCCACGGAGGCCGCCGCCGAGCAGGACCGCTTCTGGGAGATGCACGACCAGATCTTCGCCCACCCCCAGTCGCTCGACTCGCGGGGACTCGAACGGCTGGCCACGGCGATCGGGCTCGACATCGAGCGCTTCCGGCGCGACGTCGAGACCCGCTCCGTCGCGGTCCGGGTCGCCGAGGACGCCGAGTCCGCGGACCTGAGCAATGTGTCGGGGACCCCGACGTTCTTCATCAACGGCCGCCGTCACTACCGCGCGTACGACATCGAGAGCCTCTCGGCCGGGGTCCGCGGCGCGCTGGAGCGCGCGAAGGCGGCCCTCCACCACTGACGCCCCGCGGGCACTGTCGTACCGGGCCCGTAGGCTCCCGGTACCGCAAGCACGAACCGGGAGGGGGCCCCATGGACGAGACGGCGGTCGCCGACCTCGAGGCCCTCGCCACCGGACTGGCGGACCCCGACGCGGACCTCGACGCCCTCCACGTGCTGGAGGGGCGGGTGCTCGCCGCCCGCGACGCGGCCCTCGTCCCGGCGCTGGAGGCCCACCTCGCGGCCGTGGTGGAGGCGCGGGGCTGGTACGCACGCGCCGTACTCGCCGGGATCCTCGTGCACACGGCGGGCCGTGCCTCGCTGCCGGCACTGCTGCGCGCCCACGCCCCGGACCTCGGGGACGACCAGGACTCCCTCACGGCGCAGCTGACCCGCCTCGCCGAGGAGGACCCCGCCTCCGCCCGCGCGCTGCTGCTCCCCTGGACCCTCGATCCGGACCCGGAACTGCGGCGGACGGCGTTCTGGCTGCTCGGCTACGTCCGGCACGCGTCCGACGTCGAACGGCTCGCGCGGGCCGCCGCGGACCCGGACGAGGGCGTCCGCCGCGCGGTGGCGGGGGCGCTGACCGGGAATTGCGGGACCGATCCGCGGGCCGCCGACGTCCTGACCGGGCTGCTCTGCGACGTATCGCCGGGCGTGCGGATCTCTGGGCTGAGCAGCCTCGGTTCCGCACGGTGCCCGCGGACCCTGCCGGCGATCCACGGGCTCGCGGACGACCCCGACGTCAGGGTCCATTCCTGGGTGCCCGTCGCACTCGCCCGGTTCCCCGCCCGGGACGACGCCGGTTGATCAGCCGGGCCGGAGGGCCGGGGCGGCGCACGGGGGAACACGAACCTGCCGGGCACCGCCGGACCGCGCGCGCAGTGGCCCGCGGCGCACCCGGTGTTACGTTGGTCAGTGCTCCAGGGTTGTGGAAACCGCCCGCGGCACCCCGTCGGGCAGTCGTCCGGAACCGCGCCCGCCCCCGACCGGCGCTCCCCGTCACCTGGCCGGACGCGGCCCGGTGACCTGCCGGACGGCGCGCGGCGTGGTAGGAATCGGGCAGGGGTCCGGTGGCGAGTGGAGCACGCGTGATCCGGGTATTGGTGGTCGACGACGAGGCCCTGATCCGTACGGGCTTCCAGCGCATCCTCGACGCGGCGGACGACATCGAGGTCGTGGGTGCGGTGCCCGGCGGGCAGGCGATCCGTACGGCGCAGGACGCCCAGCCCGACGTCGTCCTGCTGGACATCAGGATGCCCGACGTGGACGGGCTCACCGTCCTGGCCGGGCTCCGTCGGCTGCCGCAGCCTCCGGTGGTGGCGATGCTGACGACCTTCGACATGGACGAGTACGTGACCACGGCGCTCCGCTCGGGCGCGGCCGGTTTCCTGCTGAAGGACACCGACCCCGAGGAACTGCCCTTCCTGGTGCGAACCCTGGCCGACGGCGGCGCCGTGCTGTCGTCCAAGGTCACCCGGACGGTCGTGGACGGCTACCTTGGCGCGGGCCCGCAGGAGTCGGCGGCCCGCGGCGTGGCCCGGCTGACCGAGCGCGAGCGCGCCGTCCTCCTCCTGGTCGCCGAGGGCCTGTCGAACGCGGACATCGCCGGGCGGATGCACCTGGGGACGGGCACGGTGAAGGACCATGTGAGCGCCATCCTGACCAAGCTGCAGGTGGGCAGCCGGGTGCAGGCCGCGCTGCTCGCGGAGCGCGCGGGGCTGCTCAAGCGGCCGCAGGACGGTGAGGGCGGATGAGGTTCCGGCGTCCGACACCCGTGGTGGTGGACCTCGTCGTCGTCGCGGTCGCGCTGTTCGACATCTGGGTCAACGTCGACCCGGAGGAGCCGGTGCGCCTCGGGTGCGCCCTCGGCGGCGCCGTCGCCCTGATGCTGCGCCGGCGTCTGCCGCTGATCACCTTCGTCCTGGCGCTGCCCGCCGTGCTGGTCTCGGACGCCGCCTTCGCCACGCTGGCCGCGCTCTACACCCTCGCCTCGCTCTCCCAGCGCCGGTGGCTGCTGGCCGGCTGCGCGCTGGCCTTCACGATCGCCGACATGGCGCCGTGGCCCGCGCCGAAGTTCGACCTGTCCGAGCCCTCGACCCTGATCACCCTGAGCTACACCGCCGCGACGGCCGCCGCACCGGTCTTCCTGGGCCAGCTCGTGCAGGCCCGGAGGGACCTGTCGCTGCGGCTCACCGAGATCTCGGAGGCCCGTGACCACGAGCGGCTGCTCACCGCGCAGACCGTACTGGCCAAGGAACGCGCCCAGCTCGCGCGGGAGATGCACGACGTGGTCTCCCACCAGGTCAGCCTGATCGCCGTACGGGCCGGGGCGCTCCAGGTCGGCACGCAGGACGCCGAGGTCAAGGAGGCCGCGGCGACGATCCGGCGGCTGAGCGTGCAGACCCTGGACGAGCTGCGGCACATGGTGAGCGTGCTGCGCGCGGCCGGCGGCCGGCCCACGGAACTGACCCCGCAGCCCTCCCTCGCGGACCTGGAACGGCTGGTGAGCGGCAGCGGCATCGAGGCCGAGCTGCAGCCGGACCTGCCGGACGGGCTGCCGCCGACGGTGCAGCGCGCGGTGTACCGCACCGTCCAGGAGGCTCTGACCAATGTGCGCAAGCACGCGCCCGGGGCCTCCGCACGGGTCCGGATCCACCGCCAGGGCGGCACCGTCCGGGTCACGGTCACCAACACCGCCCCCACCCGGCCCGCACTCCCCCTGCCCAGCGCCCACTACGGCCTCGTGGGCCTGCGGCAACGCGCCGCGCTGCTCGGCGGCACCGTCACCTCGGGCCCGACGGCCGACGGCGGCTACGAGCTCAGGCTGGAACTGCCCGCCGCGGGCACCTGAAGCGGCGCCGCCCGGCCCCGCTCCGCGGCCGCCGCATGCACCCGGCGTGCCAGGAGTTTGCCGAGCTCCCACAGGAGCAGCAGGACGACGGCGGACAGCAGGGCCCAGCCGAACTGCCGCAGGTTGATCCCGGTGGTGCCCAGGATGCGCCGGAAGCCGTCCATCTGGGTCACCAGGACGGCGAGGACGAACTCGCCCAGGGCCGCCCAGTTCATCTGCTTGCTGTCGAAGGTGGTGGTCGTGAGGACGGAGGCGGTTTCGCTGCGGCACTCGAACGCGGCCACGATCAGGCAGAGCGCGAAGGCGGTGAAGGCCATCGAGTTGCCGACGGCGGCGCTGTGGAAGTGGCTCTCCCCCACCTTGATCAGGGCCAGCAGGATGACGGTGACCGCCAGCCCGCTCAGCCCCACGGTGATCAGCACGGGCCTGGTGAGCACGGACTGCCCGCGGGGCCGGGGCGTGCGGCGCATCAGGCCGGGGCTCTCCTGGTCGAAGCCGAGGGCGAAGCCGAAGGGGGCGTTGACGACGAAGTGCACCCACAGGACCTGGGCGGGGGTGAAGGGTTCACCGGCGGCGATGTTGAGCAGGGTCGCGCCGAGGAAGGTCAGGACGAAGGTGACCAGCAGCAGGAGGACGAAGCGGATGTACTTGGTGAGGTTGTCGTAGAGCTTCCGGCCCTCCTCCACCGCGTGGATGATCGTGGCGAAGTTGTCGTCGGACAGGATCATGCGGCCGGCGTTCTTGGCGACGTCGGTGCCGCTGCCCATGGCGATGCCGATGTCCGAGGCCTTGATGGCGGGGGCGTCGTTGACGCCGTCGCCGGTCATCGCCACCACCTCGCCCTTCTTCTTGAGGGTGTCGGCGAGCAGGACCTTGTGCTCGGGGGCGACCCGTCCTACCACGCCGATGTCGTCGATGCGGGCGAGGCGTTCCTCCTCCGGCAGCGCGGCGAAGTCCGCGCCGAGCATCGCCTCGCCGGGGATGCCGAGCTGCCGCGCGATGGCGGCGCCGGTGGTGACGTCGTCGCCGGTGACCATGCGGACCCTGATGTGGGCGGCCTGGGCGTCCGCGACCGCGTCCCGGGACTCCTCGCGGGGCGGGTCGATCATGCCGACGAGGCTGGTCATCCGCAGGTCGGTGACGAGGGCGAGGAGGTCGCCGGCGGGGTCGAAGCCGGCGGGGTCCAGGTCGCGGGTGGCGGCGGCCATGACGCGGCGTCCCTCGCCGCCCATCCGCTCGGTGGCCCCCTGGGCGCGCCGGCTGAGGTCGTCGTCCCAGGGCACGGTCGTACCGGCGGACAGCGCGGTCGCGGCCCGTGCCATCACGGCCGGCGCCGCGCCCTTGACGAAGCACCGTACGACCGGGCGGCCCGAGGCGTCGGTGGCCGAGTGGAAGGTGGCCATCAGCTTGTAGCCGGGGTCGAACGGCAGGGTGGCCAGCCGGGGCAGCCGTTCGCGGGTGGCCTCGATGTCCAGCCCGGCCTTGTGGCCGAGGACGAGCAGCGCGCCCTCGGTGGGGTCGCCCACCACCGTGCCGTCCACCAGTTTGGCGTCGCTGGCCAGCACGTACGGCAGGATTGCGTCCTCGATGCCCGCGGAGGAGCCCGCGGCGTGGTGGATCCTGCCCTCCAGGCCGTAGCCGGTGCCGGAGACGGTGTAGCGGTCGGTGGGGCTGACCACCTCGACGGCGGTCATCTGGTTCATCGTCAGGGTGCCGGTCTTGTCTGAGTTGATGGCGGAGGTGAAGCCGAGGGTCTCGACCGAGGGCAGTTCCTTCACGATCGCGTTGCGCCGGGCGAGGTTGAGGCTGCCGACCGAGAGGATCACCTGGGTCACCGTGGGCAGCGCCTCGGGGATCGCGGCGATGGCCAGGGACACCGCGCTGACGAACAGCGCGTCCCACTCCTGGCCGCGGGCACGGCCGAGGGCGAACATCACGACCATCGTCAGGCCCGCGGCCGCGGCGATCCACAGGGTGAGGTCGTCGAGCTCCTTGGTCAGCGGCGACTGCTCCTTGGCGGTGGCCGACAGCATCCCGGAGATCTTCCCCAGCTCCGTGCCCGAGCCCGTGCCGGTGACGATCAGGACGCCGCTCCCGTGCGTGACGGGGGTGTTCATGAAGGCCATGTTGGTCTGGTCGCCGGGCCCGAGGGGGGTGGCGCCCGCGGGCAGGGCGCCGGTGTCCTTGACGGCGGGGACGCTCTCGCCGGTCAGCGCGGACTCGTCGATCTGCAGGGCGTTGGCCCGGACGATCCGCCCGTCGGCCGGCACCTGGTCGCCGGCGGCGATGAGCACGATGTCGCCCGCCACGACTCCCTCGGCCGGGATCTCCGACTCGGTGCCGTCCCGCCGCACCCGCGCGGTCGCCTTCATCATCGACTTCAGGGCGTTCATCGCGCTCTCGGCCTTGCCCTCCTGGCGCAGCCCGACGACCGCGTTGAGCAGGGTCAGCAGGACCAGGAGGATGCCGGTGCTCCACTGGGCGATCAGGAACGAGACGACGGCCGCGGCGACCAGGATGATCTGCATGTAGCTGCGGTACTGGTCGAGGAAGCGCCGCCACGCCGGCGGCGGTTTCTCCTCGGGCAGCGCGTTCGGGCCGTGCGCGGCCAGCAGTTCGGTCACCCGCGCCGCCGGCAGGCCGGCGTCCGGGTCGACCTCGAACGCCATGGCGACGTCCTGCGGGGACCGGGCGTACCAGCCTTCCGGTGACGCGGGCCGTTCCCCCTCCGGGTGGGGCTGCACCGTCATCGTCCTGCCTCCGATCCGGTCGCTGCGTCGGGCCGTCCGGCGGTCCGGCGGTCCGGCGGTCCCGGCCCTAGCGGCGCCGCGCGTCCTTCGTCCGCCGCCGGGCCGCGTACGGGTCGGCCGGCGCCCCTTGCGGGGCCTCGGCCTCCAACTCCCGCCGGGCGGCGAGCAGGTCGCGCCGGGCCTCCTCGCCGACCGTGGGGTACTGGGGGTCGATCTCCATCAGCGTGTGGGCGAGCACCGCCGCGGCGCAGATCCGCGCGAACCACTTCCGGTCCGCCGGGACGACGTACCAGGGGGCGTGCTTGGTGCTCGTCGCCGACAGCATCTCGGAGAAGGCCCTCTGGTACTCGTCCCAGTGGCGGCGCTCCCGCACGTCGGCGGCGGAGAACTTCCAGTTCTTCTCGGGGAGGTCGATCCGCTTCAGGAAGCGGGCGCGCTGCTCCTCCTTGGAGAGGTTGAGGAAGACCTTGACGACCTTGAAGCCGTTGTCGGTCAGGTAGCGCTCCCAGTTGTTGATCTCCTGGTAGCGCCGCTCCCAGATGCCCGCGCCCTTGGGCTGCTCCGGCAGCTTCTGCCGCTGGAGGACCTCGTGGTGCACCCGGACGACGAGGACCTCCTCGTAGTGGGAGCGGTTGAAGATCGCGATCTCGCCCCGCGCGGGCAGCCGCTGCGCGTAGCGCCACAGGTAGTCGTGGTCGAGCTCCTCCGCGGAGGGCACCTTGAAGCTGCTGACCCGCACGCCCTGCGGGTTCACCCCGCTCATGACGTGACGGATGGTGCCGTCCTTGCCCCCGGCGTCGAGTGCCTGGAGGCAGAGCAGCACCCCGTAGGTGTCCTGGGCGGCCAGCCGCGCCTGGTACTCGGCCAGCAGCGACACACCCGTGCTCAGCAGTCCGACGCCGTCCCGCTTCTTCAGGCTGCCCTTGTACCGGGGGTCGAAGTCCCTGGCCAGGTCCACGGTGAACCCGGGCTCCACGCGCAGCGGCTCGATGAACGCGGCTATGCGCCTGGCCTGAGTGTCCGCCATCGCCGTCCGGCCTTTCTACGAGCGGGGATACCCGCCACGGTCCGCCGCCCCGGACGGTGCGTCAAACGGACCGGGTCCGTTCGCCTGAACGGGCGGCGCCGGCCGCGGACCGGATCGGCGGCCCGGCCTGCCCGCACCTGCGCCACTCCCGCGGGCTGCAGCCGAACCGGTCGTGGAACCAGCGGGAGAACGCGCTCAGCGACGAGAAGCCCAGCAGACGGGAGACCTCCGTGAGCGACCGGCACGGGCCGGCCACGAACTTCCGCGCCAGGTCCATGCGGGTGGCGTTGAGCAGCGAGGAGAACGTCTCGCCCGAGCGGGCCAGGTGCCGGTGGAGGGTGCGCCGGTCGACGCCGAGGCTGCGGGCCACCTGCTCGATCGAGCAGCGGCCGGAGGGCAGCAGCACCTCGATCAGTTCCCGCACCCGGTCCACGACGGCGGCGTCCCGGGGACCCGCGAGCACCTGCGGCCGCCCGCCCGCGTACCCGGGCGGGCGGTCCGCAGTGGCGTTGCGGGCGTCGAGGTCGTCGTCCCGCAGGAGGATGCCGTCGAACTCCCGGTCGAACTCCACGACCGGGCCGAACAGCCGCCGGTGGGTCACCGTGTCCGCCGGTGCGGGGTGGGCGAACCACACCGAGAGCGGCTGCCAGTGGGGGTGCAGCACCTCGCGCAGGGTCCGGTGGTAGGCGGCGACGGCCAGTTCCGTGGCCTGCCGGGCCTCCATCGGCACGCCGAGCCGTACGCCCACCCTGAGGGCGGCGAGTCCGTCCGCCTCGGACAGCCGGGCGTCCAGCACCTCGTTGTACACGCGCTGGTGCCGGATCAGGACGCCGAGCACACCGCGGACGTCGGGCTCCTGACGGACGACCAGGCCGATCGGGCCCAGGCCACGGCCGCGCCGGAAATCCACCGCTCCGGGACGGCGAGCGTCGCGACGTCCAGGCCCACGCGCCTCATCAGCGTCCGCGGGTCGATGCCGAGGGAGCGGCTCAGCTCGGCGTATCCGCTGAGCGCGGCGGTACGGACCAGGGGCCGCAACGGCGCACACCCCCTCTCCGTCCGAGAATGACGGGCCCGCCGTCACGCCGGGCCGGGCACGCGGCGGAGTCGGCAACCTAGCACGGCACCCGGCACCCGGCCCGGCCTTCGTGGACCTCGCCGCCGGCGGGCGGGCCGGTCAGCCCGCAGGCGCGGGGAGGGCCTGCTCGGTCCAGATCGTCTTGCCGTCCTCCGCGTACCGCGTGCCCCACAGGTCGGCGAGCTGGGCGACGATGAACAGCCCACGGCCGCCCTCGTCCACGGTGCGCGCGTGCAGCAGGTGCGGGGCGGCGGGGCTGGTGTCCCGGACCTCGCAGGTCAGCATCCGGTCGTTGATGAGGCGCAGCCGCATCGGGGGGCTCCCGTAGCGGATCGCGTTGGTGACCAGTTCGCTGACGATCAGCTCGGCGTTGAAGACGGTGTCCTCGTCCGCTCCCCACTCGGCGAGCCGGTCGCGGACCAGGGCCCGCGCGGTGGCGACCGCCGTGCGGTCGTCCGCGAGCGGCCAGGCGGCGACGCGGTCGGCCGGGAAGGGGCGTGTGCGGGCCAGCAGGAGCATCGGCAGACCCTGGTCGACGCCACCGGGAAGCGTGTACATGATCTCGTCGCAGATGTCCTGGAGCGGACGGTCCGGCCCCGGCCGGCCGCCCTTGAGCGGTGTGGAACCGCCCGCCAGGTGCAGGGACAGCACCGGCGAGCTGGTGAAGGCCAGGACGCTGCCCTCCGGGATGTCGAGCTCGGCGGCGGCGAAGGGCGTCCCCCCTGCGGTGCCCAGCCGCGGCCCGTCCGGGATCTCCGGGATCTGCGCGCTGCCGTCCGGCCGTACGAGCACCGGCGCGAGATGACCGGCGCGGGCCATCGTGCATCTGCGGGTCAGCGGGTCGTACACGGCGTACACGCAGGCGGCGGTGAGGGTCTCCCGGTGCAGTGGGTCGGCGGGCGGCAGTGAGGCGCGCTCGGCCGCCAGGTGCGTCGTGATGTCGTTGAGCCGGGCCAGCAGCTCGTCGGGCCCCAGGTCGAACGCGCTCAGCGAGCGGATGACGGTACGCAACTGGCCCATGCCGGCGGTGGCGTGGATGCCCTGTCCCGCCACGTCCCCTACGACCAGCGCGGTGCGGGCGCTGGACAGCGGGATCGTGTCGTACCAGGACCCCGCCGCGCCCTCCCTCGCCGCCGACAAGTAGGCGGTCTCCAGCGCGGTGTGCGAGACGGGGCGACGGGGCAGCAGCTGCCGCCGCACCGTGGCGGCGACGCTGTGCTCCCGGGTGTAGCGGCGGGCGTTGTCGATGCACAGGGCGGTGTGGTCGGCCAGCTGCAGCGCGATCTCCACGTCCTCCTCCGTGAAGGGCTCCAGGCGTTCCGTGCGGTAGAGGCTGATCAGCCCGAGCACCGTCCCGCGCAGTGCCAGCGGCACCGTGAGCAGCGTCTGCATCCCCGAGGCACGGATCGCCTCGGCGCGGGCGGGGTCGGTGGCCAGCCACGGCAGCCCGGAGTGCAGCCGCACCACGCGGGGACGCAGGTCGGACAGCGCCTGGGTGTACGGGGTCGGGTCGGGCAGGCTCCGCACGTCGCCCACCGGGTACGCCTGGGGCTGCCCGAGGCCGGCGCTGCTCCCGAACGCGGCCCGCCGCAGCGGGGTCCCCGGGGGCAGCGGCGACAGCGGCGGGTCGTCGCCGCGGACCACGTCGTCGACGACCTCCACCACGACGACGTCGGCGAAGGCGGGCACCACGGCGTCGACGAGTTCCTCGCAGGTCACCACCACGTCCAGGGTGCGGCCCACGCGATCGCGCACCGCGTTGAGGACGCGCAGCCGGGCACGCCCCTTCTCCCGCTCGGTCACGTCGACCACGGCGAGCGCGACGCCCAGGACCGTCCCGTCCGGGTCCTCCAGCCGGAAGACGGAGAGCGAGTAGGAGTGCGACTCGCCGTCCCCGGTCAGCGGGTACGTCCGCACGAGGTCCTCGATCAACGGGACGCCGGTCTCCAGCACCTGGCGCAGGCGCACCTCCACGTCGTCGGGCGAGACGACGGGATAGGCGTCGCGGAAGTACCGCCCGAGGAGGTCCTCCGAGCGCACCCCGCGCATGGCAGGGGTGCCCATGTTGACGCGGACCACCCGCAGGTCCGGGTCGAGGACGTGCAGGCCGACCGGCGACTGGGTGAACAGGGCGCGCAGGATCGCCGCCTCCGCGTCACCCATGGGAGCGGGCGGGCTGCCGTGCGCCACTGGAACCACCTCCGTCGGCGCCCGCCCGGTGGACACGGGATGGGCGCCGCCTACGGCCGTCCTCCCCAGGTTTAGTGCGAACCACCGCAACCGGCGACCCGGGCGGCCCGGATGCCTGACACCGCCAGGACACGCCGCCCCGCCCGCCTCAGGACTCGGACAGCGGCTGCTCCGCCCAGATGGTCTTCCCGCCCGCCGTGTAGCGGCTGCCCCAGCGGCTGGAGAGCTGGGCGACGAGGAACAGCCCGCGGCCGCCCTCGTCGGACAGCCGGGCCCGGCGCAGCCGGGGCTGGGTCTGGCTCGGGTCGGACACCTCGCAGACCAGGGTGTCGTCGCGGATCAGGCGCAGCCCGACGGGGTCGCCGCCGTAGCGGATCGCGTTGGTGACCAGCTCACTGGTGATGAGTTCGGTCGTGAACGCCAGGTGCTTGAGGTCCCACAGCTGCAGCTGGCTCTCCACCGCGGTCCTGGCCCGCGCCACGATCGCGGGATCGGCGGGGAACTCCCAGGTGGCGACGGAGCCGGGCGGCAGGGGGCGCATGCGAGCGACGAGCAGCGTGACGTCGTCCCCGGGCGGTTCGGCGAGGAGTTCGTCGAGGATCGCGCGGCCGGTCTGGGTGGGGGTGCGGGTCCCTCCGGGGTCCGTGGCGAGCACCGAGCACAGACGCCCGAGCCGCTCCTGCGCGGAGCCGTCGGGATGGGACAGGAGCGGCTCGTTGAAGAACGCGAGCAGACCGCCCGGGGGGACCTCGAAGCCGACCGGCTCGAAGGGCAGGCTGTCCACGCCCAGCGCCGGACCGGGCTTGAGGCCGATCACCTGGGCGGGGGCGCCCGGCGCGGCGTACACCGGCGCGGGATGCCCGGCGCTCGCCATCTCGCAGCGGCCCTCGACGGGGTCGTAGACGCAGTACAGGCAGGTGGCGCCGACCGCGCTGCCGCCCGCCGTGCCGTCCTGGTCCTCGCCGTGCGGCGGGGCGACGTCGCCGAGCCTGACGACGAGGTCGTCCATGTGGGCCAGGAGCTCACCGGGCGGCAGGTCGAGGTCGGCCAGGGTCTGCACCGCCGTGCGGAGCCTGCCCATGGTGGCCGCCGCGTTCAGGCCGTGGCCGGTGACGTCCCCGCTGACCAGCGCCAGCCGGCTGGAGGACAGCGGGATCACGTCGAACCAGGCGCCGCCGACCGCTTCCGTCGTGCCCGCCGGTACGTAGCTGCCGGCGGTCAGCACCCCGGTGGTCTCGGTGATCGACGGCGGGAGCAGGCTGCGCTGGAGCGCCTCGACGGTACGGTGCTCGCGCGTGTAGCGGCGGGCGTTGTCCAGGCCCAGGGAGGCCCGTGAGGCAAGCTCCTCCGCGAGGCCGGCGTCGCCCGGGCCGTACGGCGGGAGGGCGGCGGTCCGCCACATCACCAGGACGCCGAGCACCAGGCCGCGGGCGATCAGCGGCACGCTCAGGAAGGACACCGCCGTATCGGGCAGCAGCAGCCGGCTGCGTTCGAGGTCCCCGGCCAGGCCCTCGCGCCAGGAGGTCAGGTCCGACCTGAAGACGGCGGCACCACCGCGCAGGTGGTCGCTCTCCAGGCTGCGCAGGCGGAAGCCGGCGCCCCGGGGGTGGATCTCGGGGGGCCAGGAGCCGTCCGAGGAGGCCACGGCTACCCTGCGGAAGGGGGCACCGAGCCGGAACTCGCCGGGTTCCTGGCCGATCAGCACGGTGTGGGTGAGGTCCACCGCGGCCAGGTCGGCGAAGCGGTGGGAGACGAGCACGTCCACGAGTTCCTGGGCGACCCTGGCGACGTCCAGGCTGCGGCCGATGCCCTCCGCGGCGGCGTGCATCAACTCCATGCGCTGGCGGGCGGCGTACTCCTGGGTGACGTCGGTGAAGATGACGGCGACCCCGACGGGGCGGTCGTTCGCGCCGTGCAGCCGGAAGGCGGAGAACGACGCCACCCTTTTGACGTCCGGTGTCCCCTGGCGCCGGGCGCTGTGCACCCAGGCGACCAGCGGCTCCCCGGTCTCGGCCACGTGCCTCAGCTGCTCCCGGAGCGCCGCCGCGTCCTTGGGGAGCAGCACGTCCTCGACGGTCCAGTCCGTCGGATCCACGCGGACGCCTGCTTCCGGCGGGAGGTCGATGCCGGAGACGAGGTTGAACCGGGTGGTCTCCAGCGCCATGTCGTGGATCGCGAGGCCGACGTGCCGCTGCTGGAAGAGGGCCCTGAGCAGTGCCTCGTCCTCCCTGCGGCGTTCGGCCACCGCGCGGGGTGTGACGGTCACGACCATCCCCCCGGTCGGGCCGCCGCCCGCGGCCGTCGGCTGCACCCGCAGCCGCACCGGGACCGTGGTGCCGTCGCTGTGCCGCAGCTCGGCGTCCTCCTCCGCTTCGGCGGCGCCGGCCGCGGGGAGGAGGCGTGCCCACACCTCCGGGGCCGTCAGGAGTTCGGCGACCGGGTGTCCGCACACCGCCCCGGGGGGCCGTCCGGTCAGCTCGTGCACCGATCCGGTGCACATGAGCACGTCGCCGTGCCCGTCGACGACGAACAGGGCGCCGCTGCCGTCATGCGGCGAGCCGAGGTTGTCCAGGTCGGTGTGTGTAGTCACCCGGTCGTCCGATGTCGTGGTTCCCCCTCCCATTCAAACCCCCGGGAGCCCGCACGCGCATCGCCACCGGGCCCGGTCGGGCGCCGTCGCCGCCGGCGGCTCAGGGCGCGGGGCGGCCGGTGACGTCGACCCGGCCGAACGCCGCGCCGGCGCCCCTCAGGGAGACTTCGCCGGGGGCGAGGTGGTCCACCCCCGGGACGCCGCCGTCCGGGGTGCCGGACAAGAGGGCGGCCAGCTCGGCGGTGGTGACGGGGGTCCCGGGCAGCACGCCGGGCGGGGCGGCGGACGCCGTGACCGTCCACAATGCGGCCCCGGCGAACACCGACTCCTCCACGCCGCGCAGCCATCTCACCAGGGCACGGCGCGACGAGGAGGCGGCCCGCTGGTGGACGACCACCCCGAGCAGCGGCCCGGCCCACCGCGCGAGCCGCTCCGGGGGCCCGGAAGCGGTCACCTCGGGGCCGAAGGGCCGGCCGACCATGAGCAACGGCGTCCCGTGCTCGATCTTCCGCACCTCCGCGCGGAGATCGCCGTACGGCAGGACGGCCCGGGTGGCGCGGCCGGTGAGCGCGGAGAGCGCCGGCCGCTCCCCCACGCCGCGTCCAGTTCGCCGAGCCACCGAGCCAGTTCGCCGGCCGTGGTGACCGGCCTGCGTTCGAGGACGGCCGGGTGCAGGAGGAGCCCGGACTGGTGTGCGAGGGTGTCCGGTCGCGTACGGACGAGCACCCGGCCGTCCGCGGGGCGCGGCCCGGAACCGGCCGGACGCCCGTCGCGTGCCTCCAGGCCGATCAGGACGTCGCCGGAGCGGTGGTACAGGGTGACGGCGAGCGCCTCGGGCAGCGGGTGGGCCGGCGCCTCCCGGCGCGGGACCGGTACGGGGAGCAGCGGCGACAGCTGGTGCAGCCATGCGGCGAGCGCGGCCGGATCGGCGACCGGGGCCGTGAGGCGTACCGTGCCCGCGCGCTCGCCCGACGGCACGACGCGCAGGGCGTCCGCGCCGGTGCGGCCCTCGACGCGGAGCTCGACCGAGGTCTCCCCCTGCCGGGCACCGCGGTGCGTGATGGCGCGCAGCGCGTCGGCGCCCGCGGCGGTGAGGAACCGGGCGAGGGCGCCGGTGTCACCGGCCCGGTGGATCACGCTCCCGTAGTCGGGGAAGACCGGACCGCTCCACACGTCGTACCCGGCGACCGTGTCCCCGAGCAGCTTGCGCCGCACACCGTCGAGCCAGTCGGCCAGTTCCCCGGAACCGGCCCGCCACAGCAGTGGATCGTCCACCGCGCCCCCTCCCCCGAGTTTTACGGCACATTAAGTCCAGGGTGTGCCAGGGCCGTCAACTCCCGGCGGCGGATGACCCGTACTGGGGGGCGCGTGGTCGCACGCCAGGGTGCTCCCTGCGCACTTCTGTGTGCAGAGCGCTTACGGAGGCCTACTGTGCGCACATGCCAGCAACCCCGCTAGAACGCGCCGAGCATTTCGTGTGGCTGACCGCACGCGTGCTCGAGCAGCGCAGGTTCGCGTACCACTTCCGGAACGGCCCGGCGGACGCGGTGGAGACCGCGCTGACCGCCTACCGCAACGGCGACGACGGCTACGGCCACGCCCTCGAGCCCGATCTGCGCGGCACGGTCAGCCAGCCGCTGCACGTGGCCCACGCGCTGCGCGTGCTCGACGAGATCGGCAGGTGCGCCGGCCAGCGCGCCGAGCGGATCTGCCGCTACGTGACGGCCGTGTCGACCCCGGAGGGCGCGCTGCCCGCGCTCCACCCCTCGCTGCGCGGCTTCCCCGTCGCTCCCTGGCTGCCCCTGGTCGACAGCCCGCCGGGCGACCTGCTGGCCACCGGGCCGGTGGTGGGCACGCTCCACCGCAACGAGGTCTGGCACGCCTGGCTGTTCCGGGCCACGGACTTCTGCTGGGAGGCGATCGAGACCCTCGACAAGACCCACCCCGCCGAGGTCGTGGCCGCGATGGCGTTCCTGGACCACGCGCCCGACCGGGCGCGGGCCCGGGCGGCGGCGGCGCGGCTGGGACGGATCGTGCGCGAGCAGCGGCTCGTCGTACTGGACCCCAGGCGGCACCCGGAGGCCGCGCCGCCGTCCGGATCCCCGGACGGCGAGCACCGTTTCGCGTTCGACTACGCGCGCACGCCGGACTCCCCGGCGCGGGAGTGGTTCACGGACGCGGAGATGGACCGCGCGCTGGACTTCCTGGCGGCCGGCCAGCAGGACGACGGCGGCTGGCCCGCGCGCCGGGCCGCGTGGGCCCCCGGGACCCTGCTGGAGTGGCGGCCGCTGGTCACCCTCGACGCGCTGCTCACCCTGCGGGCGTACGGACGCCTCGCCTGAGGACGGCTCACCCGGCGGCGTCGCGCAGCAGCAGCGCGGCCAGTGCCAGGGCCGTGCCGTGCGGCGCGGCGAGGTCGAGCCCGGTGAGTTCGCAGATCCGGGCCAGCCGGTTGTCGACGGTGTTGGGGTGCAGCCCCAACTGCCGCGCGGTGCTGCGGCGTTCCTGCCGGCTGCCGAGGTAGGTCCGCAGCGTCTCGACCAGGTCCTGGCGGCCCGCGATCGGGTCGAGCAGGGCCGCTATCCGGTCGCTGCTCTCGTCGCGCCGCGACAGGTGGTACTCCAGCAGCACGTCGTCGAGCCGGTGCAGCCCCGGCGGCAGCCCTCCGGCGCGCGCCACCCTCAGCACCTCCGTCGCCGTGCGGGCGGCACCGGGGATGTCCGCGGGGCCTGCGGCCGTGACGGCGGCCAGCCGCACGTCCGCGGAGCAGGCGCGGCGCAGCGGTGCGAGCAGCGCGTCGTCGCCGCCCGGCAGCACCGGGCGGCCGGGGACGACGGCGTGGCCGCCGGTGTCGTCGAGCAGGGCCGGCACCTCGGTGCCGAAAGCGCGGTCCAGCGCGGCCTGGGCCCGGCGCGACCTGCGGTGCGCGGCCGCCGGGGGGCGGCCGGCGGCGTCCTCGGGCGGGAGGTGGAGGGCGAGCACGAGGGCGCCGCCCGCCAGGCCCAGCCGCCCGGCGGGGAACCGTTCCGGCGCCAGGGAGCCGTCCAGCAGCGCCCGCACCAGGGCGCGGCGCTCCTCACGGCGTTCGGCGGCGAGCGTGCTCTGCTCGTCCAGGTACGTCTCGGAGACGGCGCCGACGATGCCCTCCTGGATGCCGATGAGGACGTCGGCGAGTTCGGCGAGCGCGGCCTCCTCGCCCGGCCGCGCCGCCTCCCGCAGCGCCCGCCACAGCACGGCGGTGCCGCGCAGATGGCCGCGCAGCACCAGGTGCAGGGGCAGCCCCTCCTCGGCCCGCTGGGCGGCGCGTTCCCTGAAGCGGTCGAAGTCGCCCCGCTCCGGCCGCTCGGCGGGAGTGCCGTGGACGACCCGGCGCAGGAAGAGCCGCAGGCCGTGGCGCGCGGTGGCGGCGAGCTCCCCGTCCTTGACGTCCGCGGGCAGCTCGGCATAGCCGGGGAGGTCGGCGAAGGCGCGCGTCGTCATGGAGCGGGCGATCTCGTTCACCCTGTGCTCGCAGCGCGCCGCGAGGGCGCGGGCCGCGTCGGAGAGGACCGGCAGGGAGTCGACCGCCATCGTCCCACCCTCACTTGCGCATCCGTTGTGACGGGTCACATTAACCCGTCACCCGGTGACGGCCCGCAGCGCTCCGGTCACCACCACCGCGACGGCGACGACCACAAGGAAGGGAGCGCGCAGCAGGAGGGCGACGCCGGCCGCCGCCAGACCCGCGGCGCGCGCGTCGATCACCAGGCCGCGCCCGTCCCCGAAGGTCTGCAGTGCGGTGAGGGCCGCCAGCAGGGCGATGGGCAGCAGCGCGGCCAGCCGCCGCACGACGGGGCGTTCCAGGAAGCCCGCGGGAACGGACAGGCCCAGCAGTTTCACGGCGTAGCAGCCGAAGGCGGTGACGCCCACGGCGATCCACGTGCTCATCGGTCGGCCTCCTTGCGGCGGGTCGCGGCCAGGACGAGCGGTGCGGCCAGCGCCGCGACCAGGACGGGCACCCCGGCGGGGAGCAGCGGCAGGCACACCAGGGCGAGCGGTACGGCGACCGCCGCCGTGGCCCGCTCGCGGCGGCCCCGCAGCATGGGTGCGAGCAGCGCGAGGAAGACCGCCGGACCGGCGGCGTCCAGGCCCCAGTCGGCCGGGTCGCCGAGCGCGGCGGCGCCGAACGCGCCGAGGAACGTGGTCAGGTTCCACAGCGCGTAGAGGGTGGCGCCGGTGACCGTGAAACCCAGCCGGGCGCTCGCCCGGTCGGGCTGCGCCAGGGCGACGGCGGACGTCTCGTCGATCACCCACTGCGCCGCGAAGGGGCGCAGTGCGCGCGGGACGCGCAGCAGTTCGGACAGCCGCAGCCCGTAGAAGGCGTTGCGCACCCCGAGGAAGAGCGCCCCGGCGGCGGCCGCCAGGGGAGCGCCGCCCGGGCCCAGGGCGCCGACGAGCGCGAACTGCGAGGCGCCGGTGAACACCAGCAGGCTGAGCGCGCAGGTCTGCAGCAGGCTCAGGCCGGCCCCGGCCGAGGTCACTCCGAAGGCGAAGCCGGACAGGCCGACGGCGACACCCACTCCCAGGGCGTCGCGGACCACCGCGGAACGCGGCTTGAGGGACGGCGGTGGGTGCGGCCGGTGCCGGCCGGCTTCCATGGGTGCTGCGGTCACCTGCCCGACGCTAGGCCGCGCCCTTGGGGCCGTCTTGTACGTTCTTGCGCTCCCGCTGGTACGCGCCCGGCGGCACCCCCACGATCCGCGTGAAGTGGCGGTTCAGATGGGGCTGGTCGGTGAAGCCCACGGCGACCGCGGCATCGGCCGGTGCCGTCCCGTCGTCCAGCAGCCGCCTCGCGCGCCGGACCCGGGCGTCGGTGAGCCAGGCGTGCGGGGGCATGCCGTACAGGTCGCGGAAGCCGCGCAGCAGCGCGAAGGGACTCGTGCCCAGCCCGGCCGCGAGCTCCGCCAGCGGCGGCGGATCGGTGAGGCGCGCCTCCAGGATCTGCCGGGCCCGCTCGGCCTTGCGGGCGCCCGCGGTGAGAAGGGCGCGCTCGGGCAGCGTGCCCCCGTGGGCGCGCAGCAGCCGGGCGACGGCGAGCCGCATCATGGTGTCGGCGGCGAGCGCGTTGCCCTGGTCGGCCGCCCGCAGCACCTGGGTGACCAGGTGCACGGCGTACGGGTCCTCTGCGACGGCGACGGTGAAGCCCGCCGTCCCGCGGATCGCCGTCGTCTCCGCCGCGACGGAGGCCACGACGTCCGCCCCGGGGTAGAGCACGCTGTACGTCCACCCCTCGGGCACGCCCGCGTGCCCGGTGTGCGCGGTGTCGGGGTTGATCAGCGCCACCGCCCCCGGTCCCGCCCGCTCGATCGTGCCGTGGTGGTGGAAGGCCTCGACTCCGTGGGTGATGCCGGCGATCACGAACGACTCGTGCGTGTGCCGGACGAACGTCTTGCGCACGTACCGTGCCCGCAGGAGATCGACGTCCGGCAGGCCCGGATGCCTCCAGAACCGCGCCCGCTCGTCCGACCCCATCCCCCCATTCTGCGCCGTACCCGCCCTCCGCCCGCCCGTCCTGCCCGGGAAGGACCGCGTGCGCGCACGGAGGGGGGCGGTTTGTCAGTGGGGCGAGGCAGGATGGATGGCATGTCGCGACGGAGCACTGGGGCCACCCCGGAGGAGCGGGATCCGGCGGGGGCCCTCGACGCGTTCGCCCCCGCCACGCGCGCGTGGTTCACGGGGGCCTTCAGCGCGCCCACCGCCGCGCAGGCGGGGGCCTGGCGCGCGATCGCCGGGGGGTCCGACGTGCTCGTGGTGGCCCCCACGGGCTCCGGGAAGACGCTGGCGGCGTTCCTTGCCGCCCTGGACCGGCTGGCGTCGACGCCGCCGCCGGCCGAGGCCAAGCGCCGATGCCGCGTGCTGTACGTGTCCCCCCTGAAGGCGCTCGCCGTCGACGTGGAGCGCAACCTGCGCAGTCCGCTGACCGGCCTGCGGCACGAGTCCGTGCGGCTGGGGCTGCCGGAGCCTGAGGTGCGGGTGGGCATCCGCTCGGGCGACACCCCGGCGGCCGAGCGGCGCGCGCTCGCCACCCGGCCGCCGGACATCCTGATCACGACCCCCGAGTCGCTGTTCCTGATGCTGACCTCCTCGACCCGGGAGTCGCTGCGCGGCGTCGAGACGGTGATCCTCGACGAGGTGCACGCCGTCGCCGGGACGAAGCGCGGTGCGCACCTGGCGCTGTCGCTGGAGCGGCTGGACGAGCTGCTGGAGCGCCCCGCGCGGCGCATCGGCCTGTCGGCGACGGTCCGCCCGGTGGACGAGGTGGCGCGCTTCCTGTCGCCGCAGCGCAAGGTGACGGTCGTCCAGCCCCCGTCGCAGAAGGAGTTCGACCTGTCGGTGGTCGTCCCCGTCGAGGACCTGGGCGAGCTCGGCGGCTCCCCCGCCACCGAGGGCGACGACCCGCGGCCTTCGATCTGGCCGCACGTCGAGGAGCGCATCGCCGACCTGGTGCAGGACCACCGCTCCACGATCGTCTTCGCCAACTCGCGCCGCCTGGCCGAGCGGCTGTGCAACCGGCTCAACGAGATCGCCTACGAACGGGCCATGGGCGAGCCCCTGCCCGAGGGCGCGCCGCCCGCGGAGATCATGGCGCAGTCCGGCGCGGCGCGCAGGGCGCCGCCGCTGCTGGCCAGGGCGCACCACGGCTCGGTCTCCAAGGAGCAGCGCGCCCTGGTGGAGGAGGACCTCAAGGCCGGGCGGCTGCCGGCCGTCGTCGCCACGTCCAGCCTGGAGCTGGGCATCGACATGGGCGCGGTGGACCTGGTCGTCCAGGTGGAGTCGCCGCCCTCGGTGGCGTCCGGGCTGCAGCGCGTGGGCCGGGCAGGACACCAGGTGGGGGCGGTCTCGACCGGGGTGGTCTTCCCCAAGTACCGCGGCGACCTCGTGCAGTCGGCGGTGGTCACCGAGCGGATGCGGGAGGGCGCGATCGAGGCGTTGCGCATCCCGGCCAACCCGCTGGACGTCCTGGCGCAGCAACTGGTCGCGATGACGGCGCTGGACACCTGGGACGTCGACGAACTGCTGGCGATGGTACGCCGGGCCGCGCCCTTCGCCGCGCTGCCGCACTCGGCGTTCACCGCGGTGCTGGACATGCTGGCCGGGCGCTATCCGTCGGACGCCTTCGCGGAGCTCCGGCCGCGCGTGGTGTGGGACCGGGTGGCGAACACGGTGGCGGCCCGGCCCGGCGCGCAGCGCCTGGCGGTGACCTCGGGCGGCACGATCCCCGACCGCGGGCTGTTCGGGGTGTTCCTGGCCGGCGCCGACCCGAAGAAGGGCGGCGGCCGGG
This sequence comes from Streptomyces sp. NPDC006207, assembly GCF_040613835.1. Lineage (NCBI taxonomy): Bacteria > Bacillati > Actinomycetota > Actinomycetes > Kitasatosporales > Streptomycetaceae > Streptomyces > Streptomyces sp. NPDC006207. The sequence goes on along the minus strand of NZ_JBEXSX010000049.1, from coordinate 23,721 downwards.
TCGGCGAGCTCGACGAGGAGATGGTCTACGAGTCCCGGGTGGGAGACGTCTTCACCCTGGGCACGACCTCGTGGCGGATCGAGGACATCACCCGCGACCGGGTGCTGGTCTCCCCCGCCCCGGGCGTGCCCGGGCGGCTGCCGTTCTGGAAGGGCGATCAGCTCGGCCGCCCGCTCGAGCTGGGCCGCGCCCTCGGCGCGTTCCTGCGCGAGGTCGCCGCCCTGGACCCGCGCAAGGGCCGGGCCCGGCTGGCCGCGGCGGGGCTGGACCCGTGGGCGGTCGACAATGTGCTGGCCTACCTGGAGGAGCAGCGCAAGGCCTGCGGCCATGTGCCCGACGACCGCACCATCGTGGTGGAGCGCTTCCGGGACGAGCTGGGCGACTGGCGGGTGGTCGTCCACTCCCCCTTCGGCGCCCAGGTCCACGCCCCATGGGCGCTCGCGCTGGGTGCCCGGCTCGGTGAGCGGTACGGCTTCGACGCGCAGGTGATGCACGCCGACGACGGCATCGTGCTGCGTCTGCCGGACGCGGATCTGATGGGCCTGGACCTGCTGGACGTGGACCCGGCGCGGCAGGGCACCGAGTACGACGCCGACCAGTCCCCGGTCGGCGCCGCAGACGTCGCCTTCGACAAGGGCGAGGTCGAGCAGCTCGTCACCGACCAGATCGGCGGTTCCGCGCTGTTCGCGTCCCGGTTCCGGGAGTGCGCGGCCCGTGCGCTGCTGCTGCCCCGCCGGGACCCCGGCAAGCGCACGCCGCTGTGGCAGCAGCGCCAGCGGGCCGCCCAATTGCTCCAGGTGGCCTCGGAGTTCGGTTCGTTCCCGATCGTGCTGGAGGCGGTCCGCGAGTGCCTGCAGGACGTCTTCGACGTCCCCGGGCTGGTCGAGCTGATGGGCGACATCGAGTCCCGCAAGGTGCGGCTGGTCGAGGTGACGACGCCCGAACCGTCGCCGTTCGCCAAGTCGCTGCTCTTCGGCTACGTGGCGCAGTTCCTCTACGAGGGCGACTCGCCGCTGGCCGAGCGGCGCGCCGCGGCGCTCTCGCTGGACTCCCGGCTGCTGGCGGAGCTGCTGGGCCAGGCCGAGCTGCGCGAGCTGCTCGACGCCGACGTGATGGTGGAACTGGAGCAAGAGCTGCAGTGGCTTACCGAGGACCGGCGGATCAAGGGTCCCGAGGGGGTCGCCGACGTACTGCGCCTGCTGGGCCCGCTGGACGACGCCGAGCTGGCCGCGCGCGGAGCGGAACCGGGCTGGGCGGCCGGGCTGGAGGGCGCGCGCCGGGCGATCCGGGTCCGCGTCGCGGGCGTGGACCGCTGGGCCGCCGTGGAGGACGCCGGGCGGCTGCGGGACGCCCTGGGCACCGCCCTGCCGGTCGGTGTGCCGGAGGCCTTCACCGAGCCCGTCAAGGACCCGCTGGCGGATCTGCTGGCCCGCTACGCCCGTACGCACGGGCCGTTCACCTCGGCCGAGGCCGCCCAGCGCTTCGGCCTGGGCACCGCCGTCGCCGACGGCACCCTGCACCGGCTCGCCGCGTCCGGCCGGGTCGTGCAGGGCGAGTTCAGGCCCGGCGGCGCGGGCCACGAGTGGTGCGACGCCGGTGTGCTGCGGCGGCTGCGGCGGCGCTCGCTGGCGGCGCTGCGGCACGAACTGGAACCCGTGCCGCCGGCCACGCTGGCCACCTTCCTGCCGCAGTGGCAGCACGTGGGCACGCACGGCCTGCGCGGCCTCGACGGTCTGGTGCGGGCCGTCGAGCAGTTGCAGGGCGCCGCCGTCCCCGCCTCGGCCCTGGAGAAGCTGGTCCTGCCCGCCCGTGTGGCGGACTACACCCCGGCAATGCTGGACGAGCTGACGTCGGCGGGCGAGATCGTGTGGGCGGGGGCCGGCGCCCTGCAGGGCAAGGACGGCTGGCTGTCGCTGTATCTCGCGGACACCGCGCCCCTGTTGCTGCCGCAGCCCCAGCCGCTGGAGCTCTCCCCGGTGCACCACGCGGTCCTGGACGGGCTCTCGGGCGGCTACGGACTGTTCTTCCGGCAGATCTCCGAACAGGTCCGCGCCGCCGGGCACGAGCTGTCCGATCCGGAACTGGCCGAGGTGGTCTGGGAGCTGGCCTGGTCGGGCCGGCTGACCAACGACACGCTCGCGCCGCTGCGCGCCCTGCTCGGCTCCGGCCGTACGGCGGGCTCCACCGCGCACCGGGCGCCGCGCGCGGTGCCCCGTGGCCGCTACGGCGCCTTCACGGCCCGCACCGGCCGGCCCGCGCCCCGCGTGACGGCGTCACGGGGCGGGCCGCCGACGACCGCGGGCCGCTGGTCCCTGGTACCGGAGGCGGAGCCCGACGCGACGCACCGGGCGCACGCCCTCACCCACGCGCTGCTGGACCGGCACGGCGTGGTCACCCGGGGGGCGGTGGCCGCCGAGGGTGTGGAGGGCGGCTTCTCCGCCGCGTACCGCGTCCTGTCGGCCTTCGAGGAGACCGGCCAGGCGCGCCGAGGCTACGTCGTGGAGGGGCTGGGCGCGGCCCAGTTCGCCATGGACGGCGCGGTGGACCGCCTGCGGGCCATCAGCAACGCCCGGGACCGCGAGGACGCCCGGCACGACAAGGCCCGCACCGTGGTGCTGGCCGCGGCCGACCCGGCCAACGCCTACGGCGCCGCCCTGCCCTGGCCCGAGCAGCCCGCCGGGGTGACCCACCGGCCGGGACGCAAGGCGGGGGCCCTGGTCGTCCTGGTCGACGGCGAGCTCACGCTGTACGTGGAGCGCGGCGGCAAGACCCTGCTGGCCTGGCCCGGCACCTCCGCGGCGGAGGGCGAGGGCCGGGGAGGCGCCGGCGCGGACGAGGAGCGGTTGCAGGCGGCCGCCGACGCGCTCGCCCTGGCCGTGCGTGACGGTGCGCTCGGCCGGCTCACGGTGGAACGCACGAACGGCGAGTCCGCCCTCACCTCGGTGCTCGGCCGGGCCCTGGAGGCGGCCGGCTTCCATGCGACACCCCGCGGCCTGCGGCTGCGGGCCTGAACGGGACAGGGGGATCCGTGCCCGAGGGCGACACGATCTGGCTGGCCGCGCACCGGCTGCACTGGGCGCTGGCGGGGCACGTCCTGCTCCGTGCGGACCTGCGTGTGCCGCGGCTGGCGACGACCGACCTGTCGGGACGCCGCGTGGAGGAGGTCGTGGCCCGCGGCAAGCACCTGCTGATCCGGGTCGAGGGCGGGCTGACCCTCCACTCGCATCTGCGCATGGACGGTTCCTGGCAGTTGTACGCACCCGGTGAGCGCTGGCGGGGCGGTCCCGACCACCAGGTCCGGGCGGTCCTCGCCAACGCCGAGCGGGTCGCGGTCGGCTACCGGCTGCCCGTGCTGGAGCTGCTGCGCACCGCCGAGGAGGACCGGGCCGTCGGCCACCTCGGTCCCGATCTGCTGGGCCCGGACTGGGATCCGGCCGAGGCGCTGCGCCGGCTGACCGCCGACCCGGCCCGGCCGGTCGGGGAGGCGCTGCTGGACCAGCGCAATCTGGCGGGCATCGGCAACGTCTACAAGTGCGAGGTGTGCTTCCTGCGCGGCGTCACGCCCTGGATGCGTGTCGGGGAGGTCTCCGAGCCCGAACGGGTCGTCGAGCTCGCCAGGAAGCTGCTGCAGGCCAACAAGACCCGGCACGGCCACATCACCACCGGCGACACCCGGCGCGGCCGGACGCACTGGGTGTACCGCCGGGACCGGCACGGCTGCCTGCGCTGCGGGACGGCGATCCGCGTCGCCGAGCTGGGCCCGCCCGGCCAGACCCGTGCGACGTACTGGTGCCCGCAATGCCAGCGCGGCCCCGCGCCCGCGTCCGCACCGGCGCCGCGGCACACCAATTGACGGACCGTCAGATCCGGTCGTACCGTCGCCGCATGACCGTACCGGCGTACGACCTCACCGGGCGCACCGCTCTGGTCACCGGCGCCGCCAGCGGCATCGGCCGGGCCTCGGCGCTGCTGCTCGCCCAGGCCGGGGCCACCGTGACGTGCGCGGACGTGGACGAGCCGGGCGCCCGGCACACCGCCGGGCTCGCCGTGAAGGCCGGCGGCGCGGCGGAGGCGCGTGCCGTGGACGTCACCGACCGCGCCCAGGTGGCCGAGGCGGTCGCGGCGATCGTGGCCACCCACGGACGGCTGGACGTCCTGGCCGCCATCGCGGGCGTCATGCACTCCAGTTCCGTCCTGGACACCGACGAGGCCGACCTGGACCGGGTGCTGTCGGTGAACTTCAAGGGGGTGCTGCACTGCGCCCGCGAGGCCGCCCGCCCGATGGCCGAGCGCGGTGCCGGCAGCATCGTCACCATGGCCTCCGGAGCCATCGACACCGGCGCCCGCGGGCTGCTCTGCTACAGCGTCTCGAAGGCCGCCGTCGTCCAGCTGACCCGGACCCTCGCCACGGAGCTGGGACCCCGCGGCGTGCGGGCCAATGCCGTGGCGCCCGGCTTCGTCCGCACGCCGATGACGAGCCACCACGGCACCGGCCCGGACGGCCTCTTCGACGAGCGGGCCCAGGCGCGCGCCGAGGAGGCGCTGGTGCGCGCCGCGCCCCTGGGCCGTGTGGGCGACCCGCAGGACGTGGCGCACACCGTGCTCTTCCTGGCCTCCGACGCCTCAGCCTTCACGACCGGCCAGATCCTGCGCCCCAACGGGGGCGTCGTCATGCCCTGGTAGTGACTGACTTCGCGGACCCGGAAGTCTTCCCGGCAGCCCTCCCGGCGCCGGGCCCTCAACCTCACGGACGGCCGCCGGAGCGGCGGCTGATGATCCCCGTGACCACCTCGCCGTGTGCAGGGGGACGATGCTGAGCCCCCAGCCACCGGCGACGACCAGGCCCTCGAAGGAGCCTGCCTGCGCGGGCTGGGCGATGAGCCTCAGCAGGGCCCACCACCACACCACTCCCGCGACGAAAGCGATCGCCCAGCGGACCGGCCGCCGGGCCCACAGCTCGTGAAACAGGCGGAGAACGTGCATGGCCGCCTCCTTCGGAGCCCCGAGGTTGCGGCGGGTATCACCAGGGACCCAATCCCGGGCTTTCCCCGTACACAGGTGCGATCCCCTTCCGGCAAGATCTCTAGACCTCTGCCGCCCCACCCCGCACGACGTTCACCCGGAAGGAGGACACGTACGGCTACTACCTGCGACATTCCGCCGCCCGAGCGCAACCTAGGGCGACCGGCCCCGATGCTCCCGCCGACGACGCCCCGCCGGCCTAGACGTTCTCGGCCTGGAACATCCAGTGGTGCTTCTCGAGCTCGGCGGCGAGCCCGATCAGGATGTCCTGGCTCACCGGATCGGGCTTCTCCGTCGCCTCGATCCCCTGGCGCACCCGCCTGATCACGGCGTCCAGCGCCACGATCATGACCGAGACCACCTTCTCGTCCTTGATCCAGCCGTCCGGCACCTCGTCGATCCTGCTGCTCTTGGAGACCGTCCCCGCGCGCCCGTCCGGCGTCACCCCGATCGCGGCCGCCCGCTCCGCGACCGTGTCGGCGTAGGTCCGCGCGGTGGTCACCACGTCGTCGAGCTGGAGGTGGACCGACCGGAACCGCGCCCCGACCACGTTCCAGTGCACCTGCTTGGCGACGAGCGACAGGTCGATGAGATCGCTGAGGGTGTGCTGCAGGGCCTCACCGACGGTCTTGCGGTCGGCCTCGGGCAGCGTGCTCTTCACGACGGTCATGCTGCTCCTCCTCGGGAATTGCCTGGCGTCGCAGGACCACCTCCACGGCGGCCCCGCCTCATGAGCGCCTTCCCCGGATCCGCGGACCACACGCGGACACGCCGTGGCCCCGGCCGGTTGCCCACCGGCCGGGGCCACGGTTCGGAACTGCTTGGTGTCGCTCAGGCCGCGACGACGTCCACGGCCTCGGTGGGCGCCTTCGGCGCCTTGATGGTGACCCGCTCGTCCGGACCGGACGGTACGGACGGAACCGCGCCCAGCAGCGGCCGCATAGGCGCGGCTGCCGACCCGACAGCAGCCGACTCGGCGAGTTCGGCAAGCGCCAGATCGTCGCTGACCTCCCGCATCACCTCGGACATCGGGACGTCCAAGGCGTCACAGATCGCGGAGAGCAGTTCGGAGGAAGCCTCCTTCTGCCCTCGTTCGACCTCCGACAGATAGCCCAGGGAGACCCGGGCGGATGAGGAGACCTCACGCAGGGTGCGGCCCTGACGCTGGCGCTGCCGACGCAGCACGTCACCGAGCAGGCGACGGAGCAGAATCATCGGTGGCTCCCTCCTCGGACCGCGAATTCGCAACCTTCTTGCCCCACCGTACCGCCTCCGACACCGGCCATGCGGGGAGCGATGACGTGTTCACTCAGGGCTGCAAACATCCCTTCCCCCCGCTGTCTTCCCTACCCTTCGCCGTCGGGGATTCGTCGGGTGTTCCCCCGCCCGTCAGGAGCGTCTGCTGCAAGAGGGTCAGAACGGCGTTCACGGTGGTGGTACGGATTTCGGCACGGTCGCCGTTCAACTGCAGTCTCTCGCACCACGAGCCGGTCGGCCCGGCGACCGCCACGAAGACCGTCCCGACCTGCTGTCCGTCCTGCGGGTCCGGGCCGGCGACTCCGGTGGTGGACAGCCCCCAGTCGGCGCGCAGCACGCGCCGCACGCCCTCCGCCATCCCCCGCGCGACGTCGGGGTCGACGGCCCCGCGTTCGGCCAGCAGCGCGCCGTCCACGCCCAGCACGTCCCGCTTCAGTTCGGTGGCGTACGCGGTGACCGAACCGCGGAAGGACCTGGAGGCGCCGGGCACCGAGGTCAGCTCGGCGGCGACCAGGCCACCGGTCAGCGACTCGGCGACGGCGAGCCACTGCTGCCGCCCCTCCAGCAGCCCCAGCACCTCGGCGGCGACGTTCACGCGCCCTGTCCCTGCTCCTCCGGGAACTCCAGCGGGACGTCCTCCGCGAGCGCCCCCTCCTCCTCGTCCGCGCCCTCGTGCGCCCGGCGCACGGCGGCCGCGCGCTGCGCGGCCAGTCCGGCCCGGCGCATGACGACGGCCTGGCGCACGTAGTCCAGGCCCGTCACCACGGTCAGCACCACCGCGGCGCCCATCAGCACCGCCCGCAGCGTCGCCAGCGGCCCGGTGAGGATCAGGATGTACATGCCGACGGCGACGCCCTGGGTGAGCGTCTTCAGCTTGCCGCCCCGGCTGGCCGGGATCACCCCCCAGCGGATCACCCAGAACCGCATCAGCGTGATGCCCAGCTCGCGGAAGAGGATCACCGCGGTGACCCACCAGGGCAGGTCCCCGAGGGCCGAGAGCCCGATCAGCGCCGCGCCCATGATCGCCTTGTCGGCGATCGGGTCGGCGATCTTGCCGAAGTCGGTGACCAGCCCGTAGCGCCGGGCCAGCTCGCCGTCGAAGAGATCGGTGATCATCGCGATGGCGAACGCCGCCCACGCGAAGGAGCGCCACGCCGGGTCGTGCCCGTCGTCGTGCACGAGCAGCACGACGAAGCCCGGCACCAGCAGCAGCCGCACCATCGTCAGGACGTTGGCGATGTTCCACAACGAAGGCCGCCGGACCGCGGCCGCCGGGGCGGCGGGTGCGGACCGGTGGTTGCCGGCGGCGGACGCCGGGACTCCCGTCATCTGCGCGCCTCCTGCGTCGTGCCAAGCGGCTCCGCGACGAGGTCGACGCCTTCGGTGTCCACCACCTTCGCCGCGACGAACGATCCGGGCACCAGGCCCGCGCGGGAGGTCAGGACGACCTGGCCGTCGGTCTCCGGCGCCTGGTGGGCACCGCGGCCGACCGCCCCCTCCTCCTCGTCGACGGAGTCGACCAGCACCTGCACCGTCGAGCCCAGCCGCTCCTCGGCACGCTGCGCGGTCAGCTCCTCGGCCAGCCGCGAGACCCGGGCCAGCCGCTCGGCGACGACGTCCTCGTCGAGCTTGCCGTCGTAGCCGGCCGCCTCGGTGCCCTCCTCGTCGGAATAGCCGAAGACGCCGATGGCGTCGAGCCGGGCGGCGCCCAGGAAGCGCTCCAGCTCCTCCAGGTCCGCCGCCGACTCGCCCGGGAAGCCGACGATGAAGTTGGAGCGGACCCCGGCCTCCGGCGCCTTGGAGCGGATGGTGTCGAGCAGCTCCAGGAAGCGCTCGGTGTCGCCGAAGCGGCGCATCGCGCGCAGCACCCCGGGGGCGGAGTGCTGGAAGGACAGGTCGAAGTACGGCGCGACCTTGGGCGTCGAGGTCAGCACGTCGATCAGGCCCGGGCGCATCTCGGCGGGCTGCAGGTAGCTGACCCGGATCCGCTCGATGCCGTCGACGGCGGCCAGTTCCGGCAGCAGCGTCTCCAGCAGCCGGATGTCGCCGAGGTCCTTGCCGTACGAGGTGTTGTTCTCGCTGACCAGCATGACCTCCTTGACGCCCTGCTCGGCCAGCCAGCGCGTCTCGCCGAGCACGTCCGAGGGGCGGCGGGAGATGAAGGAGCCCCGGAAGGACGGGATGGCGCAGAAGGAGCAGCGGCGGTCGCAGCCGGAGGCCAGCTTCACGGAGGCCACCGGGCTGCTGTCCAGGCGGCGGCGGAGCGGTGCGCGCGGCCCGGAGGCGGGCGCGACGCCCTCGGGCAGGTCCGCGGGGGCGGGGACCGGCTCCGTGGCGCTCTGCGCGTGGCCGGGCAGCGCGACCTCGCTCACGGCCTGCCGGGCGGCCGGGCTGACCGGGAGCAGCTTGCGGCGGTCGCGCGGGGTGTGGGAGGCGTGGACACCGCCGGAGAGGATCGTCTGCAGGCGGTCGGAGATGTTCGCGTAATCGTCGAAGCCGAGCACGCCGTCCGCCTCGGGCAGGGCCTCGGCCAGCTCCTTCCCGTAGCGCTCGGCCATGCAGCCGACCGCGACGACGGCCTGGGTGCGGCCGTGGCCCTTGAGGTCGTTGGCCTCCAGCAGGGCGTCGACGGAGTCCTTCTTGGCGGCCTCGACGAAGCCACAGGTGTTCACGACGGCCACGTCGGCGGCGGCGGCGTCCTCGACGAGCTGCCACCCGTCCGCCGCCAGCCGGCCGGCGAGCTCCTCGGAATCCACCTCGTTACGGGCGCAGCCGAGCGTGACAAGAGCGACGGTACGGGGTTCGGACATAGGCTCAGCCTACTTTGTCCCCGACGGGGCTCCGACGCGCAGCGGCGCCCGGCGCCGGGACGGGTGTCCCGCGCCGGGCGCCGCGGTGTCCGTGCGCGCCCGTGGAACCGGGCGTCACCCTGCTTCCGGGTCGCCGGGGGTGAAGGTGAGGCGCTGGACCTGACCGGGGTGGCCCGCGGGCCCGAGGTCCTTGCCGTTGACGAAGAGGTGGACCGCGCCCGCGTTGCCGATGATGAGGTTGATCTTGCTCTTGTCGGTGAAGGTCTTGGAGTCGCCCGGCTCCAGACTGCCCTGGTAGAGCTGCTTTCCGTTGCTGTCCACCGCCTGGATCCAGCTCTTGTCGTTCTGGGCGGTGAGCTTGACCGTGACCTTGTCGGCCGGCGCCGCGGCGATCGCGCTGTCGGACTCCTCGGGCCTCGGCGCGGAGCTCGTGGGGTTGCCGGACGGCTCGGCCGCCGGGCTCGCCGCACTGGGCTTGCCCGCCACCGGTTCCTTGCCGCCGTCCTCGCCACCGCTGAACAGGGTGAACCCGACGAAACCGATGACGGCGACGATCGCCGCGACCATGGCGGCGGTCCAATTGGGGCGGCGCGGCTCGGACCTCATCCGCTCCGCCTCGTACAGCGGCGCCACCGGGGTGGGGGCGGGCGCACTGCCGTGCTCCGCCGAGAACTGCTGGATCAGGGCCTCGGGATCGAGGCCCACGGCGCGCGCGAGCGCCCGGATGTGGCCGCGGGCGTACACGTCGCCGCCACAGCGGGAGAAATCGTCCTGCTCGATCGCGTGCACGATGGGCGGGCGCACACGCGTTGTGGTACTGACCTCGTCGACGGTCAGACCCGCGGCGATGCGGGCCTGGGCGAGGGCGCGACCGACCGAGAGCCGGTCGTCGGGGGGCGGGTTGCCGATGGACACGGGGGCGCCTTTCGAGCGTGCAGCCACCTGCTGGAGACTCAGTCTAGGGGGGTGTGCAAAAGGACGGGCAAGCGGGCGGGCGTTGTTTGTCCGCCATCAGGATTGCCGTCTTTCCCGGCGCCGATGACAGTCGGCCATACGCCTTCCCCCTGCACTAACTTGACGTACGGGCGGGAGCAACGGTTGCGTCCAACCCACTTACGAGTGAGCCACGGAATGGCTACGAACCGGCCTCGCCCCGGAGCAGGGCGAGCACTCCGTCCATCTCGTCCGGCTTGACCAGTACGTCACGGGCCTTCGACCCCTCGCTGGGTCCGACGATCCCGCGCGATTCCATCAGGTCCATGAGCCTGCCCGCTTTCGCGAAGCCGACACGCAGTTTCCGCTGGAGCATCGAAGTCGAGCCGAACTGCGTGGAGACGACCAGTTCCGCGGCCTGGCACAACAGGTCCAGGTCGTCGCCGATCTCCTCGTCGATCTCCTTCTTCGGGCCCGAGCCGACGACCACGTCGTCACGGTAGGCGGGGGTCAACTGCGCCTTGCAGTGGGCGACGACGGCGTGGATCTCGTCCTCGGTGACGAAGGCGCCCTGCATGCGGACCGGCTTGTTCGCGCCCATCGGCAGGAACAGCCCGTCACCCTTTCCGATCAGCTTCTCGGCGCCGGCCTGGTCGAGGATGACCCGGCTGTCGGCGAGCGACGAGGTCGCGAAGGCCAGCCTGGAGGGCACGTTGGCCTTGATGAGACCCGTGACGACGTCGACGCTGGGCCGCTGGGTGGCCAGCACGAGGTGGATGCCGGCGGCCCGGGCGAGCTGGGTGATGCGGACGATCGCGTCCTCGACGTCCCGCGGCGCGACCATCATCAGGTCGGCCAGCTCGTCCACGATCACCAGCAGGTAGGGGTAGGGCGCGAGCTCCCGCTCGCTGCCCTCCGGCGGCTTCACCTTGCCCGAGCGCACAGCCGCGTTGAAGTCGTCGATGTGCCGGAAGCCGTAGGCGGCGAGGTCGTCGTAGCGCAGGTCCATCTCGCGCACGACCCACTGCAGCGCCTCGGCGGCCCGCTTGGGGTTGGTGATGATCGGGGTGATGAGGTGCGGGACGCCCTCGTACGCGGTCAGCTCGACGCGCTTGGGGTCGACCAGCACCATCCGCACCTCGTCGGGCGTGGCGCGCGCCAGGATCGAGGTGATCAGGCAGTTGATGCAGGAGGACTTGCCGGATCCGGTGGCACCCGCGACGAGGATGTGCGGCATGCGCGCGAGGTTGGCCATGACGTAGCCGCCCTCGACGTCCTTGCCGAGGCCCACCGTCATCGGGTGCTCCTCGCCGGCGGCCTCCGCCGAGCGCAGCACGTCGCCGAGGTTGACCATCTCCCGGTCGCTGTTGGGGATCTCGATGCCCACCGCCGACTTGCCGGGGATCGGGCTGATGATCCGCACGTCCGGACTGGCCACGGCGTACGCGATGTTCTTGGCGAGGGCGGTGATCCGCTCGACCTTGACGGCCTGGCCGAGTTCCACCTCGTAACGGGTCACCGTCGGACCCCGCGTGAAGCCGGTGACCCGTGCGTCCACCTTGAACTGCGAGAAGACGCTCGTCAGCGACTCGACCACGGCGTCGTTGGCGGCGCTGCGGGTGCGTCCTGGACCGCCGCGCTCCAACAGGTCCAGGGACGGCAGGCCGTAGGTGACGTCGCCGGACAACTGGAGCTGCTCGGCGCGCGGCGGCAGCGGCGGGCCCTGCTCGGGCGCCGCGCGCTTGGTGAGGTCGGGCACGGACCGGTCGGCGGAGTCCTCGGCGGCGGCCTCCCCGGTGTCCCGGGCCTGCGGCAGGGAGTGGCTGACGAGGTCCGCGACGACGGAGGAGCCGGGCACGCCGTAGGCGAGGGCGCCGTCGAGGTCGGCGGCCACGCCGTAGGCGAGGTCGACCGCGTCCAGTCCGTCGCTGGGCCTGAGATCGGGCAGTTCCGGCCGCTCCTCGCGGGGCCTGGACCGGCGGCGCGACTTCTCCCCGCCGTCCTGCGGGGCGGTCTCCTCCTCCAGCAGGTCGCTGAACGGCACGGCGTCGTCCTCGGTCCCGGCGCTGCCCTGGTCCTCCACCAGGCCCAGCCGGATGCCGAGTTCGCGCAGCCGCCGGGGGATGGCGTTGACCGGGGTCGCGGTGGTGACCAGCAGCCCGAAGAAGGTGAGCAGCGCCAGCAGCGCCACCGCCAGCGGTGCGCCGACGGTGTAGTCGAGCGGCGCGGACGCCGCCCAGCCGATCAGGCCGCCCGCGTCGCGGATCGCGTCGGCGCCCTGCCCGCGGCCGGGGGAACCGCAGCCGATGTGCACCAGGCCCAGTACACCGACGGCGAGGGTGGTCAGGCCGATGACGATGCGCCCGTTGGCGTCGGACTTCTGCGGGTGGCGCATCAGCCGCCAGACGACGGCACCGACGAGGAACGGCACGAGCAGGTCCAGCCGCCCGAACAGCCCGGTGATCAGTATCTCGACCAGGTCGCCCACCGGACCGCGCAGGTCCGACCACGTGCCGGTGGCGACGACCAGCGCGAGGCCGAGCAGCAGCAGCGCCAGGCCGTCCTTGCGGTGCGCCGGGTCGAGCCCGCGCGCGCCGCGCCCGACGCCGCGGAAGAGGGCGCCCACGGTGTGCGCCAGGCCGAGCCAGACCGCTCGCGCGAGCCGGTAGACGCCGCCGGTGGGGGACGGCGCGGGCTTCGGCGCGGGTTTGGCCGCCGCCGCCTTGGCAGGCGGCTTCTTGGCCGCCGCCTTCTTCGCGGGGGCCTTCTTCGCCGCGGGCTTGGCCGCAGGTTTGGCGGCAGCCTTCTTGGCGGTGCCGGACGTACGTGAGGCCATGGTGGTGAGGTTACCGTTCCGCCCCGTGCACGACACGCGTGGCCACGCATACCGCCATCCGTGTCGTGCCCCAGTTGCGCCATGGATGACACTGCATCAAGTGGCGCACACGCTTCACTCTTGCGGGGGAATCTTCTTGTCGCCGCCGCCCGTGCCCGGCTCCAGCGCGTCCAGCGCGCGGCGCAGGCCGGTCAGCTTCCGCTCCAGATGGGCGGCCGTGGCCACCGCCGCCGCGTCCGCGGACTCGTCGAGCTGCTTGGACAGCGCCTCCGCCTGCTCCTCCACCGCGGCGAGCCGTGCGGAGAGCTCGGCGAGCAGGCCCACGGGCTCCTTGGCGCCGTTGCCGCCCTGCCGCGCGCCCTGTTCCAGCTGCAGCCGGAGCAGGGCGGCCTGCTCGCGCAGCTGGCAGTTCTTCATGTAGAGCTCGACGAAGACCGACACCTTGGCGCGCAGCACCCACGGGTCGAAGGGCTTGGAGATGTAGTCCACCGCGCCGGCCGCGTAGCCGCGGAAGGTGTGGTGCGGCCCGTGGTTGATGGCGGTCAGGAAGATGATCGGGATGTCGCGGGTGCGTTCGCGCCGCTTGATGTGCGCCGCGGTCTCGAACCCGTCCATGCCCGGCATCTGGACGTCGAGCAGGATCACCGCGAAGTCGTCGGTCAGCAGCGCCTTGAGCGCTTCCTCCCCGGACGATGCCCGCACCAGGGTCTGATCGAGCGCGGAGAGGATGGCCTCCAGCGCCAGCAGATTCTCCGGCCGGTCATCGACCAGGAGGATCTTGGCCTTCTGCACCATGGCCCGCCCTCCTCGCCCCGGCACTGCACCGGTCGCCGCCCCCATGGACGACTCCTGAGTGCCGCCCGTCCTTGTGCCGGTCATGGTAGCCGCACCCCGCTGTCCGCCACACCCTGTCACCGCCATGTCACTGTGCACGTAGCAGAAACGCAAGCGGAGACCAGAAGGTTCCCAGAATCCCGCACTCTCACACCTCTTCACACACGCCGAGTCATGGGCGTTCACCGTCCGTTGCCCGGCCGCTCACCCAACGTGGCGTCACCTGGACTGCATCCACTGCTCCATCACCGCGAGGAGGTGGTCGGTGTCCACCGGCTTGGCGACGTAGTCGGACGCCCCGGACTCGATGCTCTTCTCGCGGTCGCCCTTCATCGCCTTGGCCGTCAGCGCGATGATCGGCAGCCCCGCGAACTGGGGCATCCTGCGGATCGCGGCCGTGGTCGCATAACCGTCCATCTCGGGCATCATGATGTCCATCAGGACGACCGCGACGTCGTCGTGCTGCTCCAGGACCTCGATCCCCTCCCGGCCGTTCTCGGCGTACAGCACGGTCAGCCCGTGCTGCTCCAGCACGCTGGTGAGGGCGAAGACATTGCGGATGTCGTCGTCCACGATGAGCACCTTCTCACCGCTGAACCCGCCCGCGAAGCCGGTGTAGGCGTCGCTGTGCGCCCCCTCCACCCACGACTCGGGCAGCGCGGCGCGCTCCACCGGCCCGGCGGCCGCGGCGGGCCGCGGTGCCGCGGAACGCCGGCGCAGCCGGGCCAGGCTGCTGCCCGCGCCCCGGCCGCGCACGGCCACGTGACCGTGGGCCGGGACGTGGAACGGCTCGGCCGGCGCCCCCTCGAGCTCCCCGGCCTCACCGCCGGGGAGCTGCGGGTAGCCCTGGAGCGGCAGTTCGGTGGTGTTGAGCGGCAGGTAGAGGGTGAAGGTCGAGCCGCGGCCGGGCTGGCTGTCGGCGTGGATCTCGCCGCCGAGCAGCCGGGCGATCTCCCGGCTGATGGACAGGCCCAGGCCCGTGCCGCCGTACTTGCGGCTGGTGGTGCCGTCCGCCTGCTTGAAGGCCTCGAAGATGACCCGCATCTTGCTCGCCGCGATGCCGATGCCCGTGTCGGTCACCGAGAAGGCGATCAGCGGCTCGTCCGCGCCCCGCAGCGAGCCGGACTCCAGCAACTGCTCCCGGATGGCCTGCGGCACGTCGGGACCGGCCGGGCGGATGACCAGCTCGACCGAACCGCTGTCGGTGAACTTCACCGCGTTCGACAGCAGGTTGCGCAGCACCTGCAGCAGCCGCTGCTCGTCGGTGTGGAGCGTGGCGGGCAGCTCCGGGGAGACCCGTACGGAGAAGTCCAGGCCCTTCTCCGCGGTGAGCGGGCGGAACGTCGCCTCCACGTAGTCGACCAGCTGGACCAGGGCGATGCGGGTCGGGCTGACGTCCATCTTGCCCGCCTCGACCTTGGACAGGTCCAGGATGTCGTTGATGAGCTGCAGCAGGTCGGAGCCGGCGCCGTGGATCGTCTCGGCGAACTCGACCTGCTTCGGCGACAGGTTGCCCTCGGCGTTGTCCGCGAGCAGCTTGGCCAGGATGAGCAGCGAGTTCAGCGGGGTGCGCAGCTCGTGCGACATGTTGGCCAGGAACTCGGACTTGTAGCGCATCGAGACGGCCAGCTGCTCGGCGCGCTCCTCCAGGACCTGCCGGGCCTCCTCGATCTCGGTGTTCTTCACCTCGATGTCCCGGTTCTGGCGGGCCAGCAGCTCCGCCTTCTCCTCCAGCTCCGTGTTGGACATCTCCAGCTGCTTCTGCCGGTTCTCCAGCTCCGCCGAGCGCTCCCGCAGCTGTTCGGTCAGCTCCTGCGACTGCTCCAGCAGGTACTCGGTCTTGGTGTTCACGCTGATGGTGTTCACGCTGACCGCGATCATGTCGGTGATCTGGCCGAGGAAGTCCTTCTGGATCTGCGTGAGCGGCTGGAAGGAGGCCAGCTCCATCACACCCAGCACCCGGTCCTCGAACACCACCGGCAGCACGATGACGTGGGCCGGCGGCGCCTCGCCGAGCCCGGAGGAGATCCTCAGGTAGCCCGGCGGGACGTCCTCCACCAGGATCGAGCGCTTCTCTACCGCCGCCGTGCCGATCAGCCCCTCGCCGGGCAGGAACACCGTCGGCATCGTGCGCTTGGAGAAGCCGTACGAGCCGGACAGCCGCAGCTCGTAGCCCTCCTCGATCTCCTCCCCGCCGGCCGGCTCCTCCGCGATGAAGAAGGCGCCGTGCTGGGCGGAGACCACCGGGGTCAGCTCGCTCATGATGAGCGCCGCCACGTCGTTGAGGTCGCGGCGGCCCTGCATCAGACCGGAGATGCGGGCGAGGTTGCCCTTGAGCCAGTCCTGCTCCTTGTTGGCGAGCGTGGTCTCGCGGAGTCGGACGATCATGGTGTTGATGTAGTCCTGGAGCTCCAGGATCTCGCCCGCCGCGTCCACGTCCGTGCGGATGTTGAGGTCGCCGCGGGTCACCGCGGTGGCCACCTGGGCGATGTTGCGCACCTGACGGGTCAGGTTGTTCGCCATCAGGTTCACCGACTCGGTGAGGTCCTTCCAGATGCCGGACACGCCCGGCACGCGCGCCTGGCCGCCCAGCCGGCCCTCGGTGCCCACCTCGCGGGCCACCCGGGTCACCTGGTCACCGAAAGCAGACAGTTGGTCGACCATCGTGTTGATGGTCGTCTTCAGCTCCAGGATCTCGCCGTGCGCGTCGACGTCGATCTTCTTGGACAGGTCGCCGCGGGCGACCGCGGTGGTGACCATGGCGATGTTGCGGACCTGGCCGGTCAGGTTGGAGGCCATGTTGTTCACCGACTCGGTGAGGTCCTTCCACGAGCCGGACACACCCGGCACGCGCGCCTGGCCGCCGAGGATGCCGTCGGTGCCCACCTCGCGGGCCACCCGGGTCACCTCGTCACCGAAGGCGGAGAGCGTGTCCACCATCGTGTTGATGGTCTCGGCGAGCTGGGCGACCTCGCCGCGCGCCTCGACGGTGATCTTCTTGGTGAGGTCGCCGTTGGCGACGGCGGTGGCGACGGAGGAGATCGAACGCACCTGGCTGGTCAGGTTGTTGGCCATCAGGTTGACGTTGTCGGTGAGGTCCTTCCAGATGCCGGAGACGTCCCGCACCCGGGCCTGACCGCCCAGCTGGCCCTCGGTGCCCACCTCACGGGCCACCCGGGTCACCTCGTCGGCGAACGCGGACAGCTGGTCCACCATCGTGTTGACGGTGGTGACCAGGGCGAGGATCTCGCCCTTGGCGTCGACGGTGATCTTCTTCGACAGGTCGCCCTGGGCGACCGCGGTGGTGACCTCGGCGATGTTGCGGACCTGCATCGTCAGGTTGTTCGCCATGAAGTTGACGGACTGCGTCAGGTCCTTCCAGGTGCCCGACACGCCCTTCACCTCGGCCTGGCCGCCCAGGATGCCCTCGGTGCCCACCTCGCGGGCCACCCGGGTCACCTGCTCGGCGAAGGACGAGAGCTGGTCGACCATCGTGTTGAGGACGTTCTTGAGCTCCAGGATCTCGCCGCGCGCGTCGACGTCGATCTTCTGGGACAGGTCACCGCGGGCCACCGCGGTCGCCACCTGGGCGATGTTGCGGACCTGTGCGGTCAGGTTGCCCGCCATGCCGTTCACGGAGTCGGTGAGGTCGCGCCACACACCGGCGACGCCAGGCACCTGCGCCTGGCCGCCCAGCCGGCCCTCGGTGCCCACTTCACGGGCCACCCGGGTCACCTGCTCGGCGAACGAGGAGAGCTGGTCGACCATCGTGTTGATGGTGTTCTTCAGCTCCAGGATCTCGCCGCGCGCGTCGACGTCGACCTTCTGGGACAGGTCACCGCGGGCCACCGCGGTCGTCACCTGGGCGATCTGGCGGACCTGCGAGGTGAGGTTGCCCGCCATGAAGTTGACGGAGTCCGTCAGCTCCTTCCACACGCCGCTCACGCCGTCGACGCGGGCCTGACCGCCGAGGCGGCCCTCCGTGCCCACGTCCCGGGCCATGCGGGTGACCTGCCCGGCGAACGAGGAGAGCTGGTCCACCATGCGGTTGACGGTGTTCTTCAGCTCCAGCATCTCGCCGGAGACGTCCACCGTGACCTTCTGCGACAGGTCGCCGTTGGCGACCGCCGTCGTCACCTGCGCGATGTTGCGGACCTGGCCGGTCAGGTTGCGGAACGCGGTGTTCACCGAGTCGGTGAGGTCCTTCCACAGACCCGCGGCACCCGGCACCTGCGCCTGGCCGCCGAGTTCACCCTCGACGCCGACCTCGCGCGCGACCCGGGTCACCTCGGCGCCGAAGGCCGACAACTGGTCGACCATCGTGTTCACGGTGTTCTTCAGCTCCAGCATCTCGCCGGAGACGTCCACCGTGACCTTCTGCGACAGGTCGCCGTTGGCGACCGCCGTCGTCACCTGCGCGATGTCCCGCACCTGGCCGGTCAGGTTGCGGAACGCGGTGTTCACCGAGTCGGTGAGGTCCTTCCAGGTGCCCGCCGCGCCCGGCACCTGCGCCTGGCCGCCGAGGCGGCCCTCCGCCCCGACCTCGCCCGCGACACGGGTCACCTCGTCGGCGAAGGTGCGCAGCGTCTCGGTCATCGCGTTGACGGTCTCGGCGAGCTGCGCGACCTCGCCGCGCGCGCCGATGGTGATCTTCTGCGACAGGTCGCCGTTGGCGACCGCCGTCGTCACCTGGGCGATGTCGCGCACCTGGGCCGTCAGGTTGCCGGCCATCAGGTTGACGGAGTCCGTGAGGTCCTTCCACACGCCGTCGACACCGGCCACCTTGGCCTGGCCGCCCAGCTGGCCCTCGGTGCCCACCTCGCGTGCGACGCGGGTCACCTCGGCGGCGAAGGAGGAGAGCTGGTCGACCATCGTGTTGACGGTGTTCTTCAGCTCCAGCATCTCGCCGGCCACGTGCACGGTGACCTTGCGCGACAGGTCGCCCTTGGCGACCGCCGTCGTGACGAGGGCGATGTCACGCACCTGGGCCGTCAGACGGGACGCCATGGTGTTGACCGAGTCCGTCAGGTCCTTCCACGAACCGGACATACCGCGCACCCGCGCCTGGCCGCCGAGCTTGCCCTCGGTGCCGACCTCGCTCGCCACCCGGGTCACCTCGTCGGTGAACGTGGACAGCTGGTCGACCAGCCCGTTGACGGTGCGGCCCACCTTGAGGAACTCGCCGCGCAGCGGATGCCCCGAACCGTCGGCGCCCTGCGAGCGCAGGTCCATCCGCTGCTCCAGGTCACCCTCGGCGACCGCCGACAGCACCCGGCCGACCTCGGACATGGGGCGCACGAGGTCGTCCACGAGCGCGTTGGAGGCGTCGATGGCCGCCGCCCAGGCGCCCTCGCACGCCCCCGTCTCCAGGCGCTCGGCGAGCTTGCCCTCGCGGCCCACGACCCGCCGCACCCGCGCCAGCTCCCCGGTGAGGTGCTGGTTGCGGTCGGCGACCTCGTTGAACACCGCGGAGATCTCCGCCATGACCCCGTCGCCGGTGACCGTCAGCCGCTTGCGGAAGTTGCCGTCCCGCATGGACTCCAGCGCCGACAGCAGCCGGTGCAGGGCCGCCGAGTCGACCTCGACGGTCCCCGTACCGGCCCCGCTCTTACGCGACCGCGCGTTCTTCACCCGTGCGGAACCGCCCCGCTTCGCCGCGGATGCCGCGCCGCCTCGCGCCGATGCGCCAGACTCCACCGTGTCCCTCCCGGAGGGTCGACCGACCTGCAGGTGCCTCGTTCAGACATGACCAGTGTTTCACCATGCCCGGGCCCGGCCATAACAGTTCGGCAGCATCGCATATGACCGGCGTCATGATCGGGGCAGGAACACCCCCAACCGGCACACACGCGGTCGCCGGGGGTAAGTAACCTGGCATGCGGTTGCCCACCTTGGGCCGGGCGTACACCTCGAAGTGGGGGCCGGTGGTGACAGTACAGCGGACGACGAATGGTGACGTCCCGGGACAAACAAGGAGATCTGTGATCACGGCGCGGGCAGCGGCCACCTTCGAACCCGTGGGACGCTCGGTCGCCACCGCACGCGCGTTCGTCCGCGACACGCTCCAGGGCTGGGGCTTCTCCGAGGTGGTCGACGACGCCGTCGTACTCACCAGTGAACTCGTCACCAACGCCGTGGTGCACGCCGGCACCGCCGCGGACGTCCACTGCCTGCGCTACGAGTCCGCCGTGCGCATCGAGGTCGCCGACCGCTACCCGGAACGTGAGCTTCCTCTCCACGACGCCAAGAAGCAGATCCACCCCGACCACGAGGGCGGCCGCGGGCTGCTCCTGTGCTCGGCACTCGCCAGCCGCTGGGGCGTGGAGTACACCGCCGCCAACAAGCACGTCTGGTTCCGCCTGGAACTCCCCCAGCGCCCCGCGGGCACCCGTTCCGCGGGTCCCGCCCTGCCCGTCCAGGCGCTGCCGCTCGCCGACGAGCGGGTCCGCGTCGCGGTCGTGCAGGTCGACCGCGCAGGCATCATCACCCGCTGGAACCAGGACGCCGCCGAGCTCTTCGGCCACCTCGGCGACCAGATCACCGGCAAACCGCTCGGCGACTTCGCCGCCTGGCCGCAGACCCCCGGCACCGGCCACGGCATCGCCGAGGCCCTGCGGCTGTCCCGCTGGGAGGGCAGTTACGGCATCCGCGGCGCGGACGGCCGCACCCTGCCCGTCTACGGCGCGCACCTGCGGGTCCGCGACGCCTCCGGCGAGCCGTCCACCGTGTGCCTGCTGGTGCGCGAGGACGAACGCGCCGTCCTGCAGAACCCCGGCCGCGGGATGATCTCCGTCGAGGGCGGCGTCGAACGCGGCAAGGCCGTGGACCCCTTCGAGTCCTTCATCGGCTCCCCCGCCCCCGACGACCTCGACGGGCTGCTGCAGCGCACCGTGGAGCGGGCCCGCGACATGCTCGACGGCGACGCCGCCTACCTGCTGCTCGCCACCGACGACGAGACCGAGCTCGAGGTGCGCGCCTCGACCGGCCTCCCCTCCGCCCGGCAGCGCTTCGCACGGGTCCCCGTCGAGGCCGGCACCGGCCGCTACGGCAGCGCCCGCATGCCCGCCGTCCACGAGGACCTCACGGCGGTGCCCGGCGCCGTCCCGCTGCTCGCCGGCACCGGCATGCGCTCGATCGTCACCGTCCCCCTCAAGGTCGAGGGCCGCCTCACCGGCTCGCTCGGCGTCGCCGCGGAGAGCCCCGGCCGCTACACCAACGAGGAGGCGCTGCGGCTGCAGTTCGCCGCCGACCGCATCGCGCTGGCGGTGGAGAGCGCCCGCCTCACCGAGCTCGAGCGGCTGCGCCGCGGCTCGTTGTCCTTCCTGGTGGAGGCCTCCGACCTGCTGGCGGGCACGCTGGAACGCGACCAGACGCTCGCCCTGATGGCCCAGATGACCGTGCCCACCCTGGCCAGCTGGTGCGCCGTCTACACCATCGCCGACCAGGCCTCGGAACCCGAACTCGCCTTCGTCCTGCACGAGGACGAGGACCGCATCGACGGCATCAAGGCCCTGCTGTCCCGCCTCGCCCCGCCCGAGCCCGACCCCACCCCCGGCGCCCGCGTGTGGACCGCCCCCGCCGACGCCGCGCACTCCACCGCCCTGCGCGCCTCCCTGCGCAGCCTGGGCCTCGGCGAGGCGGGCCGGCCCGCCACAGGCCCCGGCACGGCCCTGGCGACCGCGGCCGCGGTCGGCGGCGAGACGGTCGTCCTGCCGCTCGTGGCCCGCAACCGCGTCATCGGCATGCTCACCCTCGGCAGGTCCGCCGACGAGCGCTTCCGCCAGGAGATCCTCGAACTCGCCGAGGACCTGTCCCGCCGGGCCGCCCTCGCCCTGGACAACGCCCGCCTCTACAGCGAGCGCACGGCCATCAGCCAGTCTCTGCAGCGCAGCCTGCTGCCGCCCGGCCTGCCGGTGATCCCCGGCGTCGAGGTCGAGGTCGTCTACCGTGCCGCCGGCGAGGGCAACGAGGTCGGCGGCGACTTCTACGACGTGTTCCCCATCCGCGACGGCTGCTGGGGCTTCGCCATCGGCGACGTGTGCGGCACGGGCCCCGAGGCCGCCGCCGTGACCGGTCTCGCCCGCCACGCGCTGCGCCTGCTCGCCCGCGAGGGCTTCAGCGGCCCCTCCGTCCTGGAACGGCTCAACGCGGCCATCCTGGACGAGGGGGCCCGCAGCCGCTTCCTCACCCTCCTCTACGGCGAGATGTGGCCGCAGAGCGACGGCAGCGCCGTCCTGAAGGTCGTCTGCGCCGGCCACCCCCTGCCGCTGCGGCTGCGGCAGAGCGGCGTCGTGGAAGCCGCCGCGGAACCCCAGCCGCTGCTCGGCGTCATCGAGGACCTCGAACTCGTCGAGCAGACCGTCACGCTCGACCCCGGCGACGTCCTGCTCTGCGTCACCGACGGCGTCACCGAACGGCGCGAGGGCACCCGCATGCTGGGCGACGACGGCCTCGCCGACGTCCTGGCCACCTGCACGGGCCTCACGGCGGGCGCCGTGGCGGCCCGCATCCAGCGGGCCGTCGAGCGCTTCGCCTCCGACGCGCCCTCCGACGACATGGCCATCCTCACGATGCGCGTCCCGGAACTGCCCGCGTAGCGGCGGCAGTCCGCTCCGCGAAGGGCAAGGGAAACGAGAAAGGCCCCCGCCGGATGGCGGGGGCCTTTCCTCATCAGAGCCCCAATACGGAATCGAACCGTAGACCTTCTCCTTACCATGGAGACGCTCTGCCGACTGAGCTATTGGGGCGTGTCGACGTGAAGGATCTTAACGCATGCACGCCCCGGTTCGGAAATCCGATCGACGCACGGCCCGACCGGGGCGGCCCGGTTTCAGAGCAGTCCGCCGAGCGTGTTGCACGCCACGGCCATCCGCTCCAACTCCTTCTCCGTCAGACCCGGGTGGACGGGCAGCGACAGCGTCTCGCCGGCCGCCTTCTCCGTGCGGGGCAGGTACGAGCTCGACCGGTACTCCGGCAACCGGTGCACGGGGGTCGGGATGCTCACGTTCGCCTGCACGCCGCGCGCGGCCAGCGCCATCGCGAACGCGTCCCGGTCCGGACGGCCGTTCCCGGGTATCCGCACCGTGTAGCGGTGGTAGACGTGGTGCGCGCCGGGCTCCACGTACGGCACGAGGACACCGGTCAGGGCCGAGTCCAGGTAACGGCAGTTGGCCCGCTGCCGGGCCACGGAACCGGCGAGCTTCGCCAGCACCCCGCGGCCTGCGGCCGCCTTGCCGTCGGTCATCCGGGCCCTGGCGTGGGCCGTGTCCCGAAGCCTCTTGACGGCACCGGCCAGTTCGGGGTGCTCCGTGGTCACCACGGCGCCCTCCTCGACGGCGAACACGCTCAGCGCCCCGTAGGTGCCGACCCGGCGGCCGGCCAGCGTCGCCGCCTGGGCCTGGGTGGCGTCCTCAACAATGGCCAGGCCGTGCCGGGCGGCGATGTCGGTGATCTGGTCGACGGCGGCAGGGTGCCCGAAGAGGTGCACCGGCAGGATCGCCACCGTGAGGGGCGTGATCGCGGCGGCCACGGCCTCCGGGTCGAGGCAGAACGTCAGCGGGTCGATGTCGGCGAAGACCGGCACCGCACCGGCCAGCCGCACGGCGGCCGCGGACTCCACCGGCGCGAACGACGGCAGGATCACTTCCTCGCCGGCACCGATGCCGAGCGAGAGCAGCGCCAGATGCAACGCGGAGGTCGCCGAGTCGACGGCGACGGCATGACGCCCGTCCACCGCGGACGCGAACTCGTCCTCCAGCGCGGCTACTTCAGCACCCTGAACCAGAAATTGCTGCATCAGGCTCACCTCCACTTACCCGTTCCGGCAAGGATCACCGCAGCCGGTGATGCGTTGCTGATCTGAACATGAACAGCGGGTGTGGATACGCCAAAGAGCCGTGCCCCCGGACTGGGTCCAGGGGCACGGCTACTAAAGATTGTTCGGCGGCGTCCTACTCTCCCACAGGGTCCCCCCTGCAGTACCATCGGCGCTGAAAGGCTTAGCTTCCGGGTTCGGAATGTAACCGGGCG
>NZ_JBEXSX010000048.1:0-77774 GCF_040613835.1 Streptomyces sp. NPDC006207 | reverse complement strand
CAAATTAGCGGGTCGTGAGCTGTCGCTCCTGTAGGAAATCAATCGGCCGCCGGCAGCGGCCAGCCTCCGGCGCGTGGCCGGGGCACGCCTGCACATCGAGTGACGTGGGTTCGAGTCCCGCCACGGCCTCCCCATGAAGGGCCCGGTCCGCATGGACCGGGCCCTCGATCGTGATTGGCGGGGCGTCAGCCCTGGGGGCGGGCCACCGCGTGCTGGGGGCGGATGGGCAGCCGGCTGACCGGACGGCCGGTGGCCGCGCGGACGGCGGAGGCGACGGCGGCCGGGGAGACGACGACGGGGACCGCGCTGGCGGCCTTGGCGCCGAAGGGAGCGAGCACGTCGCGTTCCTCGACGAGCCGGACCACGCGGATCGCGGGCGCGTCGAGCGCCGTGGGCAGCGAATAGCCGGTCAGGCTGGGCCGCTTGATGACGCCGCGCGGCGCGCGGAGGTCCTCCATGAGGGCCATGCCGACGCCCTGGGTGACCCCGGCCTCGATGCGCGCCAACAGCTGCGCGGGGTTGAGGATCCGGCCGACGTCCTGGGCGACGGCCATCTCCACGACCCGGATCGCGCCGAGTTCGATGTCGACGTCGACCACGGCGCGCACGGCGCAGAAGGCGAGGCCCACGAAGGCGTCGCCCTGGCCGGTGTCGTCGAGCCCCTCGGTGGGGTGCGGGCGGCACTGGGCGGTGGCCCACAGCTCCTTGCCGGCCAGCTCCTCCTCGACGGTGGTGGAGAGCACCCCGTCGTACGAGGTGATCTTGCCGTCGGCGATGGAGAGCAGCTCCAGCGACATGCCGAACTTCCCGGCGAGCGGCTGCAGCAGCTGGGTGCGCACCATCTTGGCGGCGCGTTCGACGGCGCCGCCGGAGACCCAGGTGTGACGGCCGCGCGCGGCGGCGCCGGCCGGGGGCTGGTCGGTGTCGGACGGCAGGACGCGGACGTCCTCGACGCCGAGCACCTCCTGCACGATCTGCCGGGCGAGGGTGGCGAAGCCCTGGCCGGTGTCGACGGCGGCGCAGATGACGGTGGCGGCTCCGTCGTGGACGCGCACGGTGGCGGTGGAGACCTCGTCGGTGCCCTCGGCGCCGAGCATGTGGACCATGCCGAGCGCGTAGCCCACGCCGCGGCGCACCGCGCCCGGCTCGCCGGCGCCCTCCAGGCCGCCGGGGAGCAGCCATTCGGACTCGTCGTCGTCCATGGGCAGCGGCGGCAGGTCGGTGTCGCGCACGGCCTTGAGCAGTTCGCCGACGGGCGCCGGGCAGGTGACCGTCTGGCCGGTGGGCAGCAGGTCGCCGGTGCCCATGACGTTGCGCATGCGGATCTCGGCCGGGTCCAGGCCGAGTTTGGCGGCGAGCTTGTCCATCTGGCCCTCGTAGGCCGCGCAGACCTGCATCGCGCCCTCGCCCCGGACGTGGCCCGACGGCGGGTTGTTGGTGCGCACCGCCCAGCCCTCGACGAAGACGTGCGGCACGACGTAGGGGCCGGCGGCAAAGGCGACGGCCGCGGCCAGGGCGTCGGCGGAGGTGTCGGCGTACGCGCCGGCGTCGAGCAGCACCTGGGCCTCGACCTTGACCAGCCGTCCCTCGGCGTCCGCGTGGTGGCGGTAGCGCAGCAGCGTGGGGTGCCGGTGGCTGTGGCTGAGGAAGGACTCCTCGCGGGTGGCCACGAACTTCACCGGGCAGCCGGTCTTCAGCGCCAGCAGCCCGAGCGGGATCTGCACGCCGGAGTCCTCGCGGTCGCCCATCGCACCGGGCACGCCGGTGACGACGACCTTGACGCGGTCCTGCTCCAGGCCGAAGCAGGCGGCGGCCAGGTCGCGGTCGGTGTGCGGGTCGGTGGAGGCGACGTACAGCTCCACGCCGCCGTCGGGGCGGGGCACGGCGAGTCCGGCCTCGGCGCCGACCGGGGCCGGGTCCTGGCGGCCGACCCGGTACAGGCCCTCGACGACGACCTCGCCGACCGCGTCCGGGTCGCCGAACTGCAGCGGGATGTGCCGGATCAGATTGCCGTCGGGGTGCAGGGGGGGCGCCGAGAACGCCCGCTCGGGGTCGATGACGGGCTCCAGGACCTCGTACTCGACCTGGATGGCCGCGGCGGCCAGCCGGGCGGTGTCGGGGTGGTCGGCGGCCACGGCGGCGATGGCCTCGCCGTGGTGCCGGACGGTGTCCTTGGCGAAGACCGGACGGTCGGCGACCCGCCGGCCGTGCATCGCGTCGCCGGGCACGTCCTCGTGGGTCACCACGGCCCGCACTCCGGGCAGTGCGACGGCCTCGGAGGTGTCGATGGACAGGATGCGGGCGTGCGGGTGCGGGGAGCGCAGCACGGCCGCCCACAGCAGGCCCTCGGCCCACAGGTCGGCGGCGTAGGGGTACGTCCCCTGGGCCTTGGCCATCCCGTCGGTGGCGGCCAGGGACGCGCCGATGCCCTGCGGTGTGGACTGCTGCTCGGCGGCGCCGGTCGCGACCGTCGCGGGGGTGCCCACGGCCGGGGTGGCCGTCGCGGCGTCGGGGCCCGTCATCGCGCGTACCTTTCGCTGCCGCGAGGGGGGAGGTGGTGCCGGGTCAGGAGGTGCGGGGTGCTCACGCCGGGCCTCCGGAGGAGGGGCGCGGGTGCGGGACGCGGATGCCGTCGGCCGGGTCGCCCGCGGTGTCGTCCGCGGCGGTCGCCGCGGTCTCCTCGCGCTCGGCCACGACCTGGCGCACGGCCTCCAGGACGCCCTGGTACCCGGAGCAGCGGCAGAGGTTGCCGCTGATGGCCTGCCGGGTCTCCAGCTCGGTCGGGCTGTGGTTGCCCTCGAGCAGGTCGTGCACGGTCATCGCCATGCCGGGGATGCAGAAACCGCACTGCACGGCCCCGCACTCGGCCAGCGCGCGCTGGACGTCCGAGGGCCCGCCGGCGGCGGACAGCCCCTCGACGGTGCGGATGTCGCTGCCCGCGGCGGTCGCGGCGGGCACGAGGCAGGAGGCGACGAGACGGCCGTCGACCTTGACCGAGCACGCGCCGCACTCGCCCTGCTCGCAGCCGTCCTTGGCACCGGCGAGGCCGAGGCGCTCGCGCAGCACGTACAGCAGGGACTCGCCGAGCCAGGCGTCGGTGACCGGCCGGTCGGTGCCGTTGACGTTGAGGACGTAGGAGTCCACCGGGTGCTCGCTGTGCGCGTCGGCGCCGGGCCCGTCGCCGTGCTCCTCGGCCGCCTCCTCCGCCGCCGGGGGCTCTTCGGCGGCGAGGTCCGCGCCGTGGTCCGACGCGGGCTCCTGCGGGTGCGCGGTGTCCTCGCCGGGGGCCGGCTCGGACCGGAACTCCTCGGCCGCGCCGTCCGGCGCGGGGGCGGACACGGGCGGGAAGCCGTACTCACCGGACTCCCCGGAGGCGCCGTCCGGGGTGAGGGGCAGCGTCCACTGGCCGGTGGCGTCCGCGGGGAGCGCCCAGCCGCCGTCCGCTGCGACGCCGGGGCGCGCCGGCGGGGGCGCGTGCGGGGCGGCGGGGGCGGTCCAGGGCCGCGACGGGTCGGGGGTCGGCACGAAGGCGCCCACCGAGTACTCGCCGGAGTCGTCGGCGGTAGCGTCCTCGCGCACGACGGGGATCGCCCACGTGGTGGCCGCGTCCTCACCGGCGGCCGGGCCGCCGGGCCCCTCCGCGGGGGCGACCGTTATCGGCACGCCGGTCGGCTCGGGCGCGTAGCCGTGGCCCGGGGCGGCGAGCGGGTCGGCTCCGGGCTCGGTCATGGACAGCTGCGCCGCGAAGGACACCTGCATGGTCTGGTCGGCGTCGTACTCGCCGTGGGGCAGGGGCTCCCACACCCCGTGCCCAGGGGTGAATCCCCCGCCGTGCGGCAGGGGTGACCCCGCCTGCGGCTGGTCGGTCATGCGCCCGTCCGGTGTCCTGTCGTCGTACACGTCGTCACTCATGCCAGTGCCCTCCCCAGCGCGCGGCGGGCCAGTGCGGCCACCGTACGCCGCAGCTGGACGGCCGCGGGGGGCAGTTCGGGGGCCGTGGTGCCGTCCGGGGCCGGCAGGGGGTCGGGGATGCAGGCGGCGGCGACGTACTCGCCGAAGGCCGTGAGGGCCTCCGGTGCCAGCGTCCGCTCGCCGTCCCAGTCGATCAGCCCGGCGACCCAGCGTTCGGCCTCGAGCGGCCGCAGCGGCACCGGTGCGACAGCTCCCACCGCGCAGCGTACGCCCCGGCGGGCGGGGTCGAGGACGACGGCGACCGACGCGATCGCGCGGCCGGGTCCGGTGCGACCGGTGGCCTTGAGGAACGTCTGCGGCGCGTGCAGCAGCGGGACCCGGACGTATGCCAGGACCTCGCCCGGCCGCAGCGGGTCCATGGCGGTGAGCAGGTGACTGACCGGCAGCTCGCGGTTGCCGTCCGGGCCGGCGACGAGGACGGACGCCTCCAGGGCGGCCAGCACGGGCAGCGAGTCGCCGGTGGGGGCGGCGCCGGCGATGTTGCCGCCGAGCGTGCCCGCGTTGCGGATCTGCGGGGGCCCGGCGGCGCGGGCGGCGGCGGCCAGGGCGGGGATGAGCGCGGCGAAGTCCGGGCGGCCCATGCGGGCGTGGGTGAGGCCGGCGCCGAGCAGCGCCGCGCCGTCCGCGTACTGCCAGCCGCGGATCTCGCTGATCCGCCCGAGCCCGACCAGTCCCGCGGGGCGCAGCAGCCCGGAGTTCACGGCCGCCATGAGGTCGGTGCCTCCGGCGACGGGCACGGCTGTGGGCGTGGCGGCCAAGGCCGCCACGGCCTCGTCGAGCGAGGTCGGCAACGCCACATTGCGCGCTGCCTGCCGTGCGTACGTGCTCACGCAGCTGCCCCTTCCCCGGCTGTCCGCGGTGCGGTAGCCGTACGGTACGTGCTGACAGCCCGGACGTGGCAACTCTGGCACATCTTCCGGGGTGATCAACGCGAGGGTCGCAAAGGAGAACCCGCCTTCCGGATGGCACCCCGTCCGGTTTGCGTCTTTCTCCAGGTTGCGACGGGAATGGCCTCCTTCATGCGCCTTGCCGTGATTGGCCAGACCACCTTGCCATTTCCCGCGCCGACCGGCCCCGGGTTGTGGCAGGCCTCACACGATCGGGGGCGGCCCCTCGATCGGGCGTCCGATGACGCCCGGACGCCGCTGCCACGGCAGCGGACCGCCCGGCGGACGGTATTCGACCCCCAGTGCGTCAAGTCGCCCGTAGTGGGTGGTCATTCGCGCGGCGAAGCCCTCGTGGTCGCGGGCGGCGGGCCGGGGCAGCCGGCTCCAGACCGTCTCGGCGAAGGCGGCGAGCCTCGGGAAGGCCATGTAGTCCACCGCGCGGACCGAATCCATCGTCTCCGTCCAGATGTTGGCCTGCGCGCCGATGACGTGGGCGGCCTCCTCGGCGGTGAGGCCGTCCGGGACGGGCTCAAAGCGGTAGACGTCCTCCAGGGTGCGGACGTGCGCGATCGGCACCGGCTCGTCCTCGCCGTCCGACTGCCGCCAGTCCAGGTAGACCTGGCTCTCCGGGCACATCACGACGTCGTGCCCGGCCCGGGCCGCCGCGATCCCGCCCGCGTAGCCGCGCCAGGAGGAGACGGCGGCGCCCTCGGCCAGTCCGCCCTCCAGGATCTCGTCCCAGCCGATCAGCCGGCGGCCACGCGCGCTCAGCCAGGTGTCGAAGTGCCGGACGAACCAGCTCTGCAACTCGTCCTCGTCGCGCAGCCCCAGCTCCTTGATGCGGGCCTGGACGGTGGCGGAGGCGCGCCACTGGTCCTTGGGGCACTCGTCGCCGCCGATGTGGACGAACTCCGAGGGGAAGACCTCCAGGAGCTCGTCCAGCACATCCTCGTAGAAGCGCACGGTGGCCTCGGTGGGCGCCAGCACGTTCGGGTTGATGCCCCAACTGGCCAGCACCGGCAGGGCGCCGGTGTCGACGACGTCGGTGTTGCCGAGTTCGGGGTAGGCGGCGATGGCGGCCTGCGAGTGGCCGGGGACGTCGATCTCCGGCACGATCGTCACGTGCCGCCCGGCCGCGTACGCCACGATCTCGCGGAGGTCGTCCTGCGTGTAGTAACCGCCGTGCGGGCGTTCGTCCCACAACGGGGACTCCCGCAGCCCCACCTTGGTCCGGCTGCGCCAGGCACCGACCTCGGTCAGGCGCGGGTGGCGGCGGATCTCCACCCGCCAGCCCTGGTCGTCGGTCAGGTGCAGGTGGAGCACGTTCAGCTTGTGCGCGGCCAGCAGGTCGACGTAGCGCAGGACGACGTCCTTGGGCATGAAGTGCCGTGCCACGTCCAGCAGTACGCCGCGCCACGCGAACCGCGGGGCGTCCTCGACCGTGCAGTGCGGCAGGCGCCAGTCGCGCCCCGGCAGCGGCGCACGGCGGAAGGCGTCGGCCCCGAGCAACTGCCGTACGGTCTGGGCGCCCCAGAACACCCCCGCCGCTCCCCCGCCGGCGATGCGGACGCCGTCCGCGGCGGACACCGTCAGGCGGTGGCCCTCCGCGCCGAGGCGCCCGGTCACGTCGGGGTCGAGGCGGAGCGTGATCGTGCCGGGCGTGCCCGCGGGCGGCGGCGGCAGCGGGAGCCCGGTGGCGGCGCCCACCGTGGCGCGCAGCCAGTGCGCGGTCCCTTCCGTGCCGGGGCCGGCGTCCAGGGTGGTGCCGGGGCCCAGGTCGAGGTGACCGCCGTCGGCGTGCCGGTGCGCCTCGACGGGCGCCGGGATGAGGTCCATGGCGCCCATCCTGCCGCGCCCGCGGCAACTGGAATAGACCAATCGCCGATTTCCGGCCCGCTCCGGCCGGACGCGGTGAGCCGTCAGCCGCGGGCCCGGCGGTCCCGGTTCAGCGCGAGGACGGGGATCAGCACGCCGACCACGCACCACAGGAGGTGGCTCACGGTCACCGCTGACCACAGCGCCGTGGAGCTCGCCTGCGCCACGGAGAGGGCCACGACGGTGCCGATGAGGGCGACGACGGCGGTCAACTGGAGGACGACGTGCCGGCTGGGCAGCAGGTCGCGTTGCAGGAAGGTGTCGCCGTACCACCAGCGCACCGCGCGGGCGGCGCCCAGCAGCACCACCACGGCGCCCGCGGCGACGCCCAGGACGGCCGGAAGCGGCCACGGGGTGCCGTCGGCGGCGGCGGCCGCCGCCAGGCCGGTGGCGGCGATCGGCAGCACGGCCAGATGGGCCGCCACGGTCAGGGCCACGGTCCGGGCGCGGGCCCGGTCCCCGTTCAACTCGGCGCGGGCCAAAGCACGTACGGTCTGCAGCCGCCCCAGGCCGGTGCTGCCGGAACGACGGGCCTGCAGCAGCCACAGCGCGCCCGCCAGCGCCGCCAGCACGCCCACCCCACCGGCCAGCACCTCCGGTTCGGCGAACAGCACCAGCGCGGCCACCAGCAGCACGGGCACGAGCCGCGGCCACCGGCGCCGCCCCGCCACATCCGCGGGCGCGGCACCGAGCTCCAGGGCGCGGGCCACGACGGTGCGGCGTTCGGCCTGGGCGGCGGGGCGGACGGAGAGGTCCAGCGCCCGTGCGAGCGCGACCTGGGCCTCGGCCTCGCGGGGCGCGATCAGGACGGCCCGCCGGGCGGCGGCGAGCGCCTCGGGGCCACGGGAGAGCATCCGGCAGGAGTCGGCGACCAGCACCTGGGCGCGCCATTCGCGGGGGTCGGCGGCGACGACCCGCCTCCCGAGCCCGAGGGCGCCGTGCGCGTCGCCGAGCATCAGCAGGACGAGCCCGGCCAGCAGCGGCGGGTCGGGGTCGCCGCGCTCCGCATGCGCCAGCGCCCAGTCGACAGCCTCCCGGGCCCGGTCGGCCCGTCGCTCGTACGCGAAGACCCTGGCCCGTACGAGGTAGCCGAAGCTGCCGTTGCGGGCGACGAAGGCGTCGTCGACGAGCGAGTGCGCCATCTCGAAGCGCCCCCGCTCGCACAGCCCGAAGACCCGGTCCGCCGTGACGGCGTCGTCCTGCGCCATGTCCCCCCGAACGCGCGAGGTACGGCCGCCGTGCCGCGGCCGTACCTGCCGGGTGCCGTGGCGGCCGCTACTTGCCGCTCTTGTCCTTGTCCTTGTCCCCGCCACCGGTGGGCATGGATTCGAAGATCTCCTTGCACATCGGGCAGACCGGGTACTTCTTGGGGTCCCGGCCGGGCACCCAGACCTTGCCGCAGAGCGCGACCACCGGCGATCCGGAGAGCGCGCTCTCCATGATCTTGTCCTTCTGAACGTAGTGCGCGAAGCGCTCGTGGTCGCCATCGCCGTTCGACACCTGCGGGGTCGGTTCGACGAGGGTGCCGGTGCCCGCCCCGCGCTCGGGCTCGAGAGTGCTCATGGCACGCAAGCCTA
The DNA here is from genome assembly GCF_040613835.1 of Streptomyces sp. NPDC006207. NCBI lineage: Bacteria > Bacillati > Actinomycetota > Actinomycetes > Kitasatosporales > Streptomycetaceae > Streptomyces > Streptomyces sp. NPDC006207. The sequence continues at coordinate 69,463 of NZ_JBEXSX010000048.1, read as the reverse complement.
ATTCAGAGACGGATCGTCCGGATACGTCGCGACCATCGCGAGTTCGCTGCGCTGCCTGCGCAGCACGGAGCGCCACAGCTGCTCGGGGTCCGGGGAGAAGACGTCCCCCGGTTCGGACTCCACCACGTACCAGGCGCCCTCGACGAGCTCGTCCTCCAGCTGTCCGGGCCCCCATCCGGCGTACCCGGCGAAGATGCGCAGGGAGCCCAGCTCGGCCGCGAGGAGCTCCGGCGGCGCCTCCAGGTCGACCAGGCCGATCGCGCCGTACACCCGGCGCCAGCCGAGCGGCTCCCCGTCCTCGCCGTCCCGCGGCTCCCCGGGCACCACGGCCAGGCCCAGCGCGGAGTCCAGCGAGACCGGCCCTCCCTGGAAGACGACCGGGGGCGCGCCCGCCAGACCGGCCCAGGTCTCCAGGACGTCGCCGACCCCGACGGGCGTGGGGCGGTTGAGGACGACGCCGAGGGACCCCTCCTCGTCGTGGTCGAGGAGGAGCACCACCGCCCGGTCGAAGTTCGGGTCCGCGAGCGCGGGCGTCGCGACGAGCAGTCTGCCGGTGAGCGATGACACTTCGGTCATGGTCAACATGATCCCGCATTCCGCCGCCGCGCGGGGTGGCAACGGCCCCCTTTCCGGACCGGGCCCGGCGCACCGGGCGCGCCGCCGGCGACCCTCCGGAGGCGCGCGACCGCACAGGGTGCTGTAGCGAAGCCATTACATGAGTGGGACCTCACAGGCCTCTCCCCGGCGCCGGAAGGCCGATTACCATTTCCCCTTGGTGCCTGCGGGGACCTAGCTTCCTTTCTGCCCGTCTCCAGGAACGCGAGAGCAATGACCGGCCTTAACGACGTACTGCTCGTCCACGGCGGCACCCCCCTCGAGGGGGAGATCCATGTCCGCGGCGCGAAGAACCTCGTGCCCAAGGCGATGGTGGCCGCGCTGCTGGGCAGCGAACCCAGCCGGCTGCGCAACGTGCCCGACATCCGCGACGTGCGCGTGGTGCGGGGTCTGCTCCAGCTGCACGGGGTGACGGTGCAGGCCGGTGAGGAGCCCGGGGAACTGGTGCTCGACCCGTCCAAGGTGGAGAGCGCGAACGTCGCCGACATCGACGCGCACGCGGGCTCCTCGCGGATCCCGATCCTGTTCTGCGGCCCCCTGCTGCACCGCCTCGGCCACGCCTTCATCCCGGGCCTGGGCGGCTGCGACATCGGCGGCCGGCCGATCGACTTCCACTTCGACGTGCTGCGCAAGTTCGGCGCGGTCATCGAGAAGCGCCCCGAGGGCCAGTACCTGGAGGCCCCGCAGCGGCTGCGCGGCTGCAAGATCGAGCTCCCGTACCCGTCGGTCGGCGCGACCGAGCAGGTGCTGCTGACGGCCGTCCTGGCCGAGGGCGTCACCGAGCTGAGCAACGCCGCGATCGAGCCGGAGATCGAGGACCTCATCTGCGTCCTGCAGAAGATGGGCGCCATCATCACGATGGGCACCAACCGCACCATCCACATCACCGGCGTGGACAAGCTCGGCGGCTACAACCACCGCGCCCTCCCGGACCGCCTGGAGGCCGCCTCCTGGGCCTGCGCGGCCCTGGCCACCGAGGGCAACGTCTACGTCCGCGGCGCCAGCCAGCGCGAGATGATGACCTTCCTCAACGTCTTCCGCAAGGTGGGCGGGGCCTTCGAGGTCGACGACCACGGCATCCGCTTCTGGCACCCCGGCGGCCCGCTGAACGCCATCGCCCTGGAGACCGACGTCCACCCCGGATTCCAGACCGACTGGCAGCAGCCCCTGGTCGTGGCCCTCACGCAGGCCTCGGGCCTGTCCATCGTCCACGAGACGGTGTACGAGTCCCGGCTGGGCTTCACCTCGGCGCTCAACCAGATGGGCGCCCACATCCAGCTCTACCGCGAGTGCCTGGGCGGCACCCCCTGCCGCTTCGGCCAGCGCAACTTCCTGCACTCCGCGGTCGTCAGCGGCCCCACCCGGCTGCAGGGCGCCGACCTGGTCATCCCCGACCTGCGAGGCGGCTTCTCGTACCTCATCGCGGCCCTGGCGGCGCAGGGCACCTCCCGGGTGCACGGCATCGACCTGATCAACCGCGGCTACGAGAACTTCATGGGCAAGCTGGAGAAGCTCGGCGCGAAGGTCGAGCTGCCCGCCGCGGACTGACCCGGCGCCCGGCCCACCGTCCGGAACACACGAAGGGCGGCCTCCCCGCGGGGAGGCCGCCCTTTCGGTTGTCGCGGTAGGCGCGGAACTACTTGCCCTTGGCGGCTTCCTTGAGCTTCGAGCCCGCGGAGACCTTCACGCTGTAGCCGGCCGGGATCTGGATCGGGTCACCGGTCTGCGGGTTGCGCGCGGTGCGCGCGGCGCGGTGGCTGCGCTCGAAGGTGAGGAAGCCGGGGATGGTGACCTTCTCGTCGCCCTTGGCGACGATCTCGCCGACGACCTCGGCGAACGCGGCCAGAACGGCGTCGGCGTCCTTGCGGGTCACCTCGGCGCGCTCGGACAGCGCGGCCACCAGCTCACTGCGGTTCATCTAAGTACTCCTTGCATGGAAACCCCCAACGTCGACCGTCGGGGAAGACGCATTGTGAAGACGCTCATCGCGCTTCTGCGGTGCGGCCCTCACCGCCCAGGTACGCATCCTGCCCCTATTTCTGGGGGAAACGCCAATCCGGCACCCGGGAGAGTCACACAAAAAGCGGGACGTGTGCGGCTCGATGACGCTCCGTCGTTACGGCGTCGCGGTGAGGCCCTGCGACTTGGCGGCCTCACGGACGGCGCCGGCGACGGCGCCCGCGACCTTGTCGTTGAAGACGCTCGGGATGATGTAGTTCGGGTTGAGCTCGTCCTCGGTGACGACGTCCGCGAGGGCGGTCGCCGCCGCGAGCATCATCTCGGTGTTCACCGTGCGGCTCTGGGCGTCCAGCAGGCCGCGGAAGACGCCCGGGAAGACCAGCACGTTGTTGATCTGGTTCGGGAAGTCGCTGCGGCCCGTGGCGACCACCGAGGCGGTCTCCCGGGCGACCGCCGGGTCCACCTCGGGGTCGGGGTTGGCCAGGGCGAAGACGATGGCGCCGTCGGCCATGGCCGCGACGTCCTCGCCGTCCAGGACGTTGGGGGCGGAGACGCCGATGAAGACGTCCGCGCCGCGCACGGCCTCCTTCAAGGTCCCGGTGATCTCCTCCGGGTTGGTGTTGTCGGCGATCCAGCGCAGCGCCGTCCCGGGGCCGGCGGCGACCAGGTCCTCCCGGCCGCTGTGCACGACGCCGTGGATGTCCGCCACGACGGCGTGCTTGACGCCCGCCGCGAGCAGCAGCTTGAGGATGGCCGTGCCGGCGGCGCCCGCACCCGACATGACGACCCGTACGTCGCCGACCTGCTTGCCGACCACGCGCAGCGCGTTGGTCAGCGCCGCAAGCACCACGATGGCGGTGCCGTGCTGGTCGTCGTGGAAGACCGGGATGTCCAGGGCCTCGCGCAGCCGGGCCTCGATCTCGAAGCAGCGGGGCGCCGAGATGTCCTCCAGGTTGATGCCGGCGAAGCCGGGGGCGATCGCCTTGACGATCTCCACGATCGCGTCGGTGTCCTGGGTGTCCAGGCAGATCGGCCAGGCGTCGATGCCCGCGAAGCGCTTGAACAGGGCCGCCTTGCCCTCCATGACCGGCAGCGCGGCCTTGGGCCCGATGTTGCCCAGGCCCAGCACGGCCGAGCCGTCGGTGACCACCGCGACGCTGTTGCGCTTGATGGTCAGCCGGCGGGCGTCCTCGGGGTTCTTGGCGATCGCCATGCAGACCCGGGCCACACCGGGGGTGTAGACCATGGAGAGGTCGTCACGGTTGCGGATGGGGTGCTTCGACGCCATCTCGATCTTGCCGCCGAGGTGCATCAGGAACGTGCGGTCGGAGACCTTGCCGATCGCGACGCCCTCGATCTGCGCCAGCTTGGCGACGATCTCGTCCGCGTGGGCCGTCGAGGTGGCCGCGATGGTCACGTCGATCCGCAGCTTCTCGTGGCCGGAAGCGGTCACGTCGAGGCCGTGGACGGCACCACCGGAGGCTTCCACGGCCGTGGTGAGCTGGCTGACCGCGGATCCGCTCGCGGGTACCTCCAGCCGCACCGTGATTGAGTACGAGACGCTCGGCGCCGTTGCCATGGCCGCTGTTCCTCCGCTGTCGCTGGTTGTGCGCCCTCGATGCTGCCACCTACTGGTGGGTACGCGTAAACCCGGGGGCCCTACAACAGAATGTCGAGTAGCGAGGGGGGTCAACGGAAGCTTGTGTGCTTAATGTTCCCCCACCCGCCACCGGAACGGCGCACACGGACGGAATGACAATCTCGGATCGTTTGTTAGCCTGGGTGAGGCACCGGCTCGATCCAAGCCCCCGGGCCCAACCATAGGCGCTTCGAGCGCCCACTTGCCGCGAGGCGAGCATGGCGGGTCGGTGTCACAGACGTCCGGCGGGGCGCCCCTCCCAGAGGGGCGCCCCGCCGTCGTCATGCGGACGGTTCAGTCCCGCAGCAGGTCCGGGACGCCGACGTCGTCCGGCAGGTCGCGGGCGCCGGAGAGCACCGTCAGCCGCTGCGTGGCCCGGGTCAGCGCCACGTACAGCACCCGCAGCCCGGCCGGGGACTCGTCCGCGATCTCCGCGGGCGAGACGACCAGCGTCGCGTCGTACTCCAACCCCTTGGCCTCCAGGCTGCCCAGCGCCACGACGCGCTCGCCCAGCCCCGCCAGCCAGCCCCGGGCCTCCTCACGGCGGCCCATGGCCACGACCACGCCCACCGTGCCCTCGACCTCGCCCAGCAGCCGCTCCGCCTCCGCGCGCACCGCCTCGCCGGGGCCGCCGTCGGCGGTCACCGCGAACCGGGGCACCAGCCCCGTCGAACGCACCGCGCGCGGCGACTCGTTGCCCGGCATGGCCAGCGCCAGCACCTTCGCCGCCAGGTCCGCGATCTCGGCCGGGTTGCGGTAGTTCACGGTGAGGGTGAAACGGCGGCGCGGACGCGTCCCCAGGGCCTCGTCACGGGCCAGGGCCGCCTCGTCCGGGTCGGTCCACGAACTCTGCGCGGGGTCGCCGACCACCGTCCAGGTCGCGGCACGGCCCCGGCGGCCCACCATCCGCCACTGCATCGGGGTGAGGTCCTGCGCCTCGTCGACGATCACGTGCGCGTACTCCGTGCGCTCCGCGTCCAGCCGGTCCTGCCGGCTGCGCCGCCCGGCCGCCATCCGGTCGGCGAAGGTGGTGACCTCCTCCAGACCGGTCAGCTGGTCCAGCGGGTCCGCCTCCCGGGTGCGCACCTTCGGCGGCGGGCCCAGCAAGGCCTCCAGCTCGTCCAGCATCGCGACGTCGTGCACGGACAGGGCCCCGTTGCCCGCGGGGTCCAGCCGGCGCAGCGAGCGCGCCACCCGGCGCACCTCGGGCGGCGTCAGGACCCGCCGGGCCCAGCGCCCCAGCCGCTTCTCGTCGGAGAGCGCCGCCAGCACCCCGCGCGGGGTCAGCACCGGCCACCAGGCGGCCAGGAAGTCCACGAACTCCTGCTCGGTGGAGACGTCCTCGTCGAAACCCTGCCGCTCCTCGGCGGCCAGCTCCGGGTCCTCGAAACGGCGCCCGGCCTTGCGCCACAGCGCGTCCAGCAGCAGACGCCGGGCCCGGGGCCGCAGCAGGTTCACCGGCGCCGTGCCGCTCAGCACGGCGTGCCGGATCCCGGACAGCTCCTCGGCGTCCAGCTCCAGCCGCCGCCCGAACGCCACCACCCGCAGCCGGTCCGGGCACCGGCCCTGCCCGGACCCGTGCTCCAGCACGCCCCGGGCCGCCTTGCGCAGCACCCTCAGCATCCGCAGCGAGCCCTTGATCCGGGCGACCGCCGGATCGTCGTACGTGGTCGCCTCGGCACCGTCCACGAGCGAGCCCACGGCGCGGATCGCGACCTGACCCTCCTCGCCCAGCGAGGGCAGCACGCCCTCGGTGTACGCCACCAGCAGCGGCGTCGGGCTGACCACCAGGATCCCGCCCGCGTACCGGCGCCGGTCCTGGTACAGCAGGTACGCCGCCCGGTGCAGGGCCACGGCCGTCTTCCCCGTGCCGGGCCCGCCGGTCACCTCCGTGACGGAGGCTGCGGGGGCCCTGATCACCACGTCCTGCTCGGCCTGGATGCTGGAGACGATGTCCCGCATCGTGTGGCTGCGCGCCTGGCCCAGCGCGGCCATCAGCGCGCCGTCCCCCACCACCGGCAGCCCCGTCCTCAGCTCCGGGCGCAGCAGGTCGTCCTCGACGCCCAGCACCTTGCGGCCCTTGGAGCGGATGACGCGCCGCCGCACGACCCGGCCGGGCGCGACCGGCGTCGCCCGGTAGAACGGCGCCGCCGCGGGCGCCCGCCAGTCGATCACCAGCGGCGCGTAGTCCGCGTCCAGCACGCCCAGTCGGCCGATGTGCAGGGTCTCGGCGACCTCCGCCGTCCCGTCGGGCCGGACCGCATCATCGGCGGGCTCCACGGAGGTGTACGCACCGTCCGGGCCCTTCTTGCCGTCCTTGCCCAGCAGCAGGTCGATCCGGCCGAAGAGGAAGTCCTCGAACTCCGCGTTCAGCCGGTTCAGGTGCAGCCCCGCCCGGAACACCTGGGCGTCGCGCTCCGCCAGCGCGCCCGGCGTGCCGACCTGGCCGCGCTTGACGGCGTCGTCCATGAGGAACTCCGCCTCGTGGATCTTCTCCTCGAGCCGGTCGTACACCCGGTCCAGATGCGTCTGCTCGACTGCGATCTCCGTGTCCCGGACCGCTGCCACGCAGGACCCCCTTCTTCCACTTCCGTACGTCACGCGCCGCGTGCGCCGCCCCGGCGTACGGGGCAGCCTGTCACCGTACGCCAACCAGGCGTTTCCCGCCCACTCGGCAAGTGCCTCCCGGAGCGTCCGGGGTACCCCGTGTCGCCCCGTGCGGGTGCGTTGTGGTTGCGCTTTGGGGTTTCCCCGCCGCCCGCCCTCCCCCAGCCTTCGGCCGGGGGGACCCCCATCCGGCGCGGTCAGTGCGGGCCTGCGCTCTGTTGGGTTGGGGTCGGGGCCCGGCGCACTCCCCCAGCCTTCGGCCGGGGGGACCCCCACAGCGCTCGCGGTTTACGTCCACATCGTTCGGCGCCCGGGTCCGCCGCTCGTCTCCCCCAGCCTTCGGCCGGGGGCGGGCGGGCGGGCGGGTGGACGCCCGCCGCAGGCGCAGACAACCCGCACCCAAACAACCGGCCGCACCCACGACCCCGGGTCACGCGGAGGCGTACTTGGCGTCCGCCGCCGGATCCAGCGCAAGCCGGTACCCCCGCTTGACCACCGTCTGGATGAGCTTCGGCACCCCCAGCGCCGCCCGCAACCGCGCCATCGCCGTCTCGACGGCGTGCTCGTCGCGCCCCGCCCCCGGCAGCACCCGGAGCAGGTCGGCCCGGGAGACGACCCACCCGGGGCGCCGGGCGAGGGCGCGGAGCAGGGCCATCCCGGCCGGGGGGACGGGGCGCAGCTCGCCGTCGACGACGACCGCGTGGCCGCGGATCTCCAGGCGCCGTCCGGCGACGGGGAGGGGACGCACCCGCCCCGGGAGCTCTGCGGCGAGCAGTTGGACGAGCGGCCCGAGACGGAAGCGTTCGGGCTGGGCGGTGGGCACCTCGTGGGCCTGCAGGGGCAGCGCCGTGACGGGGCCCACGCAGGCCGGGAGGATGTCGTGGCGCAGGGCGTCGAGGAGTTCGCCGCGCAGGCCCCGGCGGTCGGCCCGGTCCAGCAGGGAGGCCGCCGCGGGGGCGCTGGTGAAGGCGACCGCGTCCAGTCCGCGGGCGACGGCCGCGTCGATGAGCCGGTCGACCGGGCCCAGGTCCTCCGGCGGCATCCAGCGGTAGACGGGGACGCCCACGACCTCCGCGCCGGCCGCGCGCAGTGCCTCGCTGAAGCCGGGCACCGGTTCCCCGTGCAGCTGGACGGCGACGCGCCGGCCGTCGACGCCCTCGTCCAGCAGGCGGTCGAGGACCTCCGCCATCGACTCGGACGCCGGCGACCAGGACTCCCTGAGCCCGGCCGCGCGGATCGCGCCGCGCACCTTGGGGCCGCGGGCGAGCAGTTCGACGTGGCGCAGCCGTTCCAGCAGGGGCTCGCCGAGCCCCCAGCCGTCGGCGGCCTCGATCCAGCCGCGGAAGCCGATCGCGGTGGTGGCCACCACCACGTCGGGGCCGCGGTCGAGCAACCCCTTGGTCGCGGCGAGCAGTTCGGTGTCGTCCGGCAGCGGGACGATCCGCAGCGCGGGGGCCCGCATCACGACGGCGCCGCGCCGTTCGAGCAGGGCGCACAGTTCGTCGGCGCGGCGGGCCGCGGTGACGCCGACCGTGAAGCCCGCCAAGGGGAGGACGTCTGGGTGTCGCACTTGCATGGCTCTGCCTCGCTCCGCCGGAGGTACACGTGCAACGGAGGCCGGGACCGTCCCGGGTCCCGGAGTCGTGCGCCCCGTTGCGCGCATGGTTCCAAGCCCCGGTGACGGTCCGGGTTCACCGGCATTTCCCCGTTGTTACGCAGTTCGCCGGGGCTACACCTGCGCGTAGGACAGCCGCGCCTCCGGCTCGGCCCCGGCACCGGGCCCGGCCGCCGGGGCGGGGGCCGGTGCGGGCCTGCGCAGGTATACGGCCCAGGTGACCGCGAAGCAGACCGCGTAGACGGCCAGGAAGGTGACGAAGGCCGGGGTGCCGGTGCCCCGGGTGAGGAAGGACTGCCGGAAGGCGAGGTTGATGCCGAGGCCGCCGAGCGCGCCGACGGCACCGATCAGGCCCATCGCGGCGCCGGACAGCCGGCGTCCGTAGGAGGCCGCGGCTTCGCCGGTCAGGCCCTTGGCGGCGGCCTTGGCGGCGTAGATGCCCGGGATCATCTTGTACGTCGAGCCGTTGCCGAGGCCGGTCAGGATGAACAGGGCGACGAAGGCGCCGGAGAACAGCGCCAGGGACTTCTGCGCCGAGGCGAGGACGATCACGGCGGTGGCGGCGGCCATCGCCAGGAAGTTCCACAGGGTGATCCGCGCGCCGCCGAAGCGGTCCGCGAGCCGTCCGCCGACCGGGCGGACCAGCGAGCCGAGCAGCGGGCCGACGAAGGTGACGGACGCGGCCTGCAGCGGGGTGCGGGCGAACTGGTTCTGCAGGACGAGCCCGAAGGCGAAGCTGTAGCCGATGAACGACCCGAAGGTGCCGATGTAGAGGAAGGACATGATCCAGGTGTGGCCGTCCTTCACCGCCAGGGCGGCCGCGCCGGTGTCGTTCCGCACGGGCGCGAGGTTGTCCATGTACAGGGCCGCGAGCGTGGCGGCGACCACGATGAGCGGGATGTAGACGGCCAGCAGCAGCCGGGGGTGGCCGGCGCCTGCCGTGCCGATGACCAGCAGGCCGACCAGTTGGACGACCGGCACGCCGATGTTGCCGCCGCCCGCGTTGAGGCCGAGGGCCCAGCCCTTCTTCCGGAGCGGGAAGAAGGAGTTGATGTTGGTCATGGAGGAGGCGAAGTTGCCGCCCCCGACCCCGGTCAGCGCGGCGACGGCGAGGAAGGTGCCGTAGGAGGTGCCGGGCTCCATGACGACGGCGGCGGCGATCGTCGGCAGCAGCAGCATGAGCGCGCTGACGACGGTCCAGTTGCGGCCGCCGAAGCGCGCGACGGCGAAGGTGTACGGGACGCGGACCAGGGCGCCGACCGCCGTGGCCATGGCGACCAGGAAGAACTTCCCGGCGGGGTCGATGCCGTACTCCGGGCCCATGAAGAGCACCATGACCGACCAGAGCGTCCAGACGGAGAAGCCGACGTGCTCGGACAGGACGGAGAAGAGCAGGTTCCGGTGGGCGACGCGCCGGCCGCCGTTCTCCCAGGACCCCTCGTCCTCGGGGTCCCACCGTTCGATCCAGCGGCCGCCCTTGCGTGCGGTGGTGCTCGCGGCAGTCATGACGCCTCCAGGCCCTGATGTCGCTCGTCGGGTGATGCCCACGACGGTAGGAACGGCGCGTTTCCTCCCGATGGCCTGAGGTGACCGCCACGCAACCTTGCTCTCACCCGGTGCGCGGGCCCGGTGTGAGCGCCGGGGGCGCCATCACGCGGGCGTCCGGCTCCGGCAGCCAGGCGCCGTCCGGCACGGTGAGCCAGTCGTCCTCCGCGGCGAGCCGGCGCGCGGCGCAGAGCAGGGCGTCCAGTGCGGGGTGGCGCAGTCCGCGCCGCCACACCATGGAGACGGGGGCGAGCGGTACGGGGCCGGTGAGCGGGCGCAGGACGAAGCCGGGCAGGTCGATGAACTCGGTGCTGGCCAGGACGGGCCAGCGGTGCTTGCGCACCAGACGGACGAACTCCTCCGGACCGTCGATGGCGGGGAAGGGCGCGGCGACGGCGATGCCCCGGCCCCGGAACAGGCGCTGGGCCAGGTCCGTCCACTCGGCGGTGTCCGGGTTCCCGGCGGCGGCGTAGAGCGACTCCCCGGCGAGTCGGTCGAGCGGCACCTCGGCGAGCGGGGCCAGCCAGTGGCCGGCGGGGAGCAGCACCGCCATCCGCTCGTAGCGGACCGGCAGGTGCTCCAGCCGGTCCAGCACGGCGGGGGCCAGGCCCGCCGCGCGGCCGAAGGAGACGTCCAGGCGGCCGGCGAGGATCCCGGCGGCGGCGCCGGTGAGCCCGCTGTGGAAGCGCGCGGTGAGCTCGAGTTCGGGCGCGGCGGCGCGAGCGGCGGCCAGCACCCGGTGGCCGGTGCCCACCGGCGCGCCGATGTCGACGAGCAGCGGACGGCCGGTGGGCGCGAAGGCGGCGGCCAGTTCGTCGTGGGCGGCGAGCACGCGCCGGGCGTACGGCAGCAGCCGCTCCCCCTCGGCGGTCAGCCGCACCGAGCGGGTCGTCCGCACGAACAGCTCGGCCCTCAGTTCCCGCTCCAGGCGCCGGACGTCCCGGCTCAGCGCCTGCTGGGCGACGTGGAGGCGGGCGGCGGCCTGGGTGAAGTGCAGCTCCTCCGCGACGGCGGTGAAGGCCCTCAGCAGGCGCGGTTCGATGGCGTGCGGCATCCGCCCATTGAACACGTCCGCGATTGACAACGGGAACGCGTCAATGGGCGCTGATCAGGTGTTGGACCGCACCGGGGGCGCGCCGGGAGGGTGGTCGCATGACCGCGCCCGCCTTCACCGCCCCCTACCGGCGGCTCTTCGCCCTGCCCGGCACTCGGGCCTTCACCACCGGGAACCTCCTGGCCCGGCTCCCGATGGGGATGTTCGGCGTCAGCGCGGTCGTCATGATCGCGGCCGGCTACGGCTCGTACGCGCTGGCCGGGGCGGTCACCGCCACCGGACTCGCCGCGACGGCCGTGGTGGCCCCCTGGACCGCGCGCCTGACCGACCGGCACGGCCAGGCCCGGGTGGCCGTGCCGGCCGCGGGGCTCGCCGCGCTGGGCTCGCTCGCGCTGGTGGTGTGCGTACGGCTGCACGCCCCGGCCTGGACCCTGTTCGCCGCGTACGCCGCCACCGCGACGACGCCGAACACCGGAGGCATGGCGCGGGCGCGCTGGGCGCACCTGTACCGGGACGACGAGCGGGGCCGGCACGTCGCCAACTCCTTCGAGCAAGCCGCGGACGAGGTCTGCTTCATGCTCGGCCCGGTCCTCGCGGCCTTCCTGTGCACCTCGCTGTTCCCCGAGGCCGGCACGCTGACGGGGGCGCTGCTGCTCTTCGGCGGCATCCTGATCTTCGCCGCGCAGCGCGGCACCGAACCGCCGCCGGTGCCGCGGGCCGCCGCCGGACCGGGGGCGGGGGCCGGGCGGGCCGCGGTACCGGCCGTACTGCTGACGTTCCTGGCGACGGGGGCCGTCTTCGGCGCCCTGGAGGTCACCACGATCGCCTTCGCCGACGCCCAGGGGCACCGTGGCGCCGCCGGGGCGGTGCTCGCCCTCCAGGCGGCGGGTTCGTGCGCGGCGGGCCTGCTGTACGGGCTGCGCCGGCCCCGTGGCGGCGCGGAGGGCCGCTTCGCCGCGAGCGTCGCCCTGATGGCCGCTCTCATGCTCGGCCCGCTGCCCGCGGCGGCCCTCGGCGGCCTGTGGCTGCTGGCCCCCGCGCTGCTGCTGGCGGGCATGGCCACCGCGCCCACGATGATCAACGGCATGGCCCTGATCCAGCGCCGGGTGCCGCCGGGCCGCCTCAACGAGGGCATGACGCTGGCCGTCACGGCCCTCCTGGGCGGCATCGCCGCGGGCTCCTTCGCCGCGGGGTCGGTCGCAGAGCACCGGGGTGCGGTCCCCGCGTACGCGATACCGGCGGTCGCCGCGGCCACCGCGGCGCTGGTCGCGGCGGCCTCCCTGCGGACGGCCCGGCGCCGGGCCTGACGTACCGGCCGTCAGCCGCCGGCCGCCGCCGTACGTACCGCCCCGCGCCTGCGCGGCCAGGGCCACAGCCGGGCGCGGCGCCGTGCGGCGAGGCGACGGGCCCCCGAAACGACGGAAGGCGATGCCTGCCGCGCAGTGCGCGGCAGGCATCGCCTTCCGTTGGGTCAGTGGAGATGGCGGGAATCGAACCCGCGTCCTGTGGTGCAGAATCAGGGCTTCTCCGAGCGCAGTCCGCTGTGCTTTTCTCGGCCCCGGCAGTCACGCGGACAAGCCGCCGACGGGCCCAGCCACTGTTTGGTTTCCCACCGAGCCCCGTGGCCGGACTCAGTGGTTTAGTCCCCTAGCTGATGCCAGGATCCGGGTCGGGAACAGCCCCGGGCTGACACTCCGCGGAGTCTTCGCTAGCTGCTAATTAGGCAGCGAGAGCGAAGGCGGAGGAATCGCGCTTAGAAGTGGCGATTATTGTTTTCGGCATATGGTTTACGAGATCATTGCCGCTTTCTCGGCTCGCTTCCCCTGCTTCGACATCCCCAGTCGAAACCGATCATCCCCATGTTGATTTTTCAAACTGCTCACCGGGCCGTCAGGGCCCGGTGGTGCTGACGCCATCGTACGTGACCGACGTACATGGAGGCCAGCGCATTTCCCGGGGGTCAGTCGCCCCGCTGCCGGCGGCGCGCCGCCGAGATGGCCCGGTCGGCCTCGCGGCGGTCCTGCTTCTCGCGCAGGGTCTGCCGCTTGTCGTAGTCCTTCTTGCCCTTGGCCAGCGCGATCTCGACCTTCGCCCGGCCGTCCTTGAAGTACAAGGAGAGCGGCACGATCGTGTGACCGGTCTCCTGGGACTTCTGGAAGAGCTTCTCGATCTCCTCCCGGTGCAGCAGCAGCTTGCGCTTGCGCCGCGCCGAGTGGTTCGTCCACGTCCCCTGGGTGTACTCGGGGATGTGCACGTTGTGCAGCCACGCCTCGCCCCCGTCGAGCTGGCCGAAGCCGTCGACCAGGGAAGCGCGTCCCTGGCGCAGCGACTTCACCTCGGTGCCGGTGAGCACCAAGCCCGCCTCGTAGGTGTCGAGGATGTGGTAGTCGTGCCGCGCCTTCTTGTTCTGCGCGATCAGCTTGCGACCCGTTTCCTTTGCCATAGCGCGGCCATTCTCGCACCTCGGCGGGGCCGGGGGGTACCGGTTTGCGCGCCGGTCAGCGGACCGGCGTGCCCAGACCGTCCAGCACCTGGAGGGCCTCGGACTCGGCGTCCGCGCCACCGGTGACCTTCAGGTCGGGCTCCACCCCGCGGCCGTCCACCCGGCGGCCCGCGGGCAGCCGGTAGTGGCCGACGGTGAGCTCGGCGACCGAGCCGTCCGACAGCCGGCTGGGCATCTGCACCGAGCCCTTTCCGAAGGTGCGGGAGCCCACGACGACGGCACGGCCGCGGTCCTGCAGGGCGCCGGCGAGCAGTTCGGCCGCACTCATCGTGCCGCCGTCCACGAGCACGACGAGCGGGGTGTCGGTGTCGCCGGCGTCGGCCGCGTAGAGCGCCTGCTGCCTGCCGTGGACGTCGTACGTGGCGACCAGGCCGCCGTCCAGGAACGCGGAGGCCACACCGACGGCCTCGGTGACCAGGCCGCCGGAGTTGCCGCGCAGGTCCAGGACTACGCCCTTGTTTCCCGGCCGGCCGGCCAGGGCGCCGCGGACCTGCCCGGCGACACCCTTGGTGAAGGCGTCCACCTTGACGACGCTGACGCCGCCGGGGACGTGCCGGACCCGTACGGACTCCGTGGGCAGCAGGGCGCGCCGCGGGGAGACCACCCAGGAGCGCGCGCCGCGCCGCAGGCCCAGGGCCACGGCGGTGCCGGCCGCGTCGGAACCGCGCAACCGGGCGACGACCTCGGTGACGGGGCGGCCGGTGACCTCCGTGCCGTCGATGCTCATCAGCCGGTCCCCGGCGAGCACCCCGGCCCGGGCGGCGGGGCTGCCGGACTGGACGCGGTCGATGCCGATGCGGCCGTCCTCGGTGCGTCGCACCCACAGGCCGACGCCCACGTACCGGCCGTCCAGGGATTGCTGGAAACCCTCGTACTCCTGGGCCGTGTAGAAGGAGGACCAGCGGTCGCCGCTACGGCTGACCAGGGCCTGCGCGGCCTGCGGGCCGACCTTGCCCTCCGCGATCGCCTCGGCGATCTCGTCGGTGTCGGCGACGGTGCCGGCCGGGATGCGGGAGTGCGGCGGCGTCCGCCGCTCCCCGCCGAGGTCCCCGAAGGAACCCGCCGCGGCACCCGTCGCCAGGACCGCGCCGAAGACCAGCGTCAGCGCCGCGGCACGGCGCAGGCGGCGTGGTCTCCCGGGCGGACGTGGGCTCAGCACGTCGGGCAGTCTAGGCGAGAAGCGGGCGCTGTACGGAAGGTCGGCCGTACAGCGCCCTTGGCGCGGATCAGACCTTGAGGTATTTGCGCAGCGCGATCAGGGCCGCCAGCGCGGGCATCAGCATGCCCACCACCAGCACCAGCGGCAGCACCTGCGCCACCTCGCCCCAGCCGAGGAAGTTGATCAGCGGCACCTTGGTCTGCAGCGAAAGGCCGTGGTCGATCAGGAAGTAGCGGCCCACGAGGAGCATCAGACAGGCCAGGCCACCGCCGACCAGACCGGCGAACGCGGCCTCCATGATGAACGGCATCTGGATGTAGAAGCTGGACGCGCCGACCAGCCGCATGATCCCGGTCTCCCGGCGGCGGCTGAAGGCCGACACGCGCACCGTGTTCACGATCAGCATCATCGCCACCGCGAGCATGAACGCCAGCACCACCAGCGCGGCCAGCGTCATGCCGTTGAGCAGCCCGAACAGGTTGTCCAGCAGGGCCTTCTGGTCCTGCACCTCCTGGACGCCGGGACGGCCCTGGAAGGCGCTCGCCACCACCTGGAACTTCGTCGGGTCCTTGAGCTTGACCCGGAACGACTCCTGCATCTGGTCCGGAGTGAGCGAGTCGGCCAGCGGCGAGTCGGAGAACTGCTCCTTGTAGTGCTTGTAGGCGTCCTCCGCGCTCTCGTGGAAGTACTTGTCCACGAGCGGCAGCGCCTTGAGCTGCTTCTCGATGTCCTGCTTCTGCTCCTCGGTGACCGCGCCCTTGGTGCAGTTGGGGTCGGTCTTGGCGTCGTTCTTGTTGCAGAGGAAGATCGACACCTGGACCTTGTCGTACCAGTAGCCCTTCATCGAGTCGACCTGCTCGCGGGCGAGCCACGAGCCGCCGGCGAGCGCGAGCGAGAGGGCCACGGAGACGATGACCGCGAAGGTCATGGTGAGGTTGCGCCGGAGACCGACGCCGATCTCCGAGAGCACGAACTGGGCGCGCATGTTGTCCTTTCAGAAGGCTGCGGTGTGCAGGGCGGGGCCCAGGCTCAGTGCTGGTAGCCGTAGACGCCGCGGGACTGGTCGCGGACCAGTCGCCCCTTCTCGAGCTCGATGACGCGCTTGCGCATCTGGTCGACGATGTTCTGGTCGTGGGTGGCCATCACCACGGTGGTGCCGGTCCGGTTGATGCGGTCCAGCAGCCGCATGATGCCCACGGAGGTCTGCGGGTCGAGGTTTCCCGTGGGCTCGTCCGCGATCAGCAGCATCGGGCGGTTGACGAACGCCCGGGCGATCGCCACGCGCTGCTGCTCACCACCGGACAGCTCGCCCGGCATGCGGTCCTCCTTGCCGCCGAGGCCGACGAGGTCGAGCACCTCGGGGACCGTCTTGCGGATGGTGCCGCGCGGCTTGCCGATCACCTCGAGGGCGAACGCCACGTTCTCCGCGACCGTCTTGTTGGGCAGCAGGCGGAAGTCCTGGAAGACGGTGCCCAACTGGCGCCGCATCTGCGGCACCTTCCAGTTGGACAGCCGCGCGAGGTCCTTGCCGAGGACGTGCACCATGCCGGTGTCCGTCCGCTCCTCGCGCAGGATCAGCCGCAGGAAGGTCGACTTCCCGGAGCCGGAGGAGCCCACCAGGAAGACGAATTCACCCTTCTCGATTTCCAGCGACACGTCCCGAAGTGCAGGACGGTTCTGCCGGGGGTAGGTCTTGGTGACGTTGTCGAATCGGATCACGGTCGCACTCCGGATACAGGGGATCGGAGGCGACCTTACGCGAATGGCCGCGGCCCGCGCAGTCCGCGGTCCGGGATGACGGGTTTATTCAGCGACCACTGGGGGACAAAGCAGGCATTGGCCACATGCGTCACTCTTCGGAGTCGCAGGAATCACGCGGGGCGCGCCGAGCGTCCCGGGAACTGGCACAGTGGTCGGGGGCTCGGGAACGTACCGCCCCTGTCGCGCGTTGTTCATGGAGCGGCCGCCAGGCCGCCTGGGAGGAGGCCACCGCATGACAGTCGACCGACTGGTGTGCGCCAACTGCGCCGGCCCCGTCAGCGAGGGCCGCTGCGCGGTCTGCCGCGCCCACCGCGCCCGCATGCAGCAGGAGAACCCCTTCGCGGCCATCTCCCCGGCGGCACTGATCGCCCTGCTGGTCGCCCTGCTCGCGGTGGCGTGGGTGGTACACGAGGCCGCCGTGTAGCACGGCGCACACAGACAGCAAGCACGGGGGCCCGCGGCGCATCGGCGCTGCGGGCCCCCGTGGCGTTTGCGGGCCTCCCGTGGACGCGCAGGGGCCCCGGGTCCGGGCGCGGGCCTTCCCGGCGCCGCGTGGTGGCCCCAGCCGGTCAGGCGCGGCATCGAGCGGAAACCGGCACCGCCCGGACGAAGAAGGTCGCGCCGGCACCCCGGCCGGCTCGCGTCGCCGTGACCCTGGGTGACCGATCCGCTGCCGCCGACGACGGTGCGGGTGGCACCGTCGGCACCCTGGCGGGCCGTCCGCGCACGCCCCCGTGCGGGCTCGGCTGCCCCGGAACGCGACGACTGCCGCCCGTCGGGCGGCAGTCGTGAAGGTCCGGAACGCTGACGACGCGTCAGACGCCGGCGCCCTGCTCCTGTTGCTTGCGCCAGCGGATGCCCGCCTCGAGGAAGCCGTCGATGTCGCCGTCGAGGACGCCCTGGGGGTTGCCGACCTCGTACTCCGTCCGCAGGTCCTTGACCATCTGGTACGGGTGGAGGACGTAGGAACGCATCTGGTTGCCCCAGGAGTTGCCGCCGTCGCCCTTGAGGGCGTCCATCTTGGCCTGCTCCTCCTGGCGGCGCCGCTCCAGTAGCTTGGCCTGCAGCACGTTCATCGCGCTGGCCTTGTTCTGGATCTGCGAGCGCTCGTTCTGGCAGGAGACCACGATGCCGGTCGGGATGTGGGTGATCCGGACCGCGGAGTCGGTGGTGTTGACGCCCTGGCCGCCGGGGCCGGAGGCGCGGTAGACGTCGATCCGCAGCTCGGTCTCGTCGATCTCGACGTGGTCGCTCTGCTCGACGACGGGCAGCACCTCGACGCCCGCGAAGGACGTCTGGCGGCGGCCCTGGTTGTCGAAGGGCGAGATGCGCACCAGGCGGTGGGTGCCCTGCTCGACGGAGAGGGTGCCGTAGGCGTAGGGCGCCTTCACCACGAAGGTGGTGGACTTGATGCCGGCCTCTTCCGCGAACGAGGTCTCGTAGATCTCGGTCGCGTAGCCGTGCCGCTCGGACCAGCGCAGGTACATCCGCTGCAGCTGCTCGGCGAAGTCGGCGGCGTCGACACCGCCGGCCTCGGCGCGGATGTTGACCAGCGCCTCACGGGCGTCGTACTCGCCGGACAGGAGGGTGCGGACCTCCATCTCGTCCAGCGCCTTGCGCACCGACTCCAGCTCGGTCTCGGCCTCGGCACGGGTATCCGCGTCGTCCTCGGCCTCGGCGAGCTCGAAGAGCACCCCCAGGTCGTCGATGCGGCCGCGCAGCGCCTCGGCCTTGCGGACCTCGGCCTGCAGGTGCGACAGCTTGCTGGTGATCTTCTGCGCCGCGTCGGGGTCGTCCCACAGCGACGGGGCCGCCGCCTGCTCCTCGAGCACGGCGATGTCGGCCCTCAGCTTGTCGAGGTCCAGAACGGCCTCGATCGAGGCCATGGTCGACGAGAGGGACTTGAGCTCTTCGGATACATCCAGGACTGCCACGTCCCCCAGCGTACCGGCACGCCGCGCATTGCCGCGCCGGTGAGCCGGGGCGGCCCGGCCCACCGGCGCGGAGGTCCCGCGCCGCTCAGACGGGGACGGGGGCCGACGCGTGGGCGAGCGTGCCGTCGGCGCGGCGCAGGTACAGGGTCAGGGTGTCGTCCGCCGTGGTCAGACCGGGGTGGGAGGGGGTGCTGGCGGACAGCGGCACCGGCGTCCACGTGCCGCCGTCGGAGACGGCGGCGGCCAGGGCCCCGTCGTCGGCGGGGGCGAGGACGAAGAGCCGGCCGCCGGAGACGGCGGGTTCGGGGCGGCCCGTGGCGTCCAGGCCCGTGACGATCTCGGAGGGGCGCCAGGCGCCGTTCACGTACGGCAGGCGCAGCACGGCGCCGTCGGCCTTGCGGACGGCGAAGGCGTCCAGGGTGCCGGACGCGGCCGAGACCAGTCCGGGGGCGGCGGTGACCCGGCCCGCGGTGGGGACCAGCGCCCAGGCGTTCCAGCGGCCGTCGACCCAGGAGGAGGTGACGAGGTCACCGCCCGAGCAGCCGACCAGGTCGATCCGGCCGGGCGCGGAGGACGCGGCGGCGGGGGTCGTGGTGAAACGCGCGGGCTGGTCGACCTGGTACCAGTCGCCCCACGCACCGCCGCTGAGGGTGCGGCGGTAGACCTTGTGGTCGGTGCCGAGGGCGAAGACGTCCAGCTGCCCGGCGCGCGAGGAGACGACCGAGGGGTCGTCGGCGACGCTTATCCCGGTGAGCCGGTGCCAGGTGCCGGAGACCAGGTACCAGACGTTCTTGTCGCTGCCCCGGGTGAACACGTACGTCGTACCGGAGACGGAGATCGCGCGGGGGCCGCCGACGGGGTGGACGTCGCGGTCCGGGAAGTGGGGCAGCGCCGTGTAGCCGGACCAGCGCAGCGCGGCGTCCTCGGCGGTGCCCGCCGGGGTGCTGACCGCGCCCTGCGGGGAGGCGGCGGCGCCGGTGGGGGCGGTCGGGGTGGTCGAGGCCTGCCCGGACGGCTTGTCCTCCCGGCTGTTGGAGCCGCCGTCGTCGTCGGAGCCGGAGGCCGCGATCGCCCAGCCGCCGAGCCCGACGACCAGGGCGGCCGCCGCCGCGGCGCCGATCTTGACGCGGCGGCGCTGGAGCGCGTCGGGGACGGCCCGGTGACGGTGCCGGGCGCGCTGGCCGGGCATCGCGGCGGCCCCGCCGCCGGCCAGCTCCTCCGCGGTGGGCAGCTTGATGCTGGTGTGCGTGTCGCGCGTCGAGTCGGGTGCGGAGCCGCGGACCAGGGGCACGGCACCGCGCGGGCGGCCGGCCCGTGCGTCGTACGGCTCGGCGACGGAACCGGGCTCCCGGTCGTACGCATCCTCGCCGTGGTGGTCGCCGGGCGCGTCCACCTCCAGCGGGGGCAGCCCGGCGAGCGCGGGCAGCAGCTCGCGCAGCCGCGTGCCGACCTCGGCCGCGGTCAGCCGGGAGGCGGGGGCCTTGGCGAGGCACTGGGAGAGCAACTGCCACAGCTCGTCGGGCAGGTCGGGCAGCGGCGCGACGGACTCGGTGACGTGCCGGCGCAGCACCGCGCCCGGGTGACCGCCGCCGAACGGGGTGAAGCCGGCGAGCAGTTCGTACAGGACGGTGGCGAGGGCGTAGATGTCGACGGAGGCACGCGGCGGCAGACCTTCGATGATCTCCGGTGCCAGGTAGTCGGGGGTGCCGATGATGCGGGTGGCCCGGGTGCGGCGCGGGGAGTCGACCAGCCGGGCGATGCCGAAGTCGGTGAGCAGCGCCGGAGGCGCCCCGCCCGGTCCGGGCGGGGCGGCGGAGTCCAGCAGGACGTTCTCCGGCTTGACGTCGCGGTGGACGACGCCCGCGGCGTGGGCCGCGGCCAGGCCGTCCGCGACGTCCGCGGTGATGGACACGGCCGCCTCGGGGGTGAGCCTGCGTTCGCGCTCCAGCCGGGAGCGCAGGTCCGTGCCGCGGACGAGTTCCATGACGAGCGCGAGGTCGGAACCGTCGACCACCAGGTCGCGGATGCCGACGATGTGCGGGTGGTGGAGCGCCAGCAGGGCCGTGCGCTCCTGCACGAAGCGGCCGACGAGGTCCTGGTCGGAGGCGAGGTCCTCGCGCAGCAGCTTGATGGCGACCGGGCCTTCGGGGCCCTCGCCCAGCCACACCGTGCCGGCGGAACCCCGCCCCAGCACCTGGTGCGCGGTGTACCGGCTGCCGATCTTCCGTCCCAAGGCTGCTCCGACTCCTCCGACGTGCCGTCGTGTTGGCGACAAAGCTACGCGGATGCGAGCCGGTTGGGGGAACCTGTCAGGGGTGAGTGCGGCTTCTCCGGGAGAAATCACCCTCCAGAAGTCGACAAATCACCAACATCGGCGAGTCGGAGAGGTGACGCCGTACCGCTCGGCGTTGACGGAACCGGGCCCCGCGCACGGGTGGCGCCACGTCATCCGCGGCCCCGGCCCGCTCAGTTGCCCGCTCGGTTGCCGGCGCCCCCGGCCGGGGGGCGCCGCCGCACGCCGCTACTGGTTGCCGCCGGGGACGTTCGGGACGTCCGGGGCGCTGTTGGCGGTGTCGCCGATGGTGGAGACCCAGTTCCACACCTCGCTGATCCAGCCGGTCACGGTGTCCCACAGGCCCTTGCCCGTGTTCAGCCAGTCCTGCAGGGGGGTGAGGTACCAGGCCAGCATGAAGATCACGATCAGCACGACGATCATCGTGAAGCAGCCCTTGAGGCACCCCAGGCCCGGGATCTTCATCGGGTTGGCGCTGCGGGGGCGCGGCTCGCGGCGGGGGGCCGGCTCGGGCGCGGGCGGGCGCTGCGGCTCGTACCGCTGGTGCTGCGGCTGCTCGTAGCGCGGCGCGGGCTGCTGCGGCCGCGGCGCGTACTGCTGCGGCTGGGGCTGCGACTGCCGGCCGTACTGCTGCGGATGCGGCTGCGGGGCGTAGGCGGGCTGCGAGGGCTGCCGGTACTGAGGGGGCTGCTGCGGCCGCTGCTGGTACGCCTGGGGAGGCTGTTGCGGCTGTTGCGGCTGCTGGGCGGGCTGCCGGCGCGGCCTGCGGCGCAGCGGGTCCTGCTCCGGGTCCAGGTACTGGATCTCGGTCTGCTCGGCGCGCGCACGGGCGCGGTTGAGCTGCGACTCCCACGGATGCGGGCCCTGCGGGACACCGGAGTCCGGCGGCCCGTCCGGCACCGGCGGCATTACGCGGGTGCCGTCGCCGGACGCGGTCGGCGCCGAGCCGCCCGGGATCACCCGGGTCGCGTCGGCGGCGCCCCCCGCCGAGGCGGGCAGGACGCTGGTGGCGGCATTGGGGTCGTACGCGTCGTACGCGCCTGCGGGCGACCGGTTCGGCAGCACCTGGGTGGGGTCGGCGGTGCCCGGCGGGACGAGCGGGGTGTCCGGGACGGTGGCCGGGGCCGGGTCCGGCGCGAGCAGCGCGGCGACGCCGAGCGCCGCCTCGGACTGCGCCGGGGAGGAGTGCACGCCCACGCCCGCCGCGACGACGCGCAGGGCGCGCGCCAGGTTCTCCGCGCTCGGCCGCTCGCCGGGCTCCTTGCGCAGGCAGCGCTCTATCACCGTCCACAGCGGTTCGGGCACGGTGGAGGGACGGCGCGGCTCCTCGCTCAGGTGCTGGTGCAGCACTTCGAGCGCGCTCTCGCCCCGGAACGGCGGACGGCCGGTGACCAGTTCGTACAGGAGGATGCCGGCGCCGTAGATGTCCACCGCGGAGGTCTGCGGACGGCCCTGGGCCGACTCCGGCGCTATGTAGGCGGGCGTGCCGACGAACTCGTGGGTGCGGGTGACGCCGGGCGAGTCCGCCAGCCGCGCGATGCCGAAGTCGGTCAGCATCGGGTGCATCTGCTGGGTGCCGTCGGGGCCTGCGACGGTGGCGAGCAGGACGTTGGCGGGCTTGAGGTCGCGGTGCACCACGCCGTCGGCGTGGCTGGCGGCCAGCGCGTCGGCCACGGCGGCGGTCAGCAGGGCGCCGCCGACCGGCGAGAACGGGCCGTTCTCGCGCAGGTAGCGGTAGAGGTCGGGGCCCTCGACCAGATCCATCACCAGGGCGAGCAGCTCACCCTCCACGACCAGGTCGCGGACCCGGACGATGTGCGGGTGGCGCAGCCTCAGCAGGACCGACCGCTCCCGGAGGAAGCGCATGACGATGTCGGGATCGCCCGCCAGCTCCTCCTTGAGCACCTTGATCGCGACGGTCTCGCCGGTGTCCCGTACCTGCGACCGCCACACGGTGCCCGTGGCTCCGCGCCCGAGCGGCTCCACCAGTTCGTATTTGCTGCCTACCGGCCGCACGTTCGCGCTCCCTGGATCTTGGCCTGGTCCGTGGCCTGTTTCGCCCACTGTAGTGCCGCCACGTGGGAGCGGGGCTGCGTTCCGGTACGGGGCGGGTGTGGGGTTAGGACGCGGAGTACGGTCGTTTGGTTGCCCTTTCCGCCCAATGCTGACCATTCAAGATCGCAAAGGTGGGCACCGGCGGCGAGCTGTCGGCGGCGGGTGGGAGGATGCGTGTCGCGGAACGCGCATCGCCGAGCCGGCTGGGTCAGCCGGGCGAGGGGAGCCCGCCGGTCCGTTCTTGTACGTGTCGACGTCCCGGGCACGGCGGGGTGGGGTCGGGGGCCCGCACCGCGGTGGATCCGGGCAGAAGGGACCGTGGACGGAGATGCAGATCCGGCTGACCGTTCTCGGGCCGCGCGGTGGCCGCGCGGCGCGCTCCTGCGACGTGCTGGTCACCGCGCCCGCGGGCACTCCCCTGAGTGCCGTGGCCGGAGCCCTCGCGTCCGGCTCGGGCGGCTCCGGCCAGCCCGCGCGGGCCGGCAAGTCCACGCCCCCGCTGTACGCGGGCGCCGAGCGCCTGGACCCGGCCACCGCCGTCCTCGGCGTGCCGCCCCTGCTCGACGGCGCCGTCCTGTCGCTGCACTCCCCCGCCGACGGGCACGACGGCGGCCGCCCCACGGCCGCCGCCCGGCTGCACGTCGTCGGCGGGCCCGACGCGGGCGGCGTCCACCTGCTGCAGGGCGGCCGGATCCGGGTCGGCCGGTCCGCGGACGCGGACGTCCCGCTGGACGACCCCGACGTCTCACGGCTGCACTGTGCCATCACGGTGGACGGCGAGGGCCGGGTCACCGTCGCCGACCTCGGCTCCACCAACGGCACCACCCTCGACGGCGCTCCCGTGGGCGAGCGCGCGGTCCCCTTCCCCGCCGGCACGCTGCTGCGGATCGGCGAGTCGACCCTCCGGCTGGAGCCGGCACCCCCGGGCTCGGCCGTCCCCCCGCCGCCCGCCTCCATCCCCGCCGTCCCCGACGCCGAGGGGCACCTCCAGGTGACCCTCCCCCCGACCTCCTGGCCGGACAGCGGCCCCGTGGCGACCTGGCGTCCCGCCCGTCCCGCCGACGGCACCGGGGAGCGCCCCGCCGCCCGGGACGCGGTGCCCGCCGACGGCCCGACGACCACCGGCACCGGCGCCGGGAACGTGGGCGTGGACGCCCTCGCCGCTCCCGCGCCCGGACCGGGTCCGGCACAGGGCGCGCCGGGCACCCCGGCCCGGCGGGACACCCCGCAGCGCGGCCTGTCCGAGCAGACCCGCACGGTCGCGCTGCCCCAGGGCCGCCGCGGCGGCGGGAAGGCCGCGGAGGCCGGCAGCCGGATGGCCGGGGCCATAGGGGGCTGGGCCAGGCGCCTGGCGGCCGGGCGCGGCGCCCCGGGCGCCGACGGCCCCGGGGGCGGCGGGACGACGTACGACCAGGCCGACGCCGCCGCGCTGCGCGAGCGCTGGCCCGATCCCGCGGCCGTCCTGCTCACCGCGCTCGGACCGGGCCCGCGGCTGTGGGAGCGCGCCCTCGGCCATCCCGACCTGCTCACGGTCCGGCTCGGCACCGCCGACCTGACCGCCGAGGACGGCTTCCGGACGCTGCCCGCCGTGCCGTTCACCGTCGACCTGCGCGACCCGCACACCCATGTGCTGGGCCTCGCCGGACCGCGCCCGAGGCTGTCCGGGCTGGCCCGGGCGGTCATCGCCCAGCTGTGCGCCCTGCACCCGCCCGGCGTGCTGGAGGTCGTCCTGGTCAACGCCGACCGCTCCCGTCCCGCCGAAGGGCGGACCGAGGAGTGGGGGTGGCTGAACTGGCTACCGCATCTGCGCCCGGCGCACGGCCAGGACTGCCGGCTGCTCACCGCCACGGACCGGGAGCAGGCGGAGGCCCGCGTCTCCGAGGTGGTCCGGCGCATCGAGGAGGGCCCGCTCGGCACGGGCTGGGCGACCGCCTCCCCGGAGGAGGTGGCCGAGGCCGCGGCACGCCGCGAGGGCCCGTACACCCTGCTGGTGGTGGACGGTGATCCGGGCTCGGCCTATCTGCGCGAGGCCGCGGGCCGCATCGCGGCCGCCGGGCCGTCGGTCGGGGTGCACCTGCTGTGCCTGGCCGAGAGCCCCGAGCGGCTGGCCGCCGGGTGCGGTGCCGTCGCCGTGCTGGAGGGCGACGTCGCGACGACGCTGCGGATGGAGCCGCACGGGCCGGAGCACATGACCATGGAGGCGGTGTCGGCGGCCTGGGCCGAGCGTTTCGCGCGCGCCCTCGCCCCGCTGCGCGAGGGCGACGCCGCCGCTCCCCGCCGTACGCGCTCCGCGCTCCCGCCGACGGCCCGGCTGCTGGACGAGCTGGACCTGGCGCTCGCCACCCCGGCGAAGATCGCGACCCGCTGGGCCGAGCCCGCTCCCTCCGGTGGTGCCGCCGCGGCGGTCCTGGGCGCCGGCCCGGAGGGCCGGGTCCTGGTCGACCTGGTCGCCGAAGGGCCGCACCTGCTGGTCGGCGGCGCCGCGGGCGCCGGCAAGACCGAACTGCTGCGTTCGGTGGCCGCCGCCCTGTCCGCGGGCGAGCGGCCGGACCGGCTGGCCCTGGTCCTCGTCGACGGCGCCGGGTCCGAGCGCGGCGAGGGGCTGCGCACCTGCACCGACCTCCCGCACGTCTCCACCTATCTGTCCGCCTCCGACCCGGTGCGGATGCGCGAGTTCGCGCAGGCCCTCACGGCGGAGCTGAGGCGCCGTGACGAGCTGCTGGACGGGGGCGACTTCGCGCAGTGGCACGAGCGCCGCCGGCTGCCCGCGGTGCCCCGCCAGGTGGAGCCGGGCCACGCCCCGGCCGGTGCCGCCGACCCGCAGGTGCGCGGCGCGGTGCGGGTACGGACCCGTACCACCGAGCCGCTGCCCCGGCTGGTCGTGGTGGTGGACGACTTCGACGTCCTGGTCGCCCCCGCGCTGGGCAGTCCCGGCCGGCCCGCCGCGGGCTCGGTGGTCCGCGCCCTGGAGGGAGTGGCGCGCGACGGCGAGCGTCTCGGCGTCCACCTGGTCGCCGCGACCGGCCGCCCGGAGCGCACCGCGGGCACCGACACCGACGACGCGGCGCGGCTGCGGATCGCGCTGCGCACCGAGGAGCCGGAGTCGGCCGCGCTGCTGGTCGCCGTCGAGGAGCCGGCGACCGTCGACGACGCCCTGCCGGGCCGGGGTTACCTGCGCCGGCCGGACGGAGCGGTCACGGCCTTCCAGGCCGGACGGGTCAGTGGCCGGATCCCGCGTACGGCGACCCTGCGGCCCACGGTGGTCCCGCTGGAATGGGAGCGCATGGGCGATCCGCCGACCCGCCGCCCGGTCCGCGAACTGGGCAACGGCCCCACCGACCTCGCCCTGCTGGCCAGTGCCCTGCAGCGTGCCGCGGAGTCCGCGGCGGCCGATCCGGTGCCGCCGCTGCTCTGAGCCCTCCCGGTCCCCTGCGCCGGCCGCACCGCCGGTCACATGAAGGTCACGATCCAACCGCCGTGCGCTGAGGCGCTATTGCGGCGGTTATCAGACAGGGCGTAGGACTGAACGCGGAACAGCGGATGACGCGGGGACGGGACGCCCGGCGCAGCTGCCACGGCCATGCGGCGGGCTGCCACCGCGGCGCGGGTCCGCGCTGAGGGGATGGGCAGGCAGATGCGGACATCCAGCAGGCGCACGCGACGTACACGCGAAGCGGTCATCGCCGCCGTGGCGACGGCCGCCCTGGCGCTGACGGCCGCCGGGTGCGGCGGAGGCGACGACGACAAGGGCGACCCCGGTGGGGGCCGGAGCAGTTCCGGTGGCAGCGGGAGCGTCTCGCTGCCGGACCTCAAGGGCCAGAAGCTCGAGGTCGCGGCGGTGTGGACCGGGCCGGAGCAGAAGAACTTCCAGAAGGTGCTGGACGAGTTCACCCGGCGCACCGGTGCCGAGGTCGGCTTCGTGCCCACCGGCGACAACGTCTCCACCTTCCTCGGTACGAAGATCGAGGGCGGCCAGCCGCCGGACGTGGCGTTCCTCCCGCAGGTCGGCGTGTTACGGCAGTTCGCGCAGAAGGGCTGGCTGAAGCCGCTCTCCTCCGACGTCCAGGCGCAGCTCGACAAGAACTTCACCACGGGCTGGAAGGACCTGGGCGCGTACGAGGGCAAGCAGTACGGCGTCTACGCCAAGGCCGCCAACAAGTCGCTGGTCTGGTACAACACCGCGGCCTTCGAGAACGCCGGGGTCTCCGAACCTCCGGCCACCTGGGACGACTTCCTCCAGACCGCCGAGACCCTCTTCGAGTCGGGCACTGCCCCGGTATCGGTCGGCGGCGCGGACGGCTGGACCCTCACCGACTGGTTCGAGAACATCTACCTCTCCCAGGCCGGGCCGGAGAAGTACGACCAGCTGGCCGAGCACAAGATCAAGTGGACCGACCCCTCGGTGAAGGACGCGCTCACCACCCTCGCCCAGCTCTTCGGCAAGAAGGACCTGATCGCCGGCGGGCAGAGCGGCGCGCTCAAGACCGACTTCCCGAAGTCCGTGACGCAGACCTTCACCGGCAACCCGCCGAAGGCCGGCATGGTCTACGAGGGCGACTTCGTCGGCGCGTTCATCGGCGACAACACCAAGGCGAAGGTGGGCGAGGACGCCAAGGTCTTCCCCTTCCCCGCGGTGGGCTCCGGCAAGGCACCGGTGGTCAGCGGCGGTGACGTCGGCGTGGCGCTGAAGGACACCAAGGGCGCGCAGGCGCTGCTGACCTTCCTCGCCTCCACCGACGCGGCGAAGGTCTGGGCCTCCTCGGGCGGCTTCGTCTCGCCGAACAAGTCGCTGGACCTGTCGGCGTACCCGGACGAGGTCTCCCGCTCGATCGCCCAGGGGCTGGTCGCGGCGGGCGACGACTTCCGCTTTGACATGTCCGACCAGGCCCCGGCGGCCTTCGGCGGCACCGCGGGCAAGGGCGAGTGGAAGGACCTGCAGGACTTCCTGAGGAACCCCTCCGACGTCGCCGGCGCGCAGGCCAAGCTGGAAGCGGACGCCGCCAAGGCGTACGCCGGCTAGGCGGCCACGATGGCGACGGCGGCCACGGCGAAGGGGCCGGCCGCTCCCGGCGGCGCTCCCTCCGCCCCGGGCAGGAGCGTCATGGGCACCCGGCGCTGGGTGGCGGGACTGTTCCTGCTGCCCGCGCTGGTGCTGCTGGGCGCGCTGGTGGTGTACCCGATCGGGTACACCACCTGGCGCAGCCTGTTCGACAGGGCCGGCTCGGGTTTCGTCGGCCTGCACAACTACGCCTCGGTCTTCAGCGACGACAGCACCCTGACGGCGCTGCGCAACACCGCGGTCTGGGTGGTCGTGGCGCCGGTGCTGGCCACGGCCCTCGGGCTGGTCTTCGCGGTGCTGACCGAACGGGTGAGCTGGGGCACCGCCTTCAAGCTGGTCGTCTTCATGCCGATGGCGATCTCGATGCTGGCGGCCGGGATCATCTTCCGGCTGGTGTACGAGCAGGACCCGGCGCGCGGCGCGGCCAACGCGGTCGTGGTCGGTGTCCACGACACCTTCGCCGAGTCCTCGGCGTACCCCGGGGCCCGTCCGCGGCCGAACGGCCCGCTGGCGGCCTCGGGAGGGGGCTCCTACACCACGCGGGACGCCGCCGGGCAGGGGACGGCGGTCGGGCTGCCGCTGATCGGCGTCCCCGCGGCGAAGCTGCCCGCGGGCACCGCGGACGCCCGGCAGGCCGCCGCGGGCCCCGGGGTGACCGGCACCGTGTGGCTGGACTTCAAGCCGGGCGGCGGCGGCGAGCCCGGGGTGATCGACGCCGGTGAGAAGGCGCTGGAGGGCGTCAAGGTCGAGGCCGTGCGCGACGGACGGGTGGTGGCCTCGGCCACCTCCGGCACGGACGGCACCTTCTCGCTGCCCGCCTCGGCGGCCGGGGCCCAACTGCGGCTGCCGGCGGCGAACTTCGCGGAGCCGTACAACGGTGTCGACTGGCTCGGCCCCACCCTGGTGACGCCCGCCATCATCGGGTCGTACCTGTGGATGTGGGCGGGCTTCGCCATGGTGCTCATCGCGGCGGGCCTGGCGGGGGTGCCGCGGGAGCTGATGGAGGCGGCGCGCATCGACGGCGCCAACGAGTGGCAGGTCTTCCGCAGGATCACCGTGCCGCTGCTGGCGCCGGTGCTGGTCGTGGTCGTCGTGACGCTCATGATCAACGTGATGAAGATCTTCGACCTGGTCTACATCGTCGCGCCCGACACCTCCAAGGACGAGGCCAACGTCCTGGCCCTGCAGCTGTACCTGTCCTCCTTCGGGGCCGGCAACGACCAGGGCGTGGGCAGCGCGATCGGTGTGGTCCTGCTGCTGCTGGTCGTCCCGGTCATGGTCTTCAACATCCGCCGACTGCGCAGGGAGGCCCGACGATGACGACCGTCGCAGGCACAGCGGAACCGGCGGGCCCCGCCGAGGCGCGGGCCACCACGACCGCCGCCCGGCAGTCCTTCGCCTCGCGGGTGGCGGCCCGTACCGGCGGCGGGGTGCTGCGGGTGTTCCTGGTGCTGGTGGCCCTGTTCTGGCTGATGCCGACCGTGGGGCTGCTGATCTCCTCCTTCCGGGGGCCGGTGGACATCGCCGACTCCGGCTGGTGGAAGGTGTTCACCACGCCCTCACAGCTGACCGTCACCAACTACCGGGAACTGCTCGGCAACGACGCCGTGACCTCCTCGCTGGTCAACACCGCCCTGATCACGGTGCCGGCCACGTTGCTGGTGGTGGTGATCGGGGCGCTGGCGGGCTACGCCTTCGCCTGGATGGAGTTCCCGGGCCGGGACTGGCTGTTCCTCGTGGTGGTGGGGCTGCTGGTGGTGCCGGTGCAGATCGCGCTCATCCCGGTGGCGAAGCTGTTCGGGGAGATCGGGATCTTCGGCGACATCATCGGCGTGGTGCTCTTCCACGTCGGCTTCGGCCTGCCGTTCGCCGTCTTCCTGCTGCGCAACTTCTTCGCGGAGATCCCGCGGGAGCTGCTGGAGGCGGCCCGGCTGGACGGCGCGGGCGAGCTGCGGCTGTTCGCCACCGTGATCATGCCCCTGGGCGGCCCGGCGATCGCCTCGCTCGGCATCTTCCAGTTCCTGTGGGTGTGGAACGACATGCTGGTGGCGCTGATCTTCTCCAACAGCGGCTCGCAGCCCATCACGGTCGCGCTGCAGCAGCAGGTCCGGCAGTTCGGCAACAACATCGACGTCCTGGCACCGGGGGCCTTCGTGTCGATGGTGGTCCCGCTCGTCGTCTTCTTCGCCTTCCAGCGCCAGTTCGTCTCCGGCGTCATGGCGGGCGCCGTGAAGTAGCCCCGCAACCCTCCGCAGGCCAGAGGGGCAACACTCCGTCGTCGGACGGGTCGCCGTACGCGGCGTACGCCCGGGATATAACGGGCATACGCCGCGTAAGCCGACATTACGGATGTGCTGCCTTGCCCCGGTTCAGCGTCATCGTGCCCGCCCACAAGGTGCAGGCCTACCTGCACGAGTGCCTGGAGTCCGTGCTCGGGCAGAGCTTCTCGGACTTCGAGGTGATCGCCGTCGACGACCGCTCCCCGGACGCCAGCGGTGCCATCCTCGACGCCTTCGCGGCCCGCGACCGCAGGGTGACCGTCCTGCACCTGAAGGAGAACGTGGGCCTCGGCCCGGCCCGCAACGCCGGGATGGCCCGCGCCACCGGGGACTACCTGCTCTTCCTCGACAGCGACGACACCCTCGCGCCCGGCTCCCTGCAGGCCGTCGCCGACCGCCTGAAGGAGACCGCCGAGCCGGACGTGCTGGTCTACGACTACGCCCGCACCTACTGGGACGGCCGCGTCGTGCGCAACCAGCGCGCCCCCCTGCTCGCCCAGGACGCACGCCCCGCCGGGCCCCTCGACGACCGGCCCGAGCTGCTGCGGCTGCTGCCGGTCGCCTGGAACAAGGCGTACCGGCGGGAGTTCGTCCAGCGCCGCGACCTCGTCTTCCCGCCCGGCTGGTACGAGGACGTCCCCTGGACCTACCCCCTGCTGCTGTCCGCCCGCAGCATCGCGGTGCTCGACCGGGTCTGCGTGCTCTACCGGCAGCGCCGCCGGGGCAGCATCCTGCGCACCACCAGCAGCCGGCACTTCGACGTCTTCGACCAGTACGACCGGGTCTTCGCCTTCCTCGACCGCAACCCCGCCCTCGACAGCTGGCGGGCCGCCCTCTTCAGCCGGATGACCGACCACCTGCTGGCGGTCTACAACACCCCCGGCCGGCTGCCCCGCTCGGCCCGGGGCGTCTACTTCCAGCGCTGCAGCGTCCACTTCCGCCGCTACCGCCCGCAGGAGCCCGGCTCCCGTCCGCGCGGCGTCCCCGGCGGCACCCGGCGGCTGCTCGTGCGGCTCGGCGCGCGGCAGGTCTTCGACGCCGTGCGCACCGCCAACGCGCTGCGCAGGAGGCTGCGGCGGCTGGTGAAGGACACCGCCCGGGCGGCCCGGGAGGCGGGCCTGCGGCTGCACTACCGGATCCAGCGGCAGCGCCGACTCGACCCGGACCTCGCCGTCTTCGCGGCCTGCCGCTACGCCGGCTACGGCGGCGACCCCGCCGCCCTGGAGGCCGCCGTGCGCGACCTGGCCCCGCACCTGCGCACCGCGTGGATCACGACCCCGGCGTACGCGGCCACCCTGCCGCGCGGCGTACGCCGGCTCCAGCCCGGCTCGCCCGCGTACTGGACGGCGCTGGCGCGCGCCACCTACCTGGTCAACGACGTCAACTTCCCGCATGCCTACCGCAAGCGGCGCGGCCAGGTGAACCTCCACACCCACCAGGGCACCCCGCTCGGCCGCACGGGCCTGGACGTCCAGGGGCACCCGGCCGCCTCGGCGGGCCGGGACTTCGCCCGGATGCTGGCCCACACCGACCGCTGGGACTTCTGCCTGTCCGCCAACCCGCACTCGACGGTGGTCTGGGAGCGCGCCTACCCCGCCGGCTACACCACCTTGGAGCACGGGCGGCCCGGCAACGACGTCCTGCTGCGCGCCGACGCCGACGACGTGCGGCGGATCCGGGCCCGGCTGGGCATCCCGCCGGAGTCCACCGCAATCTTGTACGCGCCCGCGCACCGCGACTACCGGCGCGGCTTCCACCCGCCCGTCGACCTGGTCCGGCTGGCCCGTGAACTCGGCCCCGGCCACGTGGTCCTGTACCGGGCACCGGACGGCCACGGCGGCTCGGGCACGCTCCCCGAAGGGCTGCCGGACACCGTGCTGGACGTCTCCGCCCACCCGTCGGTCCAGGAGCTGTGCCTGGCGGCGGACGCCCTGGTGACCGACTACTCCCCCCTGATGTTCGACTACGCCGGCCTCGACCGCCCGATCGTGGTCCACGCCGAGGACTGGACGGCCTACCGGGCCGCCCGCGGCACGTACTTCGACATCACCGCCGACGCCCCCGGGCCGGTCGCCCGGAGCGAGGACGAACTCCTGTCCATCCTCACCACGGACACCTGGCGCGGCCCCCGTTCGGCCCAGGCGCGGGCCGCGTTCCGGGCCCACTTCTGCCCGTGGGACGACGGCCACGCCGCCGAGCGGGTCGTGCGGCGGGTCTTCCTCGGCGAGGACGGCGGCCAGCCCGCCGCCCTCCCCCCGGAGCGCCGCACCCCCGCCCCGGCGGCCCGCCCCTGACGGCTCACGGCGGCGGCGCGGGGGTGCGCTCGTCCGGCTTGAGGACGGGCAGCAGCTCCGGTTCGCCGAGCAGCACCCGCCGTACGGCGCGTTCGGCGGCCCGGCCGTCGTCCCAGGGGCAGAAGCGGGCCCGGAAGGCCGCCCGCAGCTCGGCCGCCTCCGGCGAGGCCCAGGCGCCGGAGCGGAAGGCGGTGGCGATCGCGGCCTCGTCGCGGGCGACCACGCCCGGGGTGTCGCCGGGGCGCCCGGAGACCAGGTCGAAGTAGACCCCGCGGGCGGCCCGGTAGACCTCCCAGTCGGCGGCGTGGACCACGATCGGGCGGTCGAGGCCCGCGTAGTCGAACATCAGCGACGAGTAGTCGGTGAGCAGCGCGTCGGAGGCCAGGCACAGCTCCTCCAGCGGTGTGTGCGCGGAGACGTCCAGCGCCCCCTCCGGCAGCGCCGCCGGGCCGGCCCCGGGGTAGAAGTAGTGCGCGCGGACCAGTACCAGGTACTCCCGCCCCAGCGCCCGGCACAGCCGGGCGAGGTCCAACTGCGGGACGAACTCCCGCTGGTAGTCGCGGTGCGTGGGGGCGTACAGGATCGCCCTGACCCCGTCCGGGATGCCCAGCCGGGCCCGGATCTGCCGCACGTCGTCGGCGCCCGCCGTGAAGTAGGCGTCGTTGCGGGGGTAGCCGGTCGGCAGCGTCAGATAGTTGCCGGGGTAGACCCGCTCCCAGACCTCGCTTGAGTGGGGGTTGGCGGACAGGGAGTAGTCCCACTGGTCGGCGTGGTCCAGCAGGCGGCGGAAGCTCATGCCCTTGGCCACCGCCGGGTGGGCGCGCAGGTCCATGCCCATGTGCTTGAGCGGGGTGCCGTGGTGGGTCTGCAGGTAGACCTGGCCGGGGCGCTTGACGACCTCCCCGGTGAAGTTGGCGTTGTTCACCAGGAAGCGGGCGCGGGCCAGCAGCTCCCAGTAGCGGCGGGAGTTCGCCTCCACCCGGTCGACGCCCTCGGGGACCGCGTCCTGCGCACCGCGCCGGACCACCCAGACCCCGTGCAGGTGCGGGGCGAGCTCGCGGGCCTTGCGGTAGATCGCGGCGGGGCTGCACAGCACCCCCCGGTTCCAGTACGCCGCGTACACCACCAGGTCGTCGTCGAGCGGGCGGCGGCGTTCCAGGGCGTACCAGCGGCGGTACACCTCGCGGGCGACGGCGTTGCGGTGCGTGCGCAACCGCCGGGCGGCCCGGGTGCCCAGCTCCGCGGCGCGATGGGCGGCGAAGGTGCCCGGCAGCCCGGCGCGGCGGAAGAAGGCGGCGCGGTCCTGCGCGCGCAGCCGCCCGGGGTCGTCCAGGACGGCCGTGAGCCGCCGGTCCCGCTCGGCGCGCAGCACCGGCAGGTCGTGCCGGGCCAGCAGCGTGTCGTACCGGTCGGCCAGGACGAGGTGCTGCGGGCCCGGCGTGCTGGAGAAGCTGCCGCGGCGGCGCTCGCGCCACGTGACGCAGACCCGGTCCAGGCAGGCGATGCGCGGGGCGGCGAGCAGCATCTCGTACGCCACCGGGACGTCCTCGTACGGACCGGCGCCGAAGGCGAACCCGGCCCAGTAGTCGCGCCGCACCACCCGGTTCCAGGCCGCGGGGAACACGGTCAGGCACTGCGGGCGCTCGGTGGCCCGGAAGACGGCGTGCCCGGCGAGCGCGGCCGCCTGCAGGAAGTCGCCGTCCCCGCTCTCCGTGCGGTGCTCCCACACGTCGAGCCAGTCATGGTCGAAGAGCAGCACCTCCGGGTCTCCGGTGGCGCGCAGCCTCGCGTCGAGGGCGGTCAGGGCGCCGGGCGCGAGGAGGTCGTCGGAGTCGAGGAAGAGCAGGTAGTCGCCGCTGGCCCGGGCCGCCCCCGCGTTCCGGGCCGGACCGGGCCCTGCGTTGCGGGGCCTCCGCAGCGGGAGCACCCTGGGGTCGGCGGCGGCGACCTCGTCGACGACGGCGGCCGACCCGTCGGGCGAGCAGTCGTCGACCGCGATCAGCTCCAGGTCCGCGTACCGCTGCCCGAGCACCGACTCCAGGCACGCACGGACGTAACCCTGGGTCTTCCATACCGGGACGATCACACTGAACCGAGGCATAGCGCCGAGCGTAGGCAGGAGCGGCCCCCGGCGCCCGGTGGATCACCCGAAAGGCGCAGGCGAGGTGACCGAGGACGCGATCACGAGTTGAACCCCTCGCCCCCTGTCGCCCTCGTCCGGAAAGGGCCACGTCACCATGGTGTCGCGCACGCCCCGCCTCACGGTCGTCGTTCCGGTCCACAACGTCGAGAGCTGGCTGCAGGAATGCCTGCGGTCGGTCGCCGCACAGACCTTCGACGCCCTCGACGTGGTCATGGTGGACGACGGCTCCACCGACTCCGGCCCGGAGATCGCCCAGGGCTTCGCCGACCGCGACCCGCGCTTCCGCCTGGTCCGGCAGGACAACGGCGGACTGGGCCACGCCCGCAACACCGGCACCCGCCACGCCGACCCGCGCACCGAGTACCTGTGCTTCCTCGACAGCGACGACATCCTGCCGCCGCACGCCTACGAGCGGCTGGTGGGCCTGCTGGACGGGTCGGGCTCGGACTTCGCGACCGGCAACGTGTGGCGGCTGACCGCCGACGGCCGCAGCCAGGCCTGGCAGCACCGGGACATGACCCGCACCGTCACCGGCACCCACATCACCCGGGACCTGAGCCTGCTCTCCGACCGGGTCGCCTGGAACAAGGTCTTCCGCCGCTCCTTCTGGGAGCGCCACCGCCTGGCCTTCCCCGAGGGCGTGCTCTACGAGGACACCCCGCTCACCATCCCCGCGCACTTCCTCGCCGACGCCGTCGACGTGACGCACGAGCACGTCTACTACTGGCGGATCCGCGAGGGCTCCATCACCCGGCGCCGCACCGACGTCAAGGGCGTGCGCGACCGGATCGCCGCCGTCGACCACGTCAGCCGCTTCCTCGGCGACCCGGCCCGCACGCGCTGGACCTCCTTCAAACGGGCCTACGACCGCTCGGTCCTCACCGACGACCTGCTGTACTTCATCGACGCCCTGCCGATGGCCGGCCCCGAGTACCGGCGGGTCTTCATGGACCGCTGCCGCGACTGGCTCACCCGGGTCGACCCCGCCCTCTTCCTCGAGCTGCCCGCCGGGCTGCGCATCAAGTGGCACCTGATCGTCAAGGACCGCCTCGACGACCTGCTGACGGTGCTCGACCACGAGCAGCGCAACTCCGCCGGCTTCGGCGTCACCGGCCCGCCGCTGCGCAAGCGGGCGGTGCTGCGCGGCGCCGACGGCGGCCGGATCGCCCTGCCGGCCTCGGCAGCCCGGCTGCGGCGCGCGGACTTCCCCGTCCGGGCGCGGGTGCGCGAGGTGGTGCGGGAGAACGGCCGGCTCGTCCTGCGCGGCTACGCCTACCTGCGCAACATCGACGCCGACCGCAAGGGCGCCGCGCACATCACCGCGGTCGCCGTCCACGGCCACGGCCGCCGGGCCAAGGTGGTGCTGCTGCCGGTCAGGATCCGGCAGGAGCCCGCCGCGACCCTCAACTCGCGCCAGGAGGAACACTGCTACGACTGGTCGGGCTTCGAGATCACCATCGACCCGGCGCGGCTGACCACCGGCCGCCGCCAGGGCGAACCACGGGCCGGCCGCTGGCGGCTCGGGGTGGTCGTCGCGGCGAAGGGGGTCATCCGCAAGGCGGCCCTGCGGGCCGCGGACGCGGGCTCGGGGGCGTCCCCGCCGTCGTACGCGGCCGGCGGCGGCATGCGGCTCGTGCCGTACT
The DNA here is from genome assembly GCF_040613835.1 of Streptomyces sp. NPDC006207. Taxonomy (NCBI): domain Bacteria; kingdom Bacillati; phylum Actinomycetota; class Actinomycetes; order Kitasatosporales; family Streptomycetaceae; genus Streptomyces; species Streptomyces sp. NPDC006207. The sequence continues at coordinate 33,306 of NZ_JBEXSX010000048.1, read as the reverse complement.
ACCGGCAGGGGCGGCTGCAGCTGTCGGTGGAGCCGGAGGTACGGCGGCTGACCGGCCACCGGGCGACCGGCGACGGCACCGCGGTGGAACTGGACTTCACGGGCGCGCCACAGGCGACGGCGGTACGGCTGACGCACTCCGCGACGCCCACCGTGCTGGAGTACCCGCTGGAGCCCGCGGTCCCCGGGGGGACGGACGACGGCGTCCGCCGGGCCCGCGTGCCCCTCGCCGACCTGGCGGCCGCCCGGCCCGCGCTGGACGCCGGGCCCAAGGAGATCCGCGCGGAGGACACCGACAGCTGGGACGTCGCGCTGCTGAACCCCGGGCACGCCGACCTCGTCCACCTCGACGGCGCGCTGCCCGCCGGGCACTACGACCTCGGCACCGACCCCCGGCTCGGCGGGACGCCGCGGCGGCTGCTGGTCGAGGCGAAGGCGTCGGGGAAGCTGGTGCTGCGCGACCGCACCCCGCAGCCGGTGGCCGACGCCATCGGCTGGACCGCCGAGGGCGCCCTCGTCGTGGCCGGCCGCCTCGCGCCCGGCTCCGCCCCCGGCCCGGCCGAACTGGTGCTCCGCCACGGCACGCACCGCGTCGAGCACGCCGTCCCGGTCCAGGCCGACGGCGTACCGGGACGCCGCCCGGGCTTCCCGCCACCGTCCAGCGCGATCCCGCCGCTGCCGTCCGTGCCGCAGGACGCCGCAGGGCCGGGCCCGTACGAGGGGCGCCGTTTCACCGCCACCGTGCGCCCCGGCACGCTGGAGTCCCTCGCCGGCACCGTCCCGCTGCCCGCCGGCCGCTGGTACCTGCACCTGCGCGACGGCGCCGGCACGGAAGCGCCGGTGCGGGTCGCGCCCGGGGTGTTCGAGGCGCTGCCGATGGCGGCGGAGGCGGGCGGCAAGTCCTTCTCCGTCGACCGGCGCTTCCACGACCGGCTGTTCCTCGACGCCCGGCCCACCGTGCCGGAGCCGCAGCGCGGCCCGTACCGGCAGCGGGTGCTGCGCGAGAGCCACCATCCGCGCACCCGCGGGCTGCCGCGCCGCGAGTCGGTGCTGTACAGCGCCTTCGACGGGCGGGCGTACGGGGACTCGCCGCGCGCCGTCCACGAGGAGCTGCTGCGCCGCCGTGCCGCGGACGGCCTGGAGCACCTGTGGGTGGTCAGGGACGGTCAGGCCCCGCCGCCGGCGACCGCGCGGCCGGTCGTGCTGCACAGCGCCGCCTGGTACGAGGCGCTCGCCCGCAGCCGCTACGTCGTCACCAACACCCACCTGCCGCAGTGGTTCGTGCGCCGCCCGGACCAGACCGTGCTGCAGACCTGGCACGGAACCCCCCTCAAGCGGACCGGCCGGGACCTCGCCGGCACCCTGTGCGCGGACCTGGTGCACCTGCCCCGCCCGCCGCGCGACCCGGGCGCCCAGTGGAGCCTGCTGCTGTCGCCGAACGCGTACAGCACCCCGCTGCTGCGGGCCGCACTCGGCTACGACGGCCCGGTCGCCGAGACGGGACTGCCCCGCACGGACGTGCTCTTCGCCGACGACCGCGCCAAGGTGGCCGCCGCGCTGCGCGACCGGCTGCGGGTCCCCAGGGACCGCACCGTCGTGCTGTACGCGCCGACGCGCCGCGACGACCTGGCGTACGACGCCGAGCACTACCGCATGTCGCCCCACCTGGACCTGGCGGAGGCCGAACGCGCCCTGGGCGCCGACCACGTGCTGCTCTTCCGCTCCCACCCCCTGGTCGCCGACCGGGTCCGCACCCCGCGCTCCGGGTTCGTGCGCGACGTGTCCTGCCACCCGGACGTGGCGGAGCTGCTGCTGGTCGCCGACGTCCTGGTCACCGACTACGCCTCCCCCGCGGCCGACTTCGCCAACACCGGCCGTCCGATGCTCTTCCTCGTCCCCGACCTGGAGCACTTCCGCGACACCCTGCGCGGCTTCTACCCCGACTTCGAGGCCCAGGCCCCGGGCCCGCTGCTGCAGTCCACCGCCGACCTGGCGGGCGCGCTGCGCGACCTCGGCACCGTGGCACGGCACAGCGCCGACGCGTACGCGCACTTCCGCGCGACCTTCTGCCACCTCGACGACGGCGGTGCGGCGGCCCGCGCCGTCGACCGGCTGCTCGAACCCGACCGTCACTGACCCCTGAGGGAACCCAGGATCCACATGCCCCGCTTCTCCGTCATCGTCCCGGTCCACAAGGTGCAGGGCTACCTGCGCGCCTGCCTCGACTCGGTGCTGTCGCAGTCACTGCCCGACCTCGAGGTGATCGCGGTCGACGACCGCTCGCCGGACCACTGCGGCCGCATCCTCGACGAGTACGCGGCCCGCGACTGCCGGGTGATCGCGCTGCACCACGAGGAGAACCTGGGGGTGGGGCGGGCCCGCAACACCGGTGCCGAGCGGGCCACCGGCGACTACCTGCTCTTCCTCGACGGCGACGACACCCTCGCCCCCGGCTCGCTGGAGGCGGTCGCCGAGCGGCTGAAGCAGGACGGCGACCCGGACATCCTCTACTTCGACCACGTGCGCACCTACTGGTGGGAGGCGGCCGAGAAGAGCGTCTTCGGCGACCTGCTCGCCTCGGCCGGCACCGACGTCTTCCGGATCACCGAACGCCCCGAGTTCCTGCGGCTGTTCGCGATGACCTCCAACCGGGTCTACCGCCGCGCCTTCTACCGGGGGCACGGTTTCTCCTTCAGCGACGGCATCTACGAGGACGCCCTCGTCTCGTACGTGACGATGCTCAGCGCCGAACGCATCTCCTGCCTGGCCCGGGCGGTGCTGGAGTACCGGCAGCGGCGCAGCGGCGCCAGCACCCGCAGCCCGGGCCGCAACCACTTCGTCATCCTCGACCAGTACACCCGGCTCTTCGACTTCCTCGACGCGCCCGGCCGCGAACACCTCGCGCCGCTGCGGCCGATGCTGTTCGAGCGGGCCGTCAGCCACTTCCTGTTCTGCCTCGGCAACCCGGACCGGATCCCGCCGCGGCTGCGCGGCGTGTTCTTCCGGCTCGCGGCCCGCTGGTACGCCCGCCACCTGCCGGAGGGGTTCGTGCCGCCCGCGGACAAGGCCACCGCCTACCGGCGGCTGGCCCGCGGCAGCTGGCTGCTGGCCCGGCTGGGCGACGTACCGCGCGAGGCCCGCAAGGAGCTGACGCGGCGCAGGCGGCGGCTGCGCCGGCAGGTCGCGCAGCGGGCCAAGGCCGCCCTGTACGCCTACCACCTGCGGCGGCCGCTCGACCCCAACCTCGCGGTGTACTCGGCGTACTGGGACCGCGGGGTGTTCTGCAACCCGGCCGCGATCTACCACAAGGCACGGGAGATCGCCCCGGGCGTCCACGGGGTGTGGCTGGTCCGCAAGTCCGACGTCCCCCGGGTGCCCAAGGGCGTGGACTACGTCGTGCCGCGCACCCGGCGCTACTGGCGTCTGATGGCCCGGGCCACGTACCTGATCAGCAACGTCAACTTCCCCAACGACGTCCGCAAGCGGCCCGGCAGCGTCCACCTGCAGACCCACCACGGCACCCCGCTGAAGAAGATGGGGATCGACCAGCAGCGCTACCCCGCCTCCGCCAAGGGCATGAGCTTCCGCCGGCTGCTGGAGCGGGTGGACCGCTGGGACTACAGCGTGTCCTCCAACCCGCACTCCAGCGAGATCTGGGAGCGCGTGTACCCCTCCTCCTGGCAGCACCTGGAGACCGGCTACCCGCGCAACGACGTCTTCCTGACCGCCGGCGCCGCCGAGGTCTCCCACGCCCGCGCGGCCCTGGGCATCGCCCCCGGCCGCACCGCGGTCCTGTACGCGCCGACGACCCGCGACTACCAGCGCAACTTCGTGCCGCGCCTGGACGTGGAACGGGTGTGCCGGGCGCTCGGCGAGGGCTTCGTCCTGCTCACCCGCATCCACTACTTCCACGGCGAGGACGCCCGCCTGAAGGCGCTGCACGAGGAAGGGCTGCTGGTCGACGTCTCCCGGCACCCGTCGGTCGAACAGCTGTGCCTGGCCGCCGACGCCCTGGTCACCGACTACTCGTCGATCATGTTCGACTACGCGCTCCTCGACCGGCCCATCGTCGTCCACGCCGACGACTGGCCGGTCTACCGGGCCAGCCGCGGCGTCTACTTCGACCTGCTGTCCGGAGCCCCCGGCGAGACCCCCGGCGCCGTCTCCACCAGCGACGACGAACTGATCGCGGTCTTCCGCGACGGCGCCTGGAACAGCCCGGAGGCGGCCGGACTGCGGGAGGCGTTCCGCCGCCGCTTCTGCGCCTTCGACGACGGCCGGGCCGCCGAGCGGGTCGTGCGGCGGGTCTTCCTCGGCGAGAGCGAGCCGCTGCCCGTCGTGCCCCTGGAGGCCCGCACCCCCGCGCCCGCTCCCGCGCTCCTGGCCGGCGCCCCGCCGCAGGGACCACGCTCCGGTCCGCAGGAGGCCGCCGCACGGCCGTGACGACGCCCCGTACGGGCCCCGCCGGGATGCAGCCGCGTCCGTCACGATCAAGCATCGAGGGGAACGAGGTGACGAGCGGACGACGGCCGGGAGGGCTGCGGTGACCGGCGTGCTGACCCAGCGGGACTGGCGGATCCACGCGTACGAGCTGCGGGACGTGCGCAGGCCCTCCCCGTACCTGATCCTCGGCACCCTCTTCTGGGCGGTGGTGGCCTACCGCACCTGGCAGTCGCCGGTCGCCTCCGACTTCGGGCAGCACGCCGCCGCGATCGAGCGGATCGCCACGGACTGGCGGCACCCGGCCAACCCGCTGCTCGACGTGCCGGGCACCGGCAGCCCCTACTTCACCCCGTACACCGTGGTGCTGGGGCTGCTGTCGCACCTGACGGGCGTACCGGGCTGGCAGCTGCTCAAGGGGTGCGGCCCGGTCAACCTGGCGCTGGTCGTCACCGGCATCGGCGCCTTCACCCGCGTGCTCAGCAACCGGCGCTGGGCGCCGGTGCTGGCGCTCGCCGCGTTCGTCCTGCTGTGGGGGCCGCAGCACAAGGAGTGGAGCGGCTTCCTCGGTCTGCAGTCGATGATCCGGGGACTGACCTACCCCAGTGCCTTCGCCGTCGGCGTGACGTTCTGGGTGTGGGCGCTGACCGCGCGGGCGGCCCGCCGCGGCGTGGCCGGGACGTGGCTGCACGCCTGGCTCGGACTGCTCATCGGGACCGTGCTGCTCGTGCACCCCTTCACGGCGATGGGCACCCTCATCGGCGTGGTCGCCATCGTCATCGGCATGCAGCGCATGCCGGTCGCCGCCGGGGTCCTCGGCCGGTGGGCGCTGACCGCGGCGGTCGCCTTCGCCGTCGCCGCCTGGTGGCCGTACTTCAGCCTCTCCGCGCTGCTCGGCGACCCCACCGTGGACGACGTCCACCGGCGGCTGTACGCGGACCTGTGGCAGTGGTACGGGCTGGCCCTGGCCGGGCTGCCGGCGCTGCTGTGCCGGCTGCGGCTGAACCGCTTCGACCCGCTGGTGCTGATGTTCGCCGCGGACTGCGCCGTCGCCGCCTACGGCTGGCTCAGCGGCTCCTACTCCTTCGGGCGGATCTTCGGGCTGCTGCTGGTACCGCTGCAGTTCGCGCTGGCGGTGGAGCTCGCGCAGGCCCCGCCGTGGACCGCGCTGCGCACCGTGCTGGCCCCGCTGGCGGCGGTGGCGGCCTGCGCGGGACTGCTGGCGCAGGCGGGCGCGGTCGTACCGGCGCGCTACGTGCCGCCCGCGCTGCACCTGCAGCGGCTGGGCAGCTGGCCCGGCTACCTGTGGGCGCAGGCGCACGTCGCCGCCGGCGACGTCCTCCTGACCGACGGGTACAACCCCAAGCACGTCATGCCCGCCTACGGCGCGTTCCTGGTGTCACCGGCCTGGCCCGACCCGTCGACGACGGCGGCAGACCGCGAGCGACGCGAGGCCGACGTACGCGCCTACCTGGCCCCCGCGACGCCCATGGACCAGCGCCTTGCCATCGCCCGCCGCTACCACGTGAAGTGGGTGATGACCGAGGCGGACGACCCGCCCCCGCCGGGCGGCGTCCAGGTCGCCCAGGGCCCCCGCACCGGCGAACGGCTGTACCGGGTCGGCTGAGCCCGTACACGCGGCAGGGGCCGGGGAGCGCGTGCTCCCCGGCCCCTGCCGTCGTACGTGCGCCGTCCAGGCGTCAGCGGCGGGCCCGCAGCAGCGAGCGGATCGTCCGCATCGCCACCGACAGGTTCGCCAGGTCGAAGCTCTCCGAGCCCTGGATCTCGTCGAGCGTCGTCCTCGCCCGCCCGATCAGCGCGCTGTTGGACTCCTCCCACGCCTGGTAGCGCTGCTCCGGGGTGGAGGAGCCGTTGCCGACGGACAGCACGTCCTGGGTGAGGGCCGCGTGCGCCGCGAAGAGGTCCTCGCGGATCGACGCACGGGCCATGGAGTGCCAGCGGTCGGCGCGCGGCAGCTCGATGATCCGGTCGAGCAGCTGTGTGATCTGCAGCCGGTCGGCGAGGTCGTAGTAGACCTCGGCGACCGCCAGCGGGTCCTTGCCGGTCCGGTCGGCGACGTCGACGATGTCGAGCGCCGGGAAGGCAGAGGAGAGCCCGGCGACCCGCGTCGCCAGCTCCTCCGGCACGCCCGCGCCGGTCAGCTCGTCGTGGATCGACTCGTACCACTCCAGGTCGGCGCCGCGCAGCAGCTTCGGCAGCACCGCCCACACCGTGGCGACACCTTCGCGGAAGAAGTCGATCGTCTCCGCGATGGCCAGCGGCTGCGGCCGGTTGTTCAGCAGCCAGCGGGTGCCCCGCTCGACCAGCCGCCGCGAGTGCAGCCGGATCCGGGTCTGGACGTCGGCCGCGACGACCGTGTCCAGCGCCTCCACCTCGTCCCAGATGCCGCCCAGGCCGAAGATGGCACGGGCCGCGGTGTGCGCCCGCACGATCTCCTCGGTGGTGGCCCCGGTCTCCTCCTTGAAGCGGTGCAGGAAGGTGGTGCCGCCGGTGTTGACGGTGTCGTTGACCAGCACCGTCGTCACGATCTCGCGCCGCAGCGCGTGCCCGTCGATCTGCGCCTGGAACCGCTCGTGCAGCGCCTTGGGGAAGTACGCGTCGAGCAGCCGCCGCAGGTAGGGGTCGTCGGGCAGGCCGGTGCCGAGCAGCTCCTCCGCCACGGTGATCTTCGTGTAGGCGAGCAGGACGGCCAGCTCCGGCTGGGTCAGGCCGTGGCCGGCGTTCAGCCGCTCCCGGATCTGCCGGTCGGAGGGCAGGAACTCCAGGGCCCGGTCCAGCTTGCCGTCACGGACCAGCCTGCGCAGGTAGCGCTGGTGGGCGTGGAGCAGGCTGGCGGACTGGGCCATGCCGTTGGCCAGCGCCACGTTCTGCGCGTAGTTGTTGCGCAGCACCAGGGCGCCGACCTCGTCGGTCATCTGCGCCAGCAGCGAGTTGCGCTGCTTGACCGTCAGGTCGCCGTCGGCGACGACCGCGTTGACCAGGATCTTGATGTTGACCTCGTGGTCGGAGGCGTCCACGCCGGCGCTGTTGTCGATGGCGTCGGTGTTGACCCGCCCGCCGGTCTGGGCGAACTCGATCCGGCCGAGCTGGGTCAGGCCCAGGTTGCCGCCCTCGCCGACGACCTTGACGCGCAGCTCGCCGCCGTCCACGCGGATCGCGTCGTTGGCCTTGTCGCCGACGTCCAGGTGGGACTCGGTGGCGGCCTTCACGTAGGTGCCGATGCCGCCGTTCCACAGCAGGTCCACCGGGGCCTTGAGGATCGCCTTCATCAGGTCCGCCGGCGTCATCTTCGCCACCGGCTGCTCGATGCCGAGCGCCTTGCGGATCTGCGGGGTGAGCGCGATCGCCTTGGCGCTGCGCGGGAAGACACCGCCGCCGTGCGAGATCAGCTTGGTGTCGTAGTCCGCCCACGAGGAACGCGGCAGCTCGAACATCCGGCGGCGCTCGGCGTACGAGGTCGCCGCGTCCGGCACGGGGTCGATGAAGATGTGCCGGTGGTCGAAGGCGGCCACCAGCCGGATGTGCTCGCTGAGCAGCATGCCGTTGCCGAAGACGTCACCGGACATGTCGCCGACGCCGACGACGGTGAAGTCCTCGCTCTGGGTGTCGTGGCCCGTCTCACGGAAGTGCCGCTTGACCGACTCCCAGGCGCCGCGGGCGGTGATGCCCATCTTCTTGTGGTCGTAGCCGACCGAGCCGCCGGAGGCGAAGGCGTCGCCGAGCCAGAAGCCGTACGAGGTGGCGACCTCGTTGGCGATGTCCGAGAACGACGCGGTGCCCTTGTCGGCCGCGACCACCAGGTAGGTGTCGTCGCCGTCGTGGCGGACCACGTCGGCCGGCGGCACGACCTGCCCGCCGACCAGGTTGTCGGTGACGTCGAGCAGACCGGAGATGAAGGTCTTGTAGGAGGTGATGCCCTCCGCCAGCCACGCCTCGCGGTCGGCGGCCGGGTCCGGCAGCTGCTTGGCGACGAAGCCGCCCTTGGCGCCGACCGGCACGATGACGGTGTTCTTCACCATCTGCGCCTTGACCAGGCCGAGGACCTCGGTGCGGAAGTCCTCGCGCCGGTCGGACCAGCGCAGGCCACCGCGGGCGACCTTGCCGAAGCGCAGGTGCACGCCCTCCACGCGCGGGGAGTACACCCAGATCTCGTACGCCGGGCGCGGCGCGGGCAGGTCCGGGATCGCCTGCGGGTCGAACTTCATCGACACGTAGGCGTGCGGCTTGCCGCCGTCGGCGCGCTGGAAGTAGTTGGTGCGCAGCGTGGCCTTGATGAGCGTGAGGAAGGAGCGCAGGATGCGGTCCTCGTCCAGGCTGGCGACCTGCTCCAGGGCGGCGTCCACCTCCTCCAGCAGCGCGTCGGTCAGCTCGCTGCCGGCCCGCTGGTGGTCCGGGGAGAGCCGGGCCTGGAAGAGGTTGACCAGCAGCCGGGTGGTGTGGACGTTGTTGCGGAGGGTGTCCTCCATGTAGTCCTGCGAGAAGGCCGTGCCGGCCTGCCGCAGATACTTGGCGTACGCCCGCAGCACCATCGCCTGGCGCCAGGTCAGCCCGGCGCGCAGCACCAGGGAGTTGAAGCCGTCGTTCTCGGCCTGCCCGGTCCACGTCGCGGTGAAGGCGTCCTGGAAGCGCTCACGGGCGTCGTCGCCGAGGTCGCCCAGCGACGGGTCGATGCGCAGCCCGAAGTCGTAGATCCAGGCGCGGGTGCCGTCGGCGCGGCGCATCTCGTACGGGCGCTCGTCGATGACCTCGACGCCCAGGCGCTGCAGCACGGGCAGCACCGCGGACAGCGAGACGGGGGCGCCGGTGCGGTAGATCTTGAAGCGGCGCTCGTCGGGGGCGGCGCCGACCGGCTCGTACAGGCTGAGGCAGAAGTCCTCGCCGTTGAGCCGCTCCAGGTGCTGCAGGTCCGCGACGGCCGCGCGGGGCGTGAAGTCGGCACGGTAGCCGTCGGGGAAGGCGTGCGCGTAGCGGCGGGTCAGCTCGGCCGCTCGCTCCTCGCCGCACTCGGAGGTCAGCGCCTCGGCGAAGCCGTCGGCCCAGGAGCGGGCAGCGTCGGCGAGCCGGTTCTCGATCCGCTCGACGTCGCGGTCGGTCAGCTGCGGCAGCGTGGTGCCGGCCGCGACGCGGACCACGAAGTGCAGCCGGGAGAGCACCGACTCGGTGTTCCAGGCGGTGAAGTCCGCGGTGACCCCGTTCAGCTCCTCCTTGAGGATGTCGGTCAGCCGCAGCCGCACGCCCGTGGTGTAGCGGTCCCGGGGCAGGTAGACCAGCGCCGAGAAGTAGCGGCCGTACTCGTCCTGGCGCAGGAACAGCCGCAGCCGGCGGCGTTCCTGCAGGTACAGCACGCTGGTGACGATCTCGCGCAGCTCGTCCGGGCCGGTCTGGAAGAGCTCGTCGCGCGGGTAGGTCTCCAGGATCTGCAGCAGGTCGCGGCCGTCGTGGCTGTCAGGGGAGAAACCGGCGCCGTCCAGCACCTCCTGGACCTTGCGGCGGATGACCGGCACCCGGCGCACCGACTCGGTGTAGGCCGCCGAGGAGAACAGGCCGAGGAAGCGGCGCTCGCCGACGACGTTGCCGTCGGCGTCGAACTTCTTCACCCCGATGTAGTCGAGGTAGGACGGGCGGTGCACGGTGGAGCGGCTGTTGGCCTTGGTGAGGATCAGCAGCTTGTGCTCGCGGGCCTTCTTACGGGCGTCCGCGGGCAGCCGGTTGAAGGACGGCGAGACCGCCTGGCCGCTCTCGGACTCCTCCACGCGGTGCTGCGGGTCGGAGCGCAGGATGCCCAGGCCGGTGCCGGGTACGGCGGTGAGCACGTCCTCCTCGCCCTCCGGGGTGGTCTCCGTGGTCAGCGCGTACTCGCGGTAGCCGAGGAAGGTGAAGTGGTCCTCGGACAGCCAGCGCAGCAGCTCCCAGGCCTCGCCGACCTCCTGCTCGGGCAGCGCTGGCGGGGTCGCGGCCAGCTCGTCGGCGATGCGCAGCGCGGCGTCGCGCATCTTCTGCCAGTCCTCGACGGTCTCGCGGACGTCGGACAGGACGCGGCGCAGGTCCGTGGTGATCTGCTTCAGGTCCTCGCGGTCGGTCTCGCGGTCGATCTCCACGTGGATCCAGGACTCGGTCAGCACGTCGTGCGGCACACCGGCGCCGTCGCCGGGCGCGGCGTCCAGCACCTCCAGCAGCTTCCCGGTCACGTCACGGCGCACCAGCATCTGCGGGTGGACGACGACGTGGATCGCGCGGTCCTGCCGGGACAGCTCGTTGGTGACGGAGTCGACCAGGAACGGCATGTCGTCGGTGACCACCTCGACGACCGTGTGGCTGCACGTCCAGCCGTTCTCCTCCACCGAGGGGGTGTGCACGCGGACGTTGGCCGTCCCCTGCGGGCGCAGCTCCGCGAGACGGTGGTGGGACACGGCGGCGCCGAAGATGTCCACCGGGTCGCGGTCGAGCAGGTCCTCCGGGGCGCTGTGCAGGTAGTAGCGCTGGAGGAAGGCTTCCAGCGCCTCCTTCTCGAGGCCCTGGCCAGGTTGTCCCCCCGCCGGGCTGTTCTCAGCTACCCGGGCCGCCCGTGCGAGCAGCTCGGCCTTTGCTTCGTCCAGCTTGGTCTGCATTTCCTCATGCTCCTGTCGCGCGCCATTGCGTGACGTAGGTGATGGTGATCGGTGGATCAGCGCTGATCACGCTGTAAGGCTATCGCTACGTCCGGGGGGGCTGTCAGGGGCTCTTTGTGTACAAAACCACGAACCAATCTTTGACGAACTGGACAGTCCGGCCGGGCGGGTGCAGGTTGAGGAGGGGAACGTCGCGGAGATGTATCGAGACGTTCACACGACGGCGCGCCGGACGGCAGCACGAGACCACGGGGCGGGACGGCAGCACGCAGCGGACGGACAGCAGAGCAGACGGACAGCAGACGGCGAGAGGCGGGACACCCAGCCATGGCCACCAAGATCCTGATCGTGACCGGCGACGCGGCGGAATCGCTGGAAGTCATGTACCCGTACCAACGGCTCCTCGAGGAGGGGTACGAGGTGCACATCGCGGCCCCCAGCCGCAAGAAGCTCAGGTTCGTCGTCCACGACTTCGAGGAGGGCTTCGACACCTACACCGAGAAGCCCGGGTACACCTGGCCGGCCGACCTGTCCTTCGCGGACGTCGACCCCGGCGCGTACGCGGCCGTGGTCGTCCCCGGCGGACGCGCCCCGGAGTACCTGCGCAACGACCCGGAGCTGCGCAAGGTCCTCAAGGCCTTCTTCGACGCCGACAAGCCCGTCGCGCAGATCTGCCACGGCCCCCTGCTGACGGCCGCCGTCGGCGCCCTCAGCGGGCGCCGCGTCACCGCCTACCCGGCGCTGGAGATGGACATGGAGGCGGCCGGGGCGAGCTTCCAGGACTCCGAGGCCGTCGTCGACGGCGTCGTGGTCTCCTCGCGCGCCTGGCCGGACCACCCGGCGTGGATGCGCGAGTTCCTCACGGTGCTGCGCTCCAAGGCGCCGGTGACCTGACGGACGGCCGCCCGGGTCCCCGGCGGGGACCCGGGCGCGCGGCCGGGGCTGGGCTGGGCTGGGCTGGGCTGGGCTGGGGCTCAGTGAAGGCGCCGGCTCAGGCTCAGGCGACGAGCGCCTCGGCGGTCTCCACCGCCTGCTCCAGGCTGTCCACGACGGGCACCCCCGCGGTCTCCAGGCTGGCCCGGCTGTGCGAGCCGCCCGTGTAGAGCACCGCCATGGCCCCGACGTGCTTGGCGGCGACCGCGTCGTCGACGGCGTCGCCGATCACCACGATGCGGTCCGCCGCTATGCCCTCCATCGCGGCGACGTGCCGCGCCATCTGCTCGGACTTGCCGCTGTGGCTGCCCTCGGTACGGCCGTCCACCCGGAGGAAGTGGTGCTCGATGCCGTGCGTGCGCAGGATCGGTATCAGCTGATCGTGGGGCGCCAGGGAGCACAGCGACTGCGTCAGCCCCTCGTAGCGGCGCCGCGCCAGGATCTCCGCCGCCCCCTCGGCGAGGCCGCACGTACCGGCGAGGGTCCAGTAGTGGCGATGGAAGATGTCGTCCATCACCTCCCACTCCTCCTCGGTGGGCAGCCGGCCCATGAGCCGTTCGTAGAACAGGGGGACCGGCACGCAGTACAGCTCGCGGTAACGCTCCAGCGTGATCCGCGGCAGCCCGATCTCGGCGAAGGAGGCGTTGGTCGCCTCGATCACCGCGTCGATGTCATGGAGCAGCGTGCCGTTCCAGTCCCACACGAGATGCGCGTTCACACCCGAAACCGTACCCAGACCCCATGTCCTCAAGGCAAGTGCCCAGGTCAAATCCACTCGCGGCGTATTCGTACGGTCACCTCACGCAATGAGCGAGGGGATCTCCTGGGTGGCGTACCAGAGCAGCTCGTGGTCCTCGGCGCCGTCGACGGTGAAGCGGGCGTCGTCGTCGCCCGCGTCGGCCGCGCCGAGGGCGTCGGCGGCCGCCGTGACGTCCTGCTCGGCCTCGTCGGCGTCGGCGTGGACGGCGGCAGCCCTGGCCATCGGCACGGGCGCGGCCAGGCGCACCGCGCCCAGCGCGGAGGGGTCCAGGCCGCGGTCGGGGTCGAAGGAGACGGCGCCGTCGGCGACGTCCACCGCGACCACGACGCGCCGCCTGGGCGCGTCCGGGGTGGCCGCCAGCTGCCGCAGGGAGGCCTGGGCGGCGCGGGTGAGCGCGGCGTACTCCAGTTCCTCGATGTCGTCGGAGACGTACCACTCGCGCAGGCTCGGGGTGACGGCGAAGGCGTCCAGCGGGGCAGGGCCCAGCTCACCCGCCTTGTGCGCCTCGGCCAGGCCTGGGAGGGTCGTGGGGATGTAGACGCGCATGGCGTCAGCATACGGGCGCACCACCCCTGATAGGTGAATCCCGCACCGCCCCCCGGACATCGCGGGCCCCGCTTCCCGCAGCGGCGCCCGGCCCCTTAGAACCCGGTTACCAGTCGGTAGACCACGGGGGTCCACACCATGCCTGTCTTCACACCCATGCCCGCGTCCACGTCCGCACCCACACGGCACGTCACCGCCCTGCCACCGCACGTCTGGTTCGCCGGACGGCTGCTGGAGGTCCTCACCGGACGGCGGCCCATCACCAGCCTCGCCGGACGGATGGAGCCCGAGGCCTACGACCGGCTCTGGGACCTCGTGGGCGCCCGCGCCGACTGGCGCTACGTCTCCCGGGGCCACCTGCCGCGGCTGCTGGGGCCGCCGCGCGTCTGCCCCGTCCCGGACGGGACGGCCGTCGAGGCCAGCGCCGTCGTCCTGCTCACCCCGCACGTCGTGCGGGCCCTCGCCTTCCGCCTGGAGCGCGCCGGCCGCGAGGGCCCGGCACGCGCCGGAGGCGGCACCGGCACCGTCACGGGCACCGGATGGCGCTGCGCCGCCGTCGAGGCGCAGTGACCCGCGCCGGGGCAAAGGCCCGGGGCCGGACCCCCGCAGGAATCCGGCCCCGGAACGCGCGGAGGCTACTTCTTGCGGCGCCGGCCGCCCTTGGCCGCGCGGCGGCGCTCCGCCCGCGTCATGCCGTCCGACTCCGGGCCCGCGTCGCTCTCGAAGTCGCCCTCGACGACACCGCCCTCGCCGTCCACCGTGGGAGCGGAGAAGTGCAGCCGGTCGGCCCGCTTCGGGGCCTCCAGGCCCTTGGCCCGGATCTCCGGACGGGCGTCCTGCTTGACCAGCGTCGGAGCCGCGTCCTGCGGGGCACCGGCCTCCACCGGCACCTCCTCGACCTGCTGCTCGACCTGGACCTCCAGGTTGAACAGGTAGCCGACGGACTCCTCCTTGATGCCGTCCATCATGGCCTTGAACATGTCGTAGCCCTCGCGCTGGTACTCCACCAGCGGGTCGCGCTGCGCCATCGCCCGCAGGCCGATGCCCTCCTGCAGGTAGTCCATCTCGTACAGGTGCTCGCGCCACTTGCGGTCCAGCACCGACAGCACCACGCGCCGCTCCAGCTCGCGCATGATCTCCGAGCCGAGCTGCTGCTCACGCGCGTCGTACTGCTCGTGGATGTCGTCCTTGGCCATCTCCGCGATGAAGTCCGCGGTGATGCCCGCCCGGTCGCCCGCCGCGTCCTCCAGGTCCTCCACCGTCACCGTGACCGGGTAGAGCTGCTTGAAGGCGCCCCACAGCCGGTCCAGGTCCCAGTCCTCGGCGAAGCCCTCGGCCGTCTCGATCGCGATGTAGTCGTCGATCGTGTCGTCCATGAAGTGACGCACCTGCTCGTGCAGGTCCTCGCCCTCCAGGACGCGGCGGCGCTCGCCGTAGATGACCTCGCGCTGCCGGTTGAGCACCTCGTCGTACTTCAGGACGTTCTTGCGGATCTCGAAGTTCTGCTGCTCGACCTGCGACTGGGCGGAGGCGATGGCGCGGGTCACCATCTTGTTCTCGATCGGCACGTCGTCGGGCACGTTGGCCATCGCCATCACGCGCTCCACCATCTGCGCCTTGAACAGGCGCATCAGGTCGTCACCGAGGGAGAGGTAGAAGCGGGACTCGCCCGGGTCGCCCTGACGGCCGGAGCGGCCGCGCAGCTGGTTGTCGATGCGCCGCGACTCGTGGCGCTCGGTGCCCAGCACGTACAGGCCGCCGAGCTCCTTGACCTCCTCGAACTCGGTCCTGACCGCCGCCTCGGCACGCTCCAGCGCCTCCGGCAGGGCCGCCGCCCACTCCTCGACGTGCTCCACCGGGTCCAGGCCGCGCTGCCGCAGCTCCGCCTCGGCCAGGTCGTCCGGGTTGCCGCCGAGCTTGATGTCGGTACCACGGCCGGCCATGTTGGTGGCCACCGTGACGGCGCCCTTGCGGCCGGCCTGCGCGACGATCGACGCCTCACGCTCGTGCTGCTTGGCGTTGAGCACCTCGTGCGGCACACCGCGCTTGTTCAGCTGCTGCGACAGGTACTCGGACTTCTCGACCGAGGTGGTGCCGACCAGGACCGGCTGGCCCTTCTCGTGCTTCTCGACGATGTCGTCGACGACCGCCGCGAACTTCGCCTCCTCGGTGCGGTAGATCAGGTCCGCCCGGTCCTTGCGCTGCAGGTTGCGGTTGGTCGGGATCGGGACCACGCCGAGCTTGTAGATCTGGTGGAACTCCGCGGCCTCGGTCATCGCCGTACCGGTCATGCCCGAGAGCTTGGAGTACAGGCGGAAGAAGTTCTGGAGGGTGATCGTGGCGAGCGTCTGGTTCTCGTCCTTGATGTCCACCCCCTCCTTCGCCTCGATCGCCTGGTGCATGCCCTCGTTGTAGCGGCGGCCGGCCAGGATGCGGCCGGTGTGCTCGTCGACGATCATGACCTCGCCGTCCATGACGACGTAGTCCTTGTCCTTCTTGTAGAGCTCCTTGGCCTTGATGGCGTTGTTCAGGTAGCCCACCAGCGGGGTGTTCACCGACTCGTAGAGGTTGTCGATGCCCAGCCAGTCCTCGACCTTGGACACACCGGACTCGTGGATGGCGACGGTGCGCTTCTTCTCGTCGAAGTCGTAGTCACCGGTCTCCGCCTTGCCCATGGCGCCGGCCTCGCCCGGCTTCAGGCGGGTCACCAGCCTGGCGAAGTCCGAGTACCACTTCGTGGCCTGGTCCGCGGGGCCGGAGATGATCAGCGGCGTACGGGCCTCGTCGATCAGGATCGAGTCCACCTCGTCCACGATCGCGAAGTTGTGACCGCGCTGGACCAGTTCCTCCTGCGACCACGCCATGTTGTCGCGCAGGTAGTCGAAGCCGAACTCGTTGTTGGTGCCGTAGGTGATGTCACAGGCGTACTGCTCGCGGCGCTGCGCCGGGGTCATGTTCGCGAGGATGCAACCCACCTGCAGGCCCAGGAAGCGGTGCACCCGGCCCATCCACTCCGAGTCGCGCTCGGCGAGGTAGTCGTTGGTGGTGATCAGGTGCACGCCCTTGCCGGACAGCGCGTTCAGGTAGGCGGGCAGCGTGCCGACCAGGGTCTTGCCCTCGCCGGTGCGCATCTCGGCGACGTGGCCGAAGTGCAGCGCCGCACCACCCATGAGCTGGACGTCGTAGTGCCGCTGACCCAGGACGCGCTTGGCGGCCTCGCGGACGGTGGCGAACGCCTCGGGGAGCAGGTCGTCCAGGCTCTCGCCGTCGGCGTAGCGCTCCCTGTACTCGTCCGTGAGGGCCCTCAGCTCGGCGTCCGTCAGATTGACGAAGTCCTCTTCAATGGAATTGACCTGGTCCGCGATGCGGTGCAGCTTGCGCAGGATCTTGCCTTCGCCTGCACGCAGGATCTTGTTGAGGACGGACACGTAGGCTGGCTCCTTGCCGGTCGGGCCTGGCACGGTTTCGCGCGCTGGCACAGCAGGTCACACCCCGCTGCAACGGCCATCGTAAGCGAGGACACCAGCGGGCCGGGAGGTCCGTCACCAAGCCGGGCGGTTCTCCCCGCCGACCGCCGTCCCGATCCGGTCTTTTCCGGTCGAGACCGCACCCCTGCCTCGGGGATACTCCGACGCATGGAGCCGATAACCCTCACCACCGACCGCCTCGTCCTGCGCCCCTTCGGACCGGACGACGCCGAGGCCGTCCGCGTCGCCTGCCAGGACCCGGAGATCCCGCGCTGGACCCCGGTGCCGTCCCCGTACACCCAGGAGCACGCGCAGGAGTTCGTCACCCGGACCTGCCCCGACGGCTGGCGCGACGACACCGTCTACAACTTCGCCGTCACCACGCGCGACGAGGGACGCCTGGTGGGAGCCATGGGGCTGGTGCGGCTGGCCCAGCTCAACAGCGCGGAACGGCAGGCCGAACTCGGCTACTGGACCGCCAAGGAACAGCGCGGCCGCGGCCTCACCGCCGAAGCCGCCCGCGCCGTAGCCCGCTGGGCCTTCGAGGAGCTCGGCGTGGAACGCCTGGAGTGGTACGCCGAGGCGGGCAACGCCGGCTCCCGCGCGGTCGCCCTCAAGACGGGCTTCCGGATGGAGGGCACCATGCGCGCCAAGATCGTCCACCAGGGCACCCGGCGGGACGCGTGGATCGGCTCCCTGCTCCCCTCCGACCTCGGCCTGAGCGGCGGGGCCGCCTACCTCCCGCACCAGGGCGGGTGACCGCGGCGGCGGGCCCGGCCGCGGGCCCCCGGGACGGGCCCCGCGGCCAGGCCCGGACCGGATTGTCAGTGGCGCCTCCTAGGGTGGGCCCATGACGACGCCCGTGGCCCTCTCCGCCGACGACGCCCGCCGGACCGCCCTGCGCGCCCAGGGCTTCCTCGGCGCCCCCGACCGCCGCGGCGGCGTCCGCGGCGTCCTGCGGCGGCTGGGCGCGGTGCAGCTCGACACCATCTCCGTGCTCGCCCGCTCCCACGAGCTCATCCCGTACGCCCGCCTCGGCGCCGTCGGCCGCACCGCGGTCGAGGCCGCGTACTGGACCGAGAACCACGCCTTCGAGTACTGGTCGCACGCCGCCTGCATCCTCCCCGTCGAGGAATGGCCGCACTTCGCCTTCCGCCGCCGCGCCCGGCGGGCCCGCGGCCACCGCTGGCACGTGCTGCAGGACGCCGACCGCTCCACCGCCGCCGTCCTGGACCGGCTCAAGGCCGACGGCCCGCTGACCTCGACCGAACTCGGCGGCGCCAAGAACGGCGGCCCCTGGTGGGACTGGTCGGAGACGAAGATCGCGGTGGAGTGGCTGCTCGACACCGGCGAGGTCGTCTGCACCCAGCGGCGCGGCTGGAAACGCGTCTACGACCTCGCCGAGCGGGCGGTTCCCGACGCCCTCCTCCACGACGACATCGACGACGCCGAATGCCTGCGCCGCCTGGTCGCCCAGGCCGGCGCCGCGCTGGGCATCGCCACCCGGGCCGACCTCGCCGACTACCACCGGCTCAAGGCCGAACAGGTCGACTCGGTCATCACCGACACCGGGCTCGTCCCCGTCCAGGTCGAAGGCTGGGGCGGCAAGCCCGCCTGGGCCGACCCCACCGCCCTCGCCGAAGCCTCCCGCGGCGGCCGGCACCGCACGACCCTGCTCTCCCCCTTCGACTCCCTGATCTGGGACCGGCCCCGCACCGAGCGCATCTTCGGCTTCACCCACCGCCTGGAGGCGTACGTCCCCAAGCCCCAGCGCATACACGGCTACTTCGCGATGCCGCTGCTGGCCGGCGGCCGGCTGGTCGGCCGCGCCGACCCGGCCCGCGAGGGAAGCACCCTGATCGCCCGTCAGGTCTCGCTGGAGTCCGCACGCGCCGTCGAGCCCATGGCGCAGGCACTGCGCGAGGCCGCCACATGGGTCGGCTGCGACAGCGTCCGCGTCGAACGGCTCGACGACCCCAAGCTCGCCGCGGCCCTGGCCGAAGCCCTCTCCTGACCGGGCGGACTCAGCGGATCTCGAGGATCTTCTCCCGCATCGCGTACACCACCGCTTCCATCCGCGAGTGCAACTGCAGCTTCTCCAGGATGTTCCGCACGTGGTTCTTCACCGTGTTCTCGCTGATGAAGAGCTCCTTGGCGATGTCCCGGTTGTTCATGCCGGTGGCGACCAGCTTCAGCACCTCCAGCTCACGGTCCGTCAGCCGGGGGGCGGGCACGAGCCGGCGCTCGTCCGTGCGCTGGATCATCGACTTGAACTCGGTGAGCAGCTTCGACGCCATCGACGGACTGATCTGCGACTGCCCGTCCGCCACCGCGCGGATCGCGGTGGCCACCTCGTCGGTGGAGATCTCCTTGAGGAGGTAACCGGTCGCCCCGGCCTTGATGGCCTCGTAGAGGTCCGCCTCCTCGTCGCTCATCGTCAGCATGATGATCTTCGCGCTGGGAGCCACCTCCTTGATGGAGGTGCACGCCTCGATACCCCCCCGCCTCGGCATCCGCACGTCCATCAGCACGATGTCCGGCAGCAGGTCGGCGGCCTTCTCCATCGCCTCCGCGCCGTCCCCCGCCTCGCCGACGACCTGGATGTCCTCCTCCTGCGCGAGCACGATCTCCAGCCCCCGGCGGAACAAGGCGTGGTCGTCCACCACGAGCACCCTGATCGGCTCCTTGCGCGGCGCACCGGCGACGCCCGCCTCCCCCGCGGCGCCCGGACCGGGCTCCGCGCCAACGGCCGGCGCGGGCTCGAAGCTGTCCGCCATCGGTTCCTCCCCCTCGGGCCGGCGCCCGTGGTAGTCGCACTGTCCGTGCCAGGCCAACCGGGCGCTGCGGCCCGTGCATTGGCTGTCCGGCCATGATTCCATGCCCGAGCACGGCAGCGCCCCCAGGCGATGGTCGTTTTCCCGCCCGGGAGCGCCGCCCCTGACCCCTAGTTCACCGGCTGAGCGCTCCGCCCGCGCCGGCCGGCGCATCCTCGACGGAAGGGTCCGCCTTGAGGTGGATGACGCCGTAGTCGTAGCCGTGCCGCCGGTAGACGACACTCGGTTGTTCCGTGTCGGAGTCGATGAACAGGTAGAAGTCGTGCCCGATCAGTTCCATCTCGTAGAGGGCCTGGTCGAGCGTCATCGGTGCTGCCGCGTGCGTCTTCTCGCGAACCACCAGGGGTCCTTCACCCTGGACCTCGAGACAGCCGCCGATCTTGGTGGTGGGCACGCCTGTGGACGTCTCCCCGCCGGTCGGCGTGCCGTTGAACTCGGTCATGGCCAGTCCGGCCGTCGCCTCCGCCACGCTCATGGGTGTACGGCTGCCGCCGCGGTGCACCCGGCGCTTGTCGGCCGCCTTGCGCAGCCGCGCCTCAAGCTTGTTCGCCGCGACGTCGAGCGCCGCGTAGGGATCGGTCGCGGCGGCCTCGGCCCGGATCACCGGGCCACGGGTGCGCAGCGTGATCTCCACCCGGTCGGAACGGTCTGCCTGCCGGGGGTTCGGTTCCTTGGACACCTCGACCTCGAGGCTCATCACCTTGCCGTCGAGCTTCTGGATCTTCTCCAGCTTCTCGTTCACGTGCTTCCGGAACCGGTCGGGCACCTCGGTCTTGCGGCCCTTGACGACGATGTCCACGCAGAACTCCGTTCCCGGATCGCCTCGGTCTCACGGGACGATCCCTTGCGCTGAGGCCGGCGGGCACCAGGTCCCGCCCGGCGTCGACGTTCGTTGCCGCTCCGCGCGCTCGGAGGCTCCCGGGCTGCGAAGCCGCGACTCTCACCTCCTCCTCCCCCGCGAGACAGATATTCACCCACTGAACTATGGGTGAACCACATCCCGCGGTCCGTGAAACGGCGGCCCACAGCGGGCGCCGCCGCCCCTCACCACCGAACATAGACCCGCGGACCCGGGGTCGGCACCCCCAGAAGCGCTATACCTCCCTTCGGGTGAAATGCCCCATGTGCGACCTGCGAGATCCGCTCTGACCTTCGGATCCCGCTTCCCGTTCGGCCACCTGTTCGGCCGTCCGGCCGGCCGTCTGCCCGGCCCGTGGCAGGGGTCCCGCCCACCCCGGCCTTCCGCGTCGGGGCCGCCCGGGGCACCTAACCTTCCCCGCCTCCCGGAGCGCCCGACGCGCCCGGATCACCCGCAGCGCCCGCAGCGCCCGCCGGGTGGCGTAGCGGCGCCGGGCCGCCGACCACGGCCGCGGCCAGGACCCGGCCCCCGGCGTCCTCGACCGCCTGGGCCGCAGAGGCGAGCGAGGCGCCCGTGGTCATCAGGTCGTCCACGAGCACCACGGGCACGGTCCCCAGGAGGCGGCCGGCACCGCGCACGGCCGTCAGGGCGCCGGAGAGGTTCGCGGGCCGGTCGCGGGCGCCGAGGCCCGACTGGTCGGCCACCGCACGCCGCTGCCGCAGCACCGCGGCCACCCGGACGGACAGCCCGTCGCGCCGCAGGTCCGCGGCGGCGGCGAGGGCGAGGCGGCGGGTCGCGTCATGGCCGCGGACCGCGACGGCCCGGCGGGAGGAGGGGACGGGGACGAGGAGGAGCGGGGGGAGTGCGGGGGTGAGGGCGAGGGCGCCTTCCGGGTGCCGCGTCTCAGGGGCCCCTCCCCCACCCCCTCCCCGCACCGCGGCGTAGACCGCACCTGCCAGGGCCTCGCCCAGCGGGCGGGCCAGCCCCAGCGCGCCGCGCTCCTTGTGTGCCAGCAGCACCGCGCGCGGCTGGTCGGCGTAGACGGTCGCCGCCCACACGGCGGGCAGCCCATCGGGCGGCGCGTCCGGCCAGACCTGCCGGGCGCCTGGCTCGTGCAGCGCTGCGCCGCACTCGTCGCACAGCACGGTCCGCGGCGCCCCGCACCCCGCGCACTCGGCCGGCAGCAGCAGCCCCGAGATCTCCCGCCACCATGACCGCATCCCACGGGCCCCCCACAGGCTCCGCCGTCCCCCGCGCCCCTGCCGCCCCCGTGCTGCCCGTGCTCCCCGCATGAGTCAACGATCCCGGGAAAGGGCGATGTCCACCAGGTCCGTCCCCAGCCTGTGGATAACTTCCGCCGCCGCACGATCACCGCGCGATCACCACTCGACGCAGACGCCCGAGGAGGGCGCCCCGGCCGGTCAGCCCGGGTAGACGGGCGAGCTGGCCTTGGGCGCGACTTCCTTCCAGTTGGAGTCGGGCTGTAGCCGGAAGACCCCGCCGTCGAGCTCCGCGAGCAGCGGCTTGTCCTGGCGCTCCGAGGCCGCGACCGACGTCACGCCGCTGATGCCCGGCAGGCTCGGCGTGGACGCGCCCGAGCCGTCCGCGTCCACGTACTGGATCTGCGGCACTCCCCCGGCCTCGCGTCCCACGACGACCACCCGGCTGACCCCGGCCCAGGACGCCGCCTTGACGTCTTCGAGCTGCGGCGCGACGCTGCGCAGCTCCGCCACCGTGATCCGCGGGTCGTCGGCGGTCCCGGTGCGCTCGATCCGTCCGAGCCGCAGTGTGGTGTGGCCGCCGTCACGGACCAGCAGGGCGATGCGCACGCCGTCGGCCGCGACCCGTAGCGATTCGATGCGCCCGTCGCCGAGTTCCGGCACGGCGACGGGCACGGGGGTGCCGGCGCCGTCGCGCAGCATCAGCAGTTGCGGCTGCTTCGGGTTGCGGTCGGCGATCCAGAGGTCGCCGTAGCCGTCCCAGCTGGGCGTGGTGAGGCGGTTCTTCGGGTCGGTGGCCTGGCTGCGCAGGACGACGGGGCCGAGCTGGGCGTCGGCGCTCAGCCCGGTCACGTAGAGGCTCGCCCCGTCCTCGCTGAGGGCGGCGGCGTACTGCTCGTCGCGCCGCACGGCGGCGGAGCCCATCTTGAACGGGCCGGTGCCGAGGGGGCCCGCCACTGCGGTGGGCTGGGTGTCCGCGCCGCTGAGGCTGACGAGGTGGTGGTCCGCGTCGATGAAGTACTGCTCCCGGCTTTCCCCCACGAGCTTGCCCGGGGCGTACGCTCCGGCGTCGTCGCGCCGGAGCGAGCACAGGCTGCGGCCGTCCGGGCCCTGGAGTTCGACCGAGGGCACGGGTGTGGAGGACATGCCCTGGACGGTCTCGATCAGCTGGGCGGCCATCCGTTCGCACCGGGCACCGTCGCCACCGGGGGACCGGTTGAGCGTCACCGTCACGCGCTGGGAGTCCTCGATCTCGACCTTGGTGGCCCGGATGCCCGTGGGGAACGCCGAGACGACGACCGGTTCCAGCCAGTCGGTGGGTCCGGCGAGCAGGGCGTTGACGGTGGTGCTGAGCGCGTTGATGCGCTTGCGCAGGTAGATCGGGTCGGCGACGAGGGCGTTCCGGCCGGCGGCGGCCTCCTCGGGGCCCGGCCCGGGGGAGGCGAAGTAGAAGGTGTCGACGGAGCGGTAGAAGCGCTGGAAGTCGGCCTCGCTGAGCACCAGGCCGTCACCGACGCCGGCGATGCGCCATTCGCCCTTCTCCTTGGTCAGGCGTATGCCGGTGCTGAAGGAGCCGTCCTCGGCGCGGTAGGCGTGCCGTCCGTCGACGGTGGCGACCCTGTCGCCGGTGAGGGTGATCTGGGTGCTGCCGCCGTCCTTGCCGTCGGCTATCGCGCCGGGTTCCTGCACCTGGGAGGGTCCGCCGGCGAGGATGGTGATCCCGGACTCGGGTTTCCAGCGCTTGGCCTGGTCCTTGGTCATGTAGAGCTTGGCGGTGGCGTAGTCGGCCTCGTCGCTCGTGGTGGCTTCGAGGAAGCCGTTGACGATGTCGCGGGGGTTCTCGCCGCCTTGCGGTTTGACGCCGAAGACCCGGACCTGGGCGTCGGTGTCGGCGTGCTTCTCGCCGCCGCCGACTTTGTGCACCTCACCGCTGCTGGGCATGGAGGCGCAGCCCGTGAGCAGCACCAGTCCGCACAGGAGCACGCCCGCAGCGGCCGGCCTCGGAAGGCCGCCCCCCTTCGCACGCATCAGTCCTCGTCCTCCCGCGCCTGGTCTGCTGTCGTCGTGGGGTGGGTGACCGTCCCGCTGCCCGCGCGGTGCCCGACGACCCGTGCGCCGTTGCCGGGCAGGGCCGCGGGGTCGGCGGCCGGGGGACGTGGTGGGCTGAGCGGCATCGAGGGGATGGCGGGCGCGGCGAAGCGCGGTGCCGGGAAGCCGTGGTGCGCGGAGGCCGGGGACGCGGCGGCGTCCAGCGCGGTGGCACCTGCGGGCATGCCGCGGTGGGAGAGCGCGGAGGCGAGGTCGCGGTTGCGGCGGGAGTCCTCGGGTTCGAGGGCGATCGGTGATCCGCGCAGGCTGTCGGCGCCGGTACGGGGCAGGGTCAGCCGGAACTGGGAGCCGCCGCCGGGCTCGCCCCAGGCCTGGAGCCAGCCGCCGTGCAGGCGGGCGTCCTCCAAGGCGATGGACAGGCCGAGGCCGGTGCCGCCGGTGGTGCGGGCGCGGGCGGGGTCGGCGCGCCAGAAGCGGTTGAAGACGCGGGTGGCCTCGCCGGGCTTGAGGCCGACGCCGTAGTCGCGCACGGCGACGGCGACGGCGCCTCCGGCGGAGGCCATGCGGACGTGGACGTCCTGGCCCTCGCCGTGTTCGACGGCGTTGACGACGAGGTTGCGCAGGACGCGTTCGACGCGGCGGGCGTCGGCCTCGACGGTGACGGGCTGCTCGTCCCCGAGGACGACGATGCGGCTGCCCTTGCGCTCGGCGAGCGGTTCGGCGCCGTCCACGACGCGCCGCACGACGTCGCGCAGGTCGACGGGTTCGGCCTCCAGGGCGGCGGCGCCGGCGTCGAAGCGGCTGATCTCCAGGAGGTCGGAGAGCATCGACTCGAAGCGGTCGAGCTGGTTCTGCAGCAGCTCGGCGGAGCGCGCGGTGGCGGGGTCGAAGTCCTCGCGTGCCTCGTGGATGACGTCGGCGGCCATGCGGACGGTGGTCAGCGGGGTGCGCAGCTCGTGGGAGACGTCCGAGACGAAGCGGCGCTGCATCCGGGACAGGTCTTCCAACTGCTGGATCTTGACCTGGAGGGTCTGCGCCATCTTGTTGAAGGATTCTCCCAGGCGGGCGATGTCGTCCTCGCCGGTGACCTTCATGCGTTCCTGGAGGTGTCCGGCGGCGAGCCGCTCGGAGATCCGGGCGGCCATGCGGACGGGCGTCACGACCTGCCGGACGACGAGCCAGGCGATGGCGCCGAGCAGCACGACGACGAAGATCCCGGCGGTGGCCAGGGTGCCCTTGACCAGGCCGAGGGTCTTCTCCTCCTGGTCGAAGGGGAAGAGGTAGTACAGCTGGAAGGGGTTGCCGTTGGGGTCGCTGAGGCGCTGGCCGACGATGAGGGCGGGCTCGCCGTCGGGCTCGCTGTCGCTCTTCATCGAGATGTAGCGCTCGAAGACGTCGGACCGCTCGTCGAGGGCCTGACGCAGGTCCGCGGGCACGCTCTCCTCGGGCCAGACGCCGCCGGAGCCGCGGGGTGCGTGGGTGCCGGGGCTGTCCGCCTTGGCGCTGTAGGTGTCCGAGCTGAGGGCGACGACGGAGTAGACGCCCTGGCCGCTGCTGGCGAGTCCGTCGACGAGGTCGTTGAGCCAGGTCGCGGTGTCGGGGCTGTGCTGGCTGTCGGTTCCGGCGCCGCCGGTGTCGGGGGCGCTGCGGGCCGTCTCCTTGGCGACGGCGAAGCCGCCGACGGCCTGGCTCTGGGCGGTCTGCCGCTTGGCGTCGAGCAGTCCGTTCTTGACCTGCCCGATGACGACGATGCCGAGGAGCAGGACGACGCCGAGGGACATCAGCAGGGTGGTGGCGACCACGCGCAGCTGGATGTTGCGGCGCCAGAGCCGGGCGGCGGGCTGGAGGGGCCGCCGGGCCCAGCGCACGAACGAGCGGAGCACCGGCAGCAGACCCGTCAGGGGGTCCGCGTGCCGGCTCTCCATCCGCTCACGCTCGTACGCGGTGGCCACGTCAGCCCGGTCCGGCCTTGTAGCCGACGCCGCGGACGGTCACCACGATCTCGGGGCGCTCGGGGTCCCGCTCGACCTTGGAGCGCAGCCGCTGGACGTGCACGTTGACCAGGCGGGTGTCGGCGGCGTGCCGGTAGCCCCAGACCTGCTCGAGTAGCACTTCGCGGGTGAAGACCTGCCAGGGCTTGCGGGCGAGCGCGACCAGCAGGTCGAACTCGAGGGGGGTCAGCGCGATGGGCTGGCCGTCCCGCTTGACCGAGTGGCCGGCCACGTCGATGACCAGGTCACCGATGGTGAGCTGCTCCGGCGTGGGCTCTTCGGCCCTGCGCAGCCGGGCCCGCACGCGGGCGACGAGCTCCTTGGGCTTGAACGGCTTGATGACGTAGTCGTCGGCCCCGGACTCCAGGCCCACGACGACGTCGACCGTGTCGCTCTTCGCGGTGAGCATGACGATGGGGACCCCGGACTCGGCCCGGATCTGGCGGCATACGTCGATGCCGTCCCGTCCGGGGAGCATGAGGTCGAGGAGGACCAGATCAGGCTTGGTCTCACGGAATGCGGCGAGGGCCTTGTCACCGTCGGCCACGAACGACGGCTCAAAACCTTCTCCGCGCAGCACGATGCCAAGCATCTCTGCCAGTGCGGTGTCGTCGTCGACGACCAGGACGCGTCCCTTCATAGCGACCATCATCCCATTACCTGATCGTGACCTGGAGCACGAGACGGGCACAAAGCTGCCAGGGCATCGGGTGTGACCGGCGAAACCACGCCGTTTTCGGTGACTATTGCCGTTATCAGACCTGCGGGTGTGATGTCGAACGCAGGGTTGTACGCCTGGGTGCCGAGGGGTGCCACCGGGTTTCCGGCCGATTCGGTCACCTCGTGCCCGGGGCGCTGCTCGATCTCGATGGACGGGCCGTCGGCGGTGCCCTGGTCGACGGTGGTGGTGGGGGCGACGACGATGAAGGGCACGTTGTGGTACCGGGCGAGCACGGCGAGTGGGTAGCTGCCGACCTTGTTGGCGACGGAGCCGTCCGCGGCGATGCGGTCGGCGCCGATGAGGACGGCGTGCACGTTGCCGGCGGCGAAGAGTGAGCCTGCGGCGTTGTCGGTGAGCAGGGTGTACGCCATGCCGGAGCGGGCGGCCTCGTAGGCGGTGAGGCGGGCGCCCTGGAGCAGGGGGCGGGTCTCGTCGACCCACAGGCGGCGCAGCTGGCCCTGGCGGTGGGCGGCGAGTGCGACGGCGAACGCGGTGCCCTCGCCGCCGGAGACGAGGGCACCGGTGTTGCAGTGGGTGAGGATTTGGTAGCCGCCGCCGGGGAGGAGCTCGGCGAGCAGCTGGAGGCCGTGGCGGGCCATGGCGGCGCTGGCCTCCTTGTCCTCGGCGTGCAGGCTGCGGGCCTCGGCCAGGGCCGCCGCGGCGGCGCGTTCGGGGTCGCCCCCGGCGGTGCCGGTGAGGGCGGCCCGGTAGGCGGCCAGGGCCCGCCGGACGCCGTAGGCCAGGTTGACGGCGGTGGGCCGGGCGTGGGCGAGGGATTCGGCGGCCTCGTCCACGTCGTAGCCGCGGACGGCGGCGAGGGCGATGCCGTACGCGCCGGCTATGCCGAGCAGCGGGGCGCCGCGCACGGCGAGGCCGCGGATGGCCTCGACAAGGGCGGGGACGTCGGTGCAGACCAGCTCCACTTCCTCGGCGGGCAGCCGGGTCTGGTCGAGGAGGACGACGACGGGGCCCTCCGGCGGCTCCTCCCAGCGCAGCGCCGGGAGGGGCTCGTCAGGGTTGCCCTTGGAATCATTGGCCAGAGTTACCACGTACTGATCACCCATCTGCTCAGTCTGCCGTGAACGGCAGCACGTTTTGAACGGTTGCGGCACTCCGCATCCGCAGGTACAAGCCCGCTTCGCCCATGGCACGATGGCCACCGTCCCGCCGTTGGACGAGTAGGTAGCGCAGTAGCGAAGGAGCGACGATGAACGACTCTCCGGGCTGGGCCTCGCCCGGATCCTCCCCCTCCGGCGAACCGGGCCGCACCGACGGCCCCGGTGCGCCGCAGGACGCTGCGCCGCAGAACTGGTCCGAGCAGCAGCCGCCCGCGGGCCAGTGGAAGACCGCAGGCGGCTGGGGCGCCCCGCCTCCGCCCAGCGGCCCGGTGTGGGGCAGCCCCGCGCCCTCCGGCTGGCAGCAGCCGCACTGGGGTGCCCCGCCGTCCCCCAAGCCCGGTGTCATCCCGCTGCGTCCGCTGGGCGTCGGCGAGATCCTCGACGGCGCGGTTTCCACGATGCGCGCGCACTGGCGCACCGTGCTCACCATCTCCTTCGCGGTCTCGCTGCTGACCCAGGGCGCCATGCTGCTGCTCCAGGGGTTCATGCTCGACGACAGCGAGACGCTCAACTCCCTGGAAGGCCGTACCGACCCCTCGTTCAGCGACGTCATGAACGCCGTCGGCGGCACGCTGGCCGCCGGGGGGCTCGCCCTGGTCACCACCCTCCTCGGAACGGTGATCGCCACGGCGATGCTCACCATGGTCGTCAGCCGGGCCGTCCTCGGCCGCGAGGTGACCCTGGCCGAGGCGTGGTCCGATGCCCGCCGCCAGCTGCCGCGCCTGTTCGGGCTGACGCTGCTGCTCACCCTGATCGGCGCCGGGATCATGGCCGTCGGCATCGTCCCCGGGATCCTCGTCGCGGCCGGCGGCGCCACGGGCGCTGGTGTCGGCCTGGCCCTCCTCGGCGGCGTGGTCGCCCTCGGCGTGATCGTCTGGCTGATGATCCGCTTCAGCCTCTCCTCACCCGCTCTCATGCTGGAGAAGCAGGGTGTCCTGAAGTCCATGGCCCGGTCGGCCAAGCTGGTCCGCGGGTCGTGGTGGCGCATTCTGGGCATCCAGTTGCTCACCATGATCCTCGTCTACATCGTCTCGTCGATCATCCAGATTCCCTTCGTGCTGGCGGGCATCTTCACCGGAAGCGACGGCCTGTCGTCCTTCGCGTCGGGCGACCAGGCGAACCTCGGCTGGACGTACCTGATCGTCATCGGGATCGGCGCCGTCATCGGATCCACCATCACCTTCCCCATCAACGCCGGCGTTACCGCCCTGCTCTACATGGATCAGCGGATCCGTCGCGAGGCCCTCGACATCGAACTGGCCCGCGCCGCGGGTGTCCCCGGCTATGCCGACGCCCTCGGCGGGAGCGGCGCACCCGGCAACAGCTCAGCCACCGGGGGCTGATGCCGGTGTCGGGGGAGGACGTACCGGTCACCATTCCCCGCGGCCCCGCCCGAGAGGCCGCCGAGGACGAGCTGTCCAAGGGCATCTACCACCGCGACGACCCGAGCCTGTTCGAACGCGCCCTGAACTGGCTCTGGGAGAAGGTCTCCCACCTGATGGAAGCCGCCTCCGGGGTCACCCCCGGAGGCACCGTCGGCGTGGTGGCGATCATCGTCGTGGTCGTGCTGCTGGTCGTCGCCCTGCGCCTGCGGCTCGGCAGGCTGCGCGCGCAACCCACCACCGGCACCGGGCTGTTCGCCGACGCCCCCCGGACCGCAGCCGAGCACCGGGCCGCCGCCGAGGAACACGCGCACCACGGCCGGTGGAGCGAGGCCGTCCAGGAACGGATGCGCGCGATCGTGCGCTCCCTGGAGGAACGGGCCCTGCTCGACCCGCGCCCCGGCCGGACCGCGGACGAGGCGGCCGCCGAGGCGGGCCGTCCCCTCCCCGGCCACGCCGCCCGCCTCGCGGACGCCGCCCGCACCTTCGACGACGTCACCTACGGGGACCGCCCGGGCACCCCTGTCGCCTACGCGGCCCTGCGCGTACTCGATATCGAAATACAGAGCACCAAGCCCCGGTTGGCCGACAGCGGCGCGGCCGCCGGAGGTTCCCGCCCGTGACCGACACCCTGTCTCCGCCACAGGCAGCCACCCCGGCCACCACGTCGGCCTCCCCGACCGCGGGCCAGCTGTGGACGCGCTCGCGCACCCTGCTCGTGGCGTTCCTCGTCCTGATCGTCTTCGGCATCCTGTACGCCGCCGCGCGCTCCGGTGAGAACCATGACGCACTCGACCCCCGTTCTCCCGACCCGTCCGGCAGCCGGGCCGTCGCTCAACTCCTCCACGACCAAGGTGTGACCACCACGGTCGTCACCACCACCGACGAGGCCCTGGCCGCCGCCGGACCTGACACCACCGTCCTCGTCACCGTGCCCGACCTGTTGACGAAGCGTCAGCAGGACGTGGTACATGGCGCGATGGAGCGCGCGGGCGGCCGTGTCGTCCTCCTCTCCCCCAGCGAGCCCTCCATCGGACGGCTCGCCCCGGGCGTCCGCTACACGGGGCCCGTCCCCGTCCACGTCCTCGAGCCCGGGTGCGACCTGGCCGCCGCCCGCACCGCCGGCTCCGCCGAAATGGGCGGCAGCGGGTATGCGACGTCCTCGCGGGGCGCCGACCACTGCTACCCCGATGCCCGGGGCGACTTCACCCTGCTGCGGCTGCCCGCGGCCAACGGCGGCGACACCGTCGTCCTCGGTACCCACACCCTCCTGCAGAACGAGAACCTCGCCGAGCAGGGCAACGCCTCGCTCGCCATGCAGATCCTCGGCGCCCACCCGAAGCTCGTCTGGTACCTCCCCTCGCTCACCGACGCCTCCGCCTTCGGCGGCGGACAGCAAAGCTTCCTCGACCTCATCCCCGACGGCTGGAACTGGGCAGTCCTGCAGTTGTTCATCGCCGCCGCCTTCGCGGCCCTCTGGCGCGCCCACCGCCTCGGGCCCGTCGTCGCCGAGCGGCTGCCCGCCACCGTCCGCGCGGCGGAGGCCACCGAGGGACGTGCCCGCCTCTACCGCCACGGCCGTGCCCGTGGCCGGGCCGCGGAGGTGCTGCGCACCGCCGCACGCGACCGGCTGGCCCCGCTGGTCGGCATCCCTCCGTCCCAGGCCCACGACCCGGCCGCCCTGGCCACCGCGGTGGCCGCCCGGCTCGACGACCCCTCCGTCGACCCGCACAGCCTGCTCCACGGTCCGCCTCCCCCCGATGACGCGGCCCTGCTGCGTCTCGCCGACGACCTCGACGCACTGGAACGCCGCGTCCTTCTCAACGAGAGGAAAGCAACCCCGTGAGCGCCGCCCCGACCGCCGACAGCGCCCGTGCCTCCCTGGAGGCCCTGCGCACCGAAATCGCCAAGGCCGTCGTCGGCCAGGACCCGGCCGTCACCGGCCTGGTCGTGGCCCTGCTCTGCCGGGGTCACGTCCTCCTGGAAGGCGTGCCCGGAGTCGCCAAGACCCTCCTCGTGCGCGCCCTGGCTGCTTCCCTCCAACTGGAGACCAAGCGGGTCCAGTTCACCCCCGACCTGATGCCCGGCGACATCACCGGCTCCCTCGTCTACGACGCCCGCACAGCCGAGTTCTCCTTCCAGGCAGGCCCTGTCTTCACCAACCTGCTGCTCGCCGACGAGATCAACCGCACCCCGCCCAAGACCCAGGCATCCCTCCTGGAGGCCATGGAGGAGCGCCAGGTCTCCGTCGACGGCATCCCCAGGCCGCTACCCGAACCGTTCCTCGTCGCCGCGACGCAGAACCCCGTCGAGTACGAGGGCACCTACCCGCTCCCCGAGGCCCAGCTGGACCGCTTCCTCTTGAAGTTGATCCTCCCGCTGCCGTCCCGCGAGACCGAGATCGACGTGCTCACCCGCCACGCCGACGGCTTCAACCCCCGGGACCTGGACTCCGCCGGTTTGCGGCCGGTCGCCGGCCCCGCCGACCTCGACGCCGCCCGGGACGCCGTCGCCAAGACGTCGGTCTCCGCCGACATCACGGCCTACATCGTCGATATCTGCCGAGCCACCCGTGAATCCCCCTCTCTGACGCTCGGTGTCTCCCCCCGGGGAGCCACCGCCCTGCTCGCCACCGCCCGCGCCTGGGCCTGGCTCACCGGCCGCGACTACGTCATCCCCGACGACGTCAAGGCCCTCGCCCTCCCCACGCTCCGGCACCGCATCCAGCTGCGGCCCGAAGCCGAGATGGAAGGCACCACACCCGACTCGGTCATCACCTCGGTCCTCGCCCGCGTCCCCGTACCGCGCTGAGACGGGCGACGACCGACCATGGCACTCACCGGACGCACCGCCCTGCTGGCCGCCCTCGGCGCCCTCGCCGTCGGTCTGCTGCTCCCCGGCTGGAGCGGCATCCTGCTCGTCGAAGGCATCCTTCTGTTCGGAATTCTGTGCGACCTTGCGCTCGCCGCGCCAGTACGAAAGCTCCATTTCACCCGATCCGGTGACACATCAGTTCGACTCGGCGAAACGGCGGAGGTCGTGCTCACCGTGACCAACCCCAGCCGGCGCCCGCTGCGCGCCGATCTCCGCGACGCCTGGCCGCCCAGCAGCTGGTACCCGGGTACCGAGGTGGCCGCGTCGCGTCACCGGCTGATCATCCCGTCAGCCGAACGCCGCCGCGTCACCACCACCCTGCACCCCACCCGCCGCGGCGACCGGCACCCCGAACGCGTCACCGTCCGCTCCTACGGACCCCTCGGCCTGGCCGCCCGGCAGGGTTCCCACCGTGTCCCCTGGACGGTCCGGGTCCTCCCGCCCTTCCACAGCCGCAAACACCTGCCGTCGCGCCTGGCCCGCCTCCGAGAGCTCGACGGACGCACCTCCGCGCTCATCCGGGGCCAGGGCACCGAGTTCGACTCGCTCCGCGAGTACATCCCAGGCGACGACACCCGCTCCATCGACTGGCGGGCCACCGCACGCCGGGCCACCGTCGCCGTCCGCACCTGGCGCCCCGAACGCGACCGCCACATCCTCATCGTCCTCGACACCGGCCGCACAGCCGCCGGCCGCGTCGGCGACGCCCCTCGGCTCGACGCCGCCATGGACGCCGCCCTGCTGCTCGCCGTCCTCGCGGGCCGTGCCGGCGACCGCGTCGACCTGCTGGCCTACGACCGCCGCGTACGTGCCTCCGTCCAGGGCCGTGCGGCCCGGGACATGCTCCCCGCCCTGGTCAACGCCATGGCACCGCTCGAGGCAGAACTCGTCGAATCCGACGCCCGCGGTCTGGTCGCCACGGTCCTCCAACGAGCCACACAGCGCTCGCTCGTCGTGTTCCTCACCGGACTCGACGCCGCCCCGATGGAAGAGGGCCTGCTGCCCGTCCTTCCCCAGCTCACCCACCGCCACGAGGTCCTCATCGCCTCCGTGGCGGACCCCCGCATCGAAGAGATGGCGCAGGGCCGTCACAGCGTCGACGCCGTGTACGCGGCTGCGGCCGCCGAACAGGCACGAGCTGAACGCCGCCGCGTCGCCCAGCGCCTTTCCCGGCACAACATCACCGTCGTCGACGCCCCGCCCTCCGACATCGCACCGGCGCTGGCGGACGCCTACCTCGCCCTCAAGGCCGCCGGCCGACTGTAGGAGACGAAGACGAAGGGCTCTGTAGGCAGGAGGGAACAGCTGCCCCCTCCTGCCTACGGCCGGCTCTGCGTATTGCGGGACAACGCAGAAAAGCCCCAGCCCCCGAGTCGAAACTCAGGGGCTGGGGCTCAAAATTTGTTCGGCGGCGTCCTACTCTCCCACAGGGTCCCCCCTGCAGTACCATCGGCGCTGAAAGGCTTAGCTTCCGGGTTCGGAAT